>NZ_BAABIE010000018.1:0-52903 GCF_039542465.1 Gordonia alkaliphila | reverse complement strand
GCCGACTCACCCCGACCACCGACACCGACTCGCAGACGGAGGTGAGCACCGATCCACTGATGGAACTACCCGCCTGATCACCAACGAAGGATCAGAAACCAGTTACACCACTACCCGGGACTTGACCGCGGTACCCGCCCTCGCCGTCGTTGACAAAGTCCCGATTAAACCGAGTCATATCCGGATTGATCGCTGGGTTCTGCGCCGCGTACATCGCGACAGCCTGCGGACCGGCGGTCTTGCGCATCGACTCGTACAAAGTGTTCATCCGCCGCGTCGCATCCGCGGCCGGGCTCGCCGACTGCATGCTGCGGAAGTCCATGCTCGCTCTGCTCGCGGTGTCCGACATGCTCGGCGTCTCCTCCCTGATCTCTATGGCCGGCCTGACGGCCGGTAGGCCTCACCCCTGTTCCCGGGTCCCTGCATCGACGGGGGCCCTCGCTGCGCTTCCCCGTCGATGCTACCCGGAAACAGGGGTGATTCCTAGGCCCCATTGGAATCACTACCCTCGCTGCGCTCGGCGGGCCTGCGGCCCGGTGATTCCCACCGCTCGCTGCGCTCGCTTGGGGAGCCGCGCTTCGCGCGGGGGATAACAGGGATCGGGCCTGCGGCCCTCGGTCCGCGCGCAGCGCGGCAGGGCCCGCGACCTGCGGTAACGGGCCCGTGGGGTCGGCGGCAGACCCGAATGCTCGCGCGCTCGCATCCGTGCCGGCCTGCCTGGATCCCGGCACCGGATGGCCACTCGCTCGCTCGCGGCCACCGGCGTCCGGGCAGGGGTTCGGTGACCAGCGCCGAAACTCGAAGTGCGTCACTCTCCCTTATGCCAGTTACGGTTTTCGAGCACCTCGCCGAAACGGCCCCGAAAACAGGTCGATGGCGCAGGGGTCTACCTGTGAAAACAGGGGTTTCGCAGAGGGGCCTGCGCCGTGCCGTTTCTCTACGTCGCAGGGTTATTCGCGCCTTGCCGTTTCCGCAGGTCAGATACCCCGTGACCCTGCGCCGCCTTTTTAATGCCTGTGACGCAGGTGGCGCAGGGGGTGATTTCCGGCCGTTCGAGGCGATTTCGGCCCTGGATGGCCCCGGTGGTGCCGATCGGGCCGCGGGGCCGGCAGCAGCGTGATGAGGCGGCCGGAACGGGCATCGGGACGTTCTTCAGCGGCTGCGGCCGGACCGGGGCCGTGGCGGTGAAGCGTCCGGTGGCCAGGTCTGGCGGGTGGCCGACACCGGATCTGCACGAACCCGCCGACAAGGCATCGTCCCGGGCGGGCTCCGCCCGCACCGGGCCGCTGCACACCAGCGCCGTCGCGCAGATCGTGCCCACCCGGTGTCGGCGTCCGTCGGGGGCTGATCGGCGGGGTCGTGGATGACGTCGGCGGGTGCGGCAGCGGGGTCGACGGAATATGCCTTGGCATAACCGCGAAGTTCGCCGAGAATATGCAGGCAAGCGCCGCAGACACGACGAGGGTCACCTGGATGACCCTTGTCAGAGCGCCTCGGTGTCGCTTCTAGACCCACCCAGGTGACCCTTGTCAGGGCACTACGCCGACATGGGATTGCCAAGTGCCTCATAGAGAGGCATCCCGGTGCCCTGTAGCGGGGTACCCGAGTGACCCCTAGAGGAGCACCTGGATGACCCATGATGTGCCGCGTGCGGCTCGGCGGCGACATGCAAAGACCCCGCCGGCCAAGGGGCAGGCGGGGTCTTTGGGGCGTCGGAGTCAGTCGCCAACCACGGCCAGAGCGGCCTTCGGGCGCTTGCCCACCGACACCGCGTAGGCACCGTCGAGCTCGGCCGCGCCGTCGACCCAGCGCCGCACTGTCGACGGCGATTTCCCGGACGCCTCGGCGATCCGGCTCCATGCCGCGTCCTCGGCGCGCAGGGCGAGCACCTCGGCCACGACGGGCGCATCCGCGTCCACACCGCGTTCGGCGATCAGACAGGCCGCGAGGGCCGCGTGATCGACGCCGCCGGCATCCTGCGCAGGGTGCTCGTGAACAGCGCGCGCAGGTCCCTCCGCAGAGTGCGCAGGCACCTCGTCGACCTGCTCATGGGCAAGGTCATGGACGGGGTGCGCAGCTTGCTCATGGGCAAGGTCATCGAGCTGCGCAGGCCCGGCACCGGCAGGGTGCGCAGGCTGACCGGCAGGCCCGCGGTCCAGCTTGCCCGCGGCAGGGTGCGCATAGCCATTGACCTGCGGTGACAAGGCGACAGGATCGTCTTGCGCACCCTGCTGGCAGCGTGCAGCAGCAGGCTGCGCAACAGCCCCCTCGGCAACCTGCGCAGGCACATCGTCAACAGGGTGCGCAGGCTCGGTGACAGGCTGCGCAGGGTGCTCGTGAACAGGGTGCGCAGGCACCTCGTCGACCTGCTCATGGGCAAGGCCATCGAGCTGCGCATGGTGCTCATGGCCCGATCCATCGGCAGGTTGCGCAGGCGCCGCATCGGCGCGGTCCAGCGCCATCTGCCCCTCAGCGATCACCACCCCGAGAGTGGCCAGGATAATCATCGCGTCGATCGACGCAGGGAGCATCCACCAGTCTTCGTCCGGGATCCCCATCAACCCCGCCATGTCGCCAAGCGCATAGAAGCTGCGCACGAAGGCGATGTAGGCGACCACCAGGACAGCGGCGATGCACACCATCCGCAGGGCCGCGATCCAGCGGGCCCGCGTGTCCCATTCGCGAATCAGGTTCACCAGGAAGTGCGTCTCGGCAAGCACTGCCAGCGGGAACAGGATCGCCGTCAGCACTGCCCAGAAGCGCGCCCAGAGGGACTCCTGAGCCATGCCGAGCACAGCGTGAGCACCGTTCAGCAGGACCGACGCCCCAGTGAAGAAGGCCACCAACGTCCAGGCGTAGGCCAACCCGTAGGTCTTGCGACCGTGATTCATGCCGACACCTCCTCCGTCTTGTCGTCGGCTGCGGGAGATCGGACGCCCGCCGCCACGAAGCCGATCGCGAGAAGCACGAAGGCGGTCTCCACGACGAACGGAAACGACCCGGCCCAGTCCTCGGCGATCCCGCCCATGACCGCGAACTCGCGCACCGGCTGGCTGATGAAGGCCAGTGCCGTGCCGACCAGCGTCAGGAACACCGCGCCGCCGATGACCGGGACGACCACGAAGCCCTCGTCGATGTAGTCGGTGCGAACCATCGACCGCAGCACAGCGGTCATGGCGACGGCGATCAGAACGAGCAGCGCGGGAACGGCTGCGGCCACCACGACGCCTGCCACCGCGCCACCGGCGCTGTCGGCGGCCGCAGCATTGCCGACCGCACCGGTCACCGCCAACAACCCGGCCAGCCCGACTGTCGACCACCAGAACAGCCGACGGTTGGTGCGCGGCGGCCCGGCCACCTTCGCGATCCACTCACTCGCGGTCATCATCGGCCACCTCATCGAGTCCGAACCAGTCGACATCGGAACCCGCCTCGGGCTCCACCGGTTCGGTCGGCACCACCTGCGCCGGCTCCGGTAGAGGACCCGACGACTGACCCAGACGCACCACCGCGGGGTCGGTCGTGTCGATGTCTGTCGACACGAACCCCCACCGGCGGTACTGCGCTGTCGGGTGTACGTCGTAAGGAACACCCAGGCGCACCACCACCGTGCGGCCGAAGCCCGTCACGCCGCCGCGGGCGAACACCTCGACCAGATGACCCTCCAGGAAATCCGGTCCTTCCAGCGGTGTGCGCACCACGTCACGGCCGTGCCACCGCTCACGCGAGACGCACCGGCGCAAGTTGGCCACAGAGCCGGGGCCGTCGGCCCCATACACCCAACGCTCGTTCTCGCTGTACTGGACGAAGACGCGGCCATCGGGGTGGAACACCGCTGAGGGGCCGCTGGCGAATGTACGGTGCTCGGTCGGCCAGATCCGAATCACACCATCGGCATAGCGAGTCAGGCCCCCGACGTCGAATACCCCGTCCGGCCCCAGGGTCACACCGCGTCCGCGCCAACGCGCATCGCGTGAACCCTCCCGAACAGCAACACCCTCGAACTCGTCGACGACGACCTCATGCCCACTCATCAGCTCAACCGACACGACACCGTCCGGTGCGATCGCGACGCGGTCCCCATCGACAGTCACCCGCCCATGCGGTTCCACATCGACCAAACGGCCACCGCTCGGGTCATAGACACGTACGCGATCCCCATCGCGGTCACCCCCTCGCGCGGGCACCATGTACACACTCACATCGCCGTTGTGATCGGCGACCACCGCCGGGCCACGAGTCACGGCCTGTTCATAGGACGCCCGGGCCGAGTCGATCGCCGATACAGGCGGAATCATGTCGGTCATTGCTCACTCCTCGTGTTGTTCCTGATGTAACTGACGTCGCCGTTGGCCTCGACGTAGGCGGCGACGATGCCGCCAGTACGGGCGAAGTGACCCCAGAACGCGGCGACGGACGGATCAGCCGCCGGGTCTCCGTCGACAGCCCGGCGAAGCTCTCGCTCGAACGCGCGCTGGGGGAGAACGCCGAGCGAGCGGCGTTGCTTGCGATTCATGCTGCTGCTCCTTCCATGCTGAGTGCCGCGATCCGTTCCGGCCGGAACCCCGACCAGTACTCGGTGCCGGCCACGACGACAGGGGCCTGCTGGTAGCCCAGCGCCATGACGTAGTCGCGGGCCGCGTCGTTCTGGGTGATGTCGACGGTGGTGTAGGGAATGCCCTCGGCGTCGAGCCGGCGGCAGGTCATCCGGCACGGGCCGCAGCCCGGCTTGGTGTAGACGGTGACGGTCATCGGGTCACCGCCTCGGTGTCGTCGGTGGCCGTGATCGCACCGACACCGGCGAGTCTCGCCAGACGCTCGGGCGAGGGCCGGGCCGGCGGCGACGCATCACCGTCATCCGGCGCATCCGATGCGGGTGCGGGTGTGCCGTCGGCCGACACAGCCGCGGGCTGGACAGCCGGCCCCGATGCCCCGTCTTCGGGGATCGCGATCGACTCGACCGTGAGCGGGTCCATGGGAGGCGTCGCACCCCCTACTGCGGTGTCCCCAGCGGCGTCCGCCTCGGCCACCGCGGCCGGCTGGACGTCCTGTTCCTGGGCGAAGTCGGCGTCAGTGAGTTCACGACGCACCAGGCCGCGGTACTTCGACTTGAGCTTGTCGATGGGGATCCGGGCGAACTTCTTCGGGTCGTCGCGCGCGGCGACGTTGGCCCAGTCGAGCAGGTTGTACTCGGCGATCAACGGCTCGGTGGACATCATGCGCGTTCCCGGGCGATATTGAGCGTTCTGGTCCTTGCAGACCCAGACCCCGTCGGGCTCGGCCTGCACCAGCTTGACCAGCGCCTTGATGAACTTGATCTTGCCGATCGAATTGCTGTGCGGCATGTTCCGCTTCATCCAGGCCACGAACAGGTCGTAGGCGAACTGGAAGGGCACCAGGTCCCAGTAGAACTGGGTCTTGACCTCGTTCCAGAACGCGCGCACCGGGTCGTTGTACTCCTTGAACTCACTCAGCAGCGCCTTCACCGCCATCGGTTCGGAGAGCTCGTAGTAGCTCATGGTGAGCACACGCCGCAGCACGTATTCGAGCACGTCGGAGCGCTTCAAGTACTCGTCCTTGATGTACTTGCGCTCGCGACCGGTGAAGCACTTGGTGAACGGGATGAACAGCTGACGACGGTAGATCGAGTCGGACTTGTCCTTGATCGTCGGCAGATCGTTGACGCATTGGACCATGAAGCCGAACCAGCGAAGGTTGACGATGGCCCGGTGCTTCGGGTTCACGGTGATGACGTCGTGCGTGATCAGCGCTTTGAAGTTCGCGGCCTTCTCGATGAAGGTGCCCACGTCGTTCTCGTCGGTGAGGATCGCCGACGCCACCGGTCCGGCGCCGATGAGCGGCTCCAGGCCGTGCGTGGTGCCCAGATCGGCCAGTGAAATGCCGACCGAACCGCCCTCACCCAGCAGATTTCGCTGCAGACTCAGCAGGGTTCCCTTGCCGTTGTTTCCGAGCTCGTCGTAGTAGAAGACACAGCGATCCCACCGCACCCGCGGCCGCATGATCGCACCGGTGGTCTGCCAGAGCAGCTCGACGACCTCGGGGTCGTCGGAGAGGGAGTTCATCCAGGACTCGACGTCCCAGACGTCGCCGTCGGGGGTCTGGATGTGCGGGTTCTCGGCGTCGGGGTTCCAGTCGACGTCGAGCTTGGCCAGGACGACGTGCTCGGGGCTGAACTCTCGGAAGATCGGATCGCCGCCGTTGTAGTCCACGAGGCCGTTGCGGCAGGCGACGAGGTCGCGGTCATCGGACTGGTGCACTCGCGCGACCGCGCCCTTGAGCGCCGAGAGAACCTCGGTGAACTCCTTGGTGGTCAGGTCCGGCTGGTAGCGCCGGGCGATCTGGTCCAGCGCCTCCTCACTCATCTCGTATGTGCCGTAGCCGGGCGCTGCGGCGTCGTCGATGTAGACGATCAGCGGGTCTTCCGACTTCGGCCGCGGTCCCGCCTGTAGCCGGCGGATCGGATGCAGTGCGGCCATCAGGCGCGCGATCTCGGCGTGGCTCAGCCGGGTGATGTGCATGAGCTTCTTGCCCACGACCAGGTCGCGCTTGAGCTGCTCGTTCTGCTCTTCGACAGCATCGTTGATCGCACCGCGCAGGCCCAGGCTGACCGTGTCGGGGCTGACCTTGCGCAGCATCGAGACCTGCTCTTCGCGCAGGAAGTGGTCGCAGACGACCTTGGACAGTTCGGCGACCGAACGGGTGTAGGGCACACCGCCCTGGCTCAGTCGCGGATCGTTGCCGGCGCGCCGGGCGAGCTGGTTGAACATCTCCTTGGTGGCGCGCCGGTCGGCGTCGATGACGCGGTCGTGGACGGCCGCGCGAGCACGCGCAGCGTCCGCCGGCGTCAGCGGGAAATCGATGTCGAAGCTGGTATCCTTGGAATCGGAAACCGCACCGCATGTGATTTCTTCGAGAGCCCCGAGTGCCCGCTCGGGGTTTTCTTTTGCACTCATGCCGCTGCACCCCCGCGAACCAGAAGCGCTGCGACGGCTGCGGCGTCGGCGGGCGACAGCGGCGGCGCGGTCGCCGCCACCGACTCCACCCACGCGGCGACGGCGGGGTCCAGTGACGGGCCGGCCGGGTGAACGGGCGTGATCAGCGCGTCGAGGTCGTCGCGGTGCAGGACAATGCGATTGCCGAGGTGGTACGCGGTGAGTTTGCCCTCGCGGATCCGCTTGCGCAGCGTCGAGTAGGCGCCGTAACCGAGCTCGGCGGCCTCGCGCAGGGTGAGAAGGTCCTCGACTGCAACTGCAGCCGAGGGGAGCGTGGATGTGGACATAGAGGTCTCCTGGGAGCTGCACCCCGTCACAGGGTGCGCTACCAGGACCTATCGGTGTCCTAGCCCGGCAACTTTTGCCTCAAGGCGAGTTGGGCGTGCCTGCTCCGTCGCACAGGCAAGGGGTGCGCGGCAGCGCGACCCGCCGGACAATCCAATTCCGACCCAGGTGAGGATCTCCGGTGAAGGATGTCACCGTCCGGCGCGAAGCCGACCAACGAGATCGCCTCCATTATAGCGCAACTGAGCAAGGTGTGCGACGGGTGTGCCGTACCGTCGACGTCGTCACCACCGGGGATGCACAGCGGCATGCTTCCGCCGGGCGCGACGTCGATCATTGCCGGGTGCTGCCACTGTGGCCTGTGCTGCTGAGCACGTCGTAGTCATCAGGGAGTGCCAACGGCGGCGCGGGCTGTCGTAGCGCCGACGTCGGTCGCAACCGGGGTGCCTGCGGCTACCCGCTACCGCTGAGTACGTCGTGCGCAACCGAGCGCGCATCACGGGCCGCTGCCGTTGCATCGACGTCTGCTCAACCGGGGCATTATGCGGCGTCCCACAGTTGGGGCTCAATCTTAGGGACACTATATGTGCAGGTAGAGGCGTTGATCTGTTGTAAAACCGCAGGTCGTCCCGTTGTCCCACACTTTGCGTGAAAAAGATTCCTACATGGACCCAACGAACCGAAACGAATCTCCATAGAAAACTTTCTCTACAGATCCGAGACAGCGGGACATTGATCAACCTATCGCTCTTTCCGGGGCTGTCAGCTGCGGAAATCTTCGGCGGGCGTGTCCCAAAGTTTGTCCCGGAGTTGGATTCGCGGATTCCAACTCCGGGACAATGGGACAGTGCAGCAGCGGTGCTGCGGCCGCGAAGAGGTCGTGAGTAACCGGGAGCGCTGCGGCCGCCTGCTGCCGTAATGGGGACGGCGTGATCAACAGGGGGTGCCGCGATGGCCTCGCTTCGCTGCACACGACGATCCCAACCGGGAACGCCTGTGGACGCGCTGGCACTGCGGTGTGGTCGTCGATCGCAACCGAGGGTGTACAGCGGCGGGTATGCCGTGCCGTCGACGTCAATCACAACCGGGAGCGTCGCGGTGGCGCCGACGTTGTACGCAACCTATGCGTGCCGCGGCCACCTGTTTCTGCTGGGCGCGTCGTGTGCAACCGGTGTGTGGCAGACGCACCGCGGCCGTGGAGGCGTCGCGATCGACCGGGGCGCCATCTACCGCCAGCCGTAGCGAGATCGTCGATCATGACCAGGAGTGCTGCGGCAGTGATGGTGCCGCGGGCATGTCGATCGCCACCGGGGCGCGCCGGCCGAGCGCGGCGGCAAGCTGGAGTGTGATCTGTGACGCGATCACGGATCGCTTCGCTCGTAAGCAGTCACTATCCACACGCCGGTAACGCAGCCCGGGTGACGGCGATGTGATCGACGGCGGTGTTCGATCCGGCATTGCCTGGTCGTAGCAGGATCGTTCCGGCTTCTCCGGCACCGCCGGGACCGTGGTCGATGAACGCGGTCATCGGATGGAATCCGTAGCCTCCCTTGTGATTTCCTGCCGCCGATTGCTTGTCGGAGTGCGCGGTGACCAGGGTCGCGTCGAGGTCGATGACCAGTGGCTTCTTCGCTGAGATGGCATGGTTCGGCGCGGTGGTGCCGGCCAGCGACCACACGCGTGCCCGGGTCGCCGCTCGCGCGGCGGCGATCGCCGACAGCGTCTGGATCGGCGACTTGGCCAGGGTGGAGATCAGGCGGGACACCGTCGGGTCCGAGGCGACGTGGCCGAAGGTATCGGGGCGTTCGCGGACGGTCGCGATGCCGGCGAGGCAGTCGCCGCCGGCGACCAACGCGACGGCGAGGTCGGCGATGATCTTGCCCGGATCATGCGTCGCCAACGGTGTGCGCCACGGCTCGAGTGCGGTCGGCAACTCGGCTGCGAGGCTGCTGACCTCGACGGTCCGGGTCAACAGGACAGTTCCGGCGTGGGACACGAGATTCTCGCCGTCGGCGGTGGCGTGGATGTGCGGGTAGAACACGGTAGAGTTCTTCACCAGAAAGATATCCCTGGTCGTGAAATGTCAAGCCGTCTTCGTCACGTGTGCGGGCTGGTTTGGCCACGCCATCGTCTCGCAGTAGGTGCTGCGGGTGCGGAGGCAGCCGTGCAGGATTCCGACCAGCCGGTTCCCGACATGACGCAGCGCCGCGTAAGGTTCGACTCCTCGTGCGCGTTCGTGTTCGTAATACGCGCGGGCGCCGGGCGAGGTCCTGATCGCCGTAAACGCCTGCTGCAGGACCGCATCAACGAGTCGGTCGTTATGAACATGACGAGCCGCTACCACCCGCTTCTTGCCGGATGCCCGCGTGATCGGGCTGGTGCCGGCGAAGTTGCGGCGAGCTTTCGCCGACCGATACCGGGTCGGGTCGTCACCGAACTCCCCGAGGACCCTGGCACCGAGAACCTGACCGATACCGGGTTGGGAGCCGATGATCTCGGCGTCCGGATGCGCAGCGAACGCTACTTCCACATCCGTTTGCAGACTCGCAATCTGGGTGTTGAGCGTCTGCAGGACGGCCACGATCGACCGGACAACGACCGCACAGCCAGCAGTCAGTGCCGGGGGCTGACGGAGCTGGTCCGTGCGCAGAGCGGCACGGATCCGGCTGATCTTCCCCTCGATCCCGCGGCGGTGGGCGGCTTTGAGTGCGGCGCGGATCTGCGGCACCGTCAACCGCGCCGCGGCATCGGGATCCGGTGCCTTCGCCAACAACGCGAGAGCATCCGGTGCCGTGATGTCCTCGAACGCCTCCAATGCTGCGGGGAAGTAGTCGCGGAGCACATGCCGCAGCCGGTTCGAATGGCGATTGCGCTCCCAGATCAACGTCTTGTGCGCACGGCTGACGACCTTCAACGCCTCCGCGTCCGCGGAGTCACCGGCCACCGCCCGCAGTTGGTGCCCATCAACGCGCACCATATCTGCCAGAACGTGCGCATCCCCCGCATCGCTCTTCGCGCCCGACACCCCACGCAAGTCCCGATACCGGGCGGCCTGCAACGGATTGACTGCATGCACCCTGTAACCGGCTGCGACCAACGCGGCCACCCACGGTCCCCGGTCGGTTTCGATCCCGATCAGTACCGTCGCGGGGTCAGCGTCCACTTCGAGGAATTGAGACACGATGTCATGGAACCGCGTGATTCCCGCGACGCCCTCCGGCAACCGTGTGCGGGCCATTGTGCGCCTGTCGCCGTCCATGACCTCGATGTCATGATGGCCCTCAGCCCAATCGTCCCCGATGAACAACACCTGATCACTTCCGTTCCCGCTGCGCGTCGACATGACTTGGTAGTCCGGCCAGGAGAGTGTTCGCGACCTAATGAGCTGGTGCTCACGTGCAACACGGGCACAACATCCCTTCGGCGATCCGGGGCTCCCGGCACCGCCGCAGAGGGCACGATCTTTCTGTAGGACTCCGTGGTCCAGGTGCTCCGTGTGCTCACCCAGCGGCGAACTGCCATCCAAGAGGCCCGAAGGCCCCCAGGACTCATTAGGTGCTCCTTTGCTCTGACGTAATCGGACTGTCGCAAGAACGATTATCGCAGTTGAGAGCACCTTTCTTCATTCTTCAAGCCCGGCGATTCGGATTCACTGATGAAAGATCCAGGCTAATGCTGCTGCGGCGCGTCGGCGGGTTGGCTACTCCGGACCGCACGGATTGTCCGAGTGATGCCCTAGTCTCGGAAGTTAAGTTTCCAAACAGGGGGGTATCTGATGTTTAGTCGCCGTTTGAGCCGCACAGGTCTGTTAGTGGGGGTTCTCGCCGTCATCGCGGTGGTTCTGGTTACAGGCTGCTCGACTCCGGAGAAGCCGCGCGCGAACTCGCCTACGCCGTCGTACAGCGGATCGGCCGTGCCGACGGCTCAGGGCGATTCTGCGAAGGGACCGTGCACCAACAAGACCAACATCCCGACCGGGGTGTTCAAACTCAGCGACAGCAGGTACTTGCACGCCACAGTGCCAGCCAGTAGCGAGGTAGGGCCGTGCTTCTCGTACCTGATTTACGACGGCGGGATCGGTGACCGGTCGGCTCCGGCAGGGACTGGTGCCTCGGCGGTCCAGGCTGTTGTCATCTTCGTCAATGGCGAGCCACAGCTAACCCCGAAGTCGTATCTGTTCAAGGGAATCCGGTTCGTGTCCGCGACGCGATCGGGGATCGTCGTCGACGTCGACACCCGTGACCGTGGGATCGACCCGCCGAAATGGCAGCAGGTCGTCTACAAACTCGACCCGGAGACAGGCAAGGTTATCTCGGATCTACCGGACCAGTCGGGCCGCAGTTACATCGTTGACTTCGGGTCACAGCGCGAGGTCCGAGCGGGGGACGCGGCGCCGAAACCGTCGCCGAATGCCGAATCGCCCACGGCCTCGTCGTTCACCAATCGGCCAGCATCGGACTTCGCTGCGGGCCCGTCCTACGAGTTCAGGTCTCCTTCGGGCGCGATCAACTGCCGTGCCTTCGACACCGGCCTAATCTGCCAGATGCCCGACCACCCGCACAAGGTGTCCAGTGACCTGCAGTGCGGCTACTACAAGGACGCCGAGAACAGCGTCACCAGCTTCGGCTGGTCGAACTTCGACCAGCCCCTGTGCGCCACGATCATCCAAGGCAATCTGATGAAAGCGAAAGCTGTGCTGGGATACGGCGAATCGGTGACCTTCCGGCCGCGCTCGGACCTGAGGATCGTCTGCTCGTCAACCGAGGCCGGCATCCGATGTGAGAACCTCGAAGGCTACGGATTCACCCTCTCCAAGGAGTCGTTCACGCGCTATCGAGTGGGCTGACCTCCCCGGAGCGCCCGCCCGTCATCACGGCCCATGTCGGAGCGTTTCCCATCCTCCACTGGCCGCATCGAAAGGACCTATCTCTCCATGCCCAGAATGTATGACCTCGCGTTAAGCACCAACCGCCACACACGAGCCCAGACCTGGATGCAAGGTGCGCAACTCGCGACGATGGTGGGGTTCGCCATCAACAACCATCGGCAGATGAAGAACCTGAGCAGCAGCGTCGACGATCTGCGGACCGACCTCGTCGAGCACAACGGACAGCTGCTGGCCCGCATCGATTCACTGGCCGCGCAAACGGTATCGGAAATCAGCGCCGCGGACCGTCGCAGCGCCCACCGCGATTATGCGATGTGGCGAAGCTCAACCGAAGATGGCCTGTGGTTCGACAGCAAGTACTTGCCTGCGGCGCGAGCATGGGTCGATCGTGTGGTCAGCATTTCGAAACTGTGGCAGAGCATGGTCGTCGACCAGGTCAGCGACGCCGTCGCAAGACTCAGTCCGGTGGACCGTGAGTGCCTGATCAATGGGTTCTACGGCCCGGCTCCAGCAGAGCCCGTACCCCACCCCCCGGTCGACCGCAACCGGGTCAAAGCGTCCTGGTTGATTCCGATTCTCCTAGCACTCGTGATCTCGGTGGGTTCGGCTGTAGTCGGCGCGGTTACCCATTCCCACTCCAGCGACGACCAGTCCTTGGCAACCGCGCAGATCGTCCGCCCCGATCAGGAGCACCTGCTCCCGCAAGACCCGGACACCGGCGCGGCACTGACGGTCAAGCGGACCCTCGAACTCTACGACGGCACAGGGCGCCCGTTCGTCACCCAACCTACGACGAACCGACCGGCGCCGACCTTCGAAGAGATTCGCGAAGCGATATCGATGCGACGGACATTTGACGCCTTCATCGGGGCCATTGTCGGAGGGATCTTGGGTGTGGTAGCGGCGCTGCTGGCTCTGATCGGCGCGCGGATCCTGCTCAAGCGCCGGGCGGTTACCCGGGCCGAACAGCAGCGCGAACAAGCCATCGCCTTCGATAGGCAGTGCTATTCGCAGGCTATGGATGACTTCTACGCGACCAGTGAACGTGAGTACCGACGGATTACCGGTCAGCTCAGCGCAGCTCTCGGTTTCGACGTCAGGAGCGTTGACGTGCTCAAGGAATGGGGATCGCACGACTACCTGGGTCGGGCCGAGAAGATTGCGAAATGGCTCCAGGAGTGCGAGCAGGAGTTGCCGTCGCCGAGGCAGTGCCCGGCCCTCGTCCCCCTACAGATCAACCCCGGTTGGGCGTGCACACCGATGGGCGCACATGCAAGCCATCTCGCCGACGACATCGGGCGGCTGCCAGAGATTCGGGTCTCGACGTCCGCGTAGGACCCACTGGAAAGAAGATGAGGCGGCCGACCCTCGATCACGTGAGCAGCAAGCTCGTCGCCGAGTATGCTCGGTCAGCCGGGCCCTGCACTCTCTACCACGTCGGCAACGACCTCAGGTTCGAGCAGTGGCAGACAACCGCAGCGAAGAATCGGGCGAGGCGTCCGCCCCTTCAGCGGCAGGTATTCCTGCGATGTGCCGGGCTGGTACCACCGTGCCATTGCCACCTATTAGCCAAGGAGAAACTGATGAGCAAACTTCCAGATCCGAACGAGGTTGGTCCCATCGGGAAGTTCGTGCGGGACAACCTGCCGCGGATCTTCGACTACTGCCAGGGCACAGATCCCGAGGAGTTTGCGAGGCTGTCGGACCGGGACTACTGTCTCGCCACGTTCCGGCAGAGTTATCCGGTGCTGACCCTGGCGAACCCCGACGATACGGTGGAACGGTACTGGACGGCGAAGTCGTCGGGTCCATTCGCCGCCGCAGGATACCGCGTCACCTCGGAATGGGTCGCAAGGCTGCACACCGCGCACTTCGTTAACTACCTGATGGATAAGAACATTGAGCTTAGCGGTCTGAGCGAGGACTTCAAGGAGTGGGCCCGCACGACAGTTGCCGAGTTTGGCGCGACTGGGTCGGCACCCGGCGGCCCCCGGTACCGCTCGTATGCGATCGGTGTTGCGCAGAATGCGCTGGTTCGCTACTTGTTGAGCAACATCGGGCGCGATGAGTTCAGCGAGAAGCAGTGGCACGCTGCGAAGGAAGAGCTCGGATGCGTGTACTGCGGCAACACGACTGGTCTGACGATCGATCACGCGGTCCCGATCAATCGCGTCCACGTCGGTGAGCACAAGCTCGGTAACCTTGTGCCGGCCTGCGGTTCCTGCAACGGCAAGAAGAGCAACACCAACTTTGATGACTACCTGCGGAAGATGTATGCCGACGACCCGCAACAGGCCGCCGACCGGATCGCCGTCATCAAAGCCTATGCCAGCAAGCACCAGTACTCTCCGATAGTCGATAGCGAGGACATACGGAACTTGCTCGACGAGGCTCGGGATGAACTCAAGTTGGTGGCCGACAAATACCTCACCCGCATTAACCGCAAAGTGGAGGCACAGCATGCTTCGTAGCACTGGCATACCGCTTACGGGGTGAGTTCTGCGACCACACGGGGAGGTAACAACCGCCACATGTTCAGCTTTAGCGCACGCACCAGATCCCCGTTCGCCGCGCCTGCGGTCAGGAACTGTCCAGAAAACGGGCTGTTCTGAGGGTGGCCAGGCGGGTCGGTGTTCGCGCCAGTCGCAGTCACTATCCACGTTGCGTTAAGAGCGAGTTCCTGCGCACGCTCGTCCTCGCGCTGATCGCCACGCATTCGCCGGACGAACTGAATCTGGTGCTCGTCGACTTCAAGGGCGGGGCCACGTTCCTGGGATTGACCACGCGACACGTGGCGGCGGTGATCACCAACCTGGAGCAGGAGCTGGCGATGGTCGACCGTATGGCCGACGCGCTGTCCGGGGAGCTCAACCGTCGGCAGGAACTGTTGCGCGCGGCGGGCAACTTCGCGAATGTGGGCGAGTACGAGCGGGCCCGGGCGGCGGGCGCGCCGCTGGATCCGCTGCCTGCGCTGTTCATCGTCGTCGACGAGTTCTCCGAGTTGCTGGCGCAGAAACCGGAGTTCGCCGAACTGTTCGTCGCGATCGGTCGCCTCGGGCGGTCGTTGCACATCCATCTGCTGCTGGCGTCGCAGCGTCTGGACGAAGGTCGACTGCGCGGCCTGGACAGCCACCTGTCGTACCGGATCGGACTGAAGACGTTCTCCGCCAACGAATCTCGCACGGTCCTCGGCGTGCCGGATGCCTATCACCTGCCGAGCACGCCGGGCGCGGCCTATCTCAAGTGCGACTCGGCCGCGCCGGTGCGGTTCAACACGTCGTTCGTGTCGGGACCGTACGAGCCGCCGCTCAACGGAGGCGAGGGCACGCGCGGCGCGGGGCGGGCCACGGGCGACGTGCTGCGCTTCACCGCCGAGCGGGTACCGCTGCCCGACGTCGTCGACGACGCACCGGCGCCGGCGTCGTCGGAGAGGTCGTCGCTGCTGGAGACCCTGGTCGGGCGGGCCGCCGAGCACGGTCGTCGCCCGCACGCGGTGTGGTTGCCGCCGCTGGAGTCGGCGGTGACCCTCGACGCCTTCACCAGCGGCTACGCCGCGACCGGGGATCTGCGGATCCCGCTGGGCGTGGTCGACCGACCGTACGACCAGCGGCGCGAAACGCTGTGGCTGGAGCTCGGGGGAGCGGCGGGCAACGTCGCCGTCGTCGGCGGTCCGCAGGCCGGCAAGTCGACCGCGCTGCGCACTCTGATCTGTGCTGCTGCGGCGACCCACACCCCGCAGCAGGTGAGCTTCTACTGCCTGGACTTCGGCGGCGGCACGCTCGCCGCGCTCGCCGGTATGCCGCACGTGGCCGGGGTCGCCACCAAGGCGCGCCGGGATGCGGTGCGCCGCACCGTGGCCGAGGTCCGCGCCGTCTTGACGACCCGGGAAGCGCTGTTCGAAGCCGAAGGGCTGGAGTCGATGCGGGAGTACCGGGCGGCTCGTCGGGCGGGCCGGTACACCGACGACCCGCACGGTGACGTCGTACTCGTGATCGACGGCCTGACCACCCTGCGGAGCGATTTCGAGACCCTCGAGGACGACGTCAACGCGCTTGTGGCGCAAGGCCTTTCGTTCGGAATTCACGTGGTGGTGGCGTCGGCGCGGTGGGCCGACATCCGCCCGGCGATGAAGGACCTCCTCGGCACCCGACTCGAGCTGCGGCTCGGCGATCCGCTCGATTCGGAGATGAGTCGCAAAGTGGCCGCCACGGTGCCGACGGGTCGGCCGGGTCGCGGCCTCACCGGCGAGGAACTGCACCTGCTGGTGGCGCTGCCGCGGACCGACGGAGTGGCCGACGTCGAGACGCTGCCGGAGGGGACCGCGGCCTTCGTCGCCGCGACGACCGCGGTCTACGGCGAGTGCGCGGCACCGCGGGTGCGATTGCTGGCCGACGACATCGCCCTCGGTTCGATCACCGAAGCCGTTGCGACTCACGGGGATCCGCCGAGTGCAGGGCAAGCAGTCCTGGGGCTGCGCGAGTCGGACCTCGCTCCGGTGGTGGCCGACTTCGCGGCCGAACCGCACCTGCTGATCGTCGGTGACGTGGAGTCGGGCAAGACGCAGACCCTGCGCACCCTGATCACCGGATTGATGGCGAGTGGGAGCCACGAGGTCTGCAAGCTGGTGGTCGTCGACTACCGGCGCACCCTGCTGGGGCTGGTCGACGCCGATCACCTCGCCGGGTACGCGAGTTCGGCGCAGACGGCGGCGCCGATGATGGTGGAGCTCGCCGACTACCTGCGTGCCCGGCTGCCGAACGAGGATGTGACCGCCGAACAGCTGGCGCGCGGGGATTGGTGGACCGGCCCCGAGGTCTACCTGGTGATCGACGACTACGACCTGGTCTCCACCGCGATGGGCAACCCGTTGACGCCGCTGCTGGAACTGCTCGGGCATGCCCGCGACATCGGGCTGCGGGTGGTGCTGGCCCGCCGGTCCGGCGGCATCGGGCGCGGGCTCTTCGATCCGCTGGTCGCCGGGCTGCGCGACCTGTCGTGCGAGGTGCTGCTGCTGTCCGGGGACCCGGACGAGGGCTACATCGTGGGGCGGCACCGCATGCAGAAGCTCCCGGCCGGGCGCGGCGAGCTGATCTCGCGGTCGCGCCGGGCCGACATGGTGCAGGTGGCGCGGTGACCGCTCCGGCCGTGCCTCGTGCGGTGGCGATCGCGGCCAGCCACAGCGATGCCGCCGCGCAGACGTGCCTGGTGATCGAGGAGCTGTGGGTGCCGGGGGAGCCGCCCGGGTGGGGGCCGCCGTTGTGGCGGGCGCAGGTGCTGCACCGGGACGGCGGACGGTGGGAGGTGGTGCGCAGCGCGGCGGACGAACTGACGGCGGGATTGCCCGACGAACTGCGCGAACTCGGCCGAGCGGCGGACGTGGTGCTGGTCGACGGCCCACGTCCTCGGGAACTGGCGGCCGAGTTGGCGCGGAACCTGCCGGATGCTCGGGTGGCGCGCGTCGACCCGGCGCTGCTGATGCGTCACGGCGGACGACATCTGCCGCGCGCACCGCTGGACTTCGACTTTCCGTCGCCGCCGGAGCCGTCCCGACGACGCGGCGGGCGCGCACTGCTCGTGGTCGTCATCGCGGCGGTGCTGACGCTCGGGGTGGTGGGGCTGGTGGCGCGCTGGCCGCGGCCTGCCGTCGTCGATCACGGTGCGGCGCGCGTCGGACCGGTGGAACTGACGGTGCCCGGCGGCTGGCAGCGCACCGAACTGTCCGGAGATCGGCCCGAGGACGGTCGCGGCATCCGGGCGGTCTTCGCCGACGAGGCCGACGGCCGCAGGCTCATCGTGGTGGTGACCGCGCTGCGGGCGGGCGCCGATCGAGCGTCGGTGGCGTCGAGTCTGGCCCAGCGGGTGGCCCAGCGCGGCGACGACGTGGTGGTGGAGTTCGCGGCGTCGAGCACCTACGGCGGGCGGCAGGTGATCAGCTATCGGGAGGCGCCGGGGTCCGGGCCGTCGGTGCGCTGGTACATCGTCGTCGACAGTGGGCTGCAGGTGAGTGTCGGTTGTCAGGAGGGCACCGGTGCCGGCCGGGTCGACGATGCCTGCCGTCGTGCAGTGGGCAGCGTTCGGGTGGCGGAGTGAGCGACGTTCACGACAGCCGGTCGGCGTACGCCTCGGCGGCGCGTTCGGCGGCGTCTGCCACGATCTCCAGGCGGGGGACCAGGTACTTGTCGGCGGCGTCGTCGGTCAGCGGGCTGCCGTCGGGCATGGTCGCGGTGCCGAAGGACTCGGTGTAGAAGTCGATGACCTGCTCCATCGCGTCGCTGGTGGCGCTGGAGTAGAAGTCGCCCTCGCCGGTGGAGCAGACCACGTCGGCCTCCATGCCGGTGAGCACGAGCCCGCGGTAGGCGGGGGTGAGCGTGGCCGTGGTGTCGTACTCCCTCATGTCCTTGGTGATCTCGACGTCGATCGCGTAGCCGTCGAGCGTGAACTGCGTGAGTTTGGACTGGCACTCCTTGGCCCGCTGCACGTAGGCGGCCGTGTCGGCCTGGGAGTACTGGCCGATCGCGATGGCGACGCCCGTCGCGGTGATCACCGCGCCGAAGATCGCGCCCAGCACGGTGAGAATGAAGCGGCGTCGCGCACTGCGTGGATCGACGTGCTGAAGGTCGGACACGGCGGCCTCCTTTCTGACGCCGACAGCGGCATTCTCGGGGATTCTTTCAGAGATTGCGGTCCCAGAACCGGGTCTCCCAGACCGAAGGTCGCCGATTCCGGCCACCGTCACCACACTTCACTGGCACCAGTGGGGGCACCTTGGTCATATTGACCACGGTGACCTCGCCGGTGTCAGTGAAAGGGAAACTCAGGTCCGAGAATGGCAGACCATGCCACGCGGAATCAGGCGCGGGGCGCGGTGGCGGAGATGGTGAGGCGCACGTCGTCGGCCACCTTCACCGTACCCATCATCAGGGAGAACGGCTTGATCCCGAAATCGGTCTGGGTGATCGTCGACTCGCAGGTGAAGCGGTCGCCGTCCTGGTTGACGGTGATCGGGTGCGGGCGGGTCACACCGTGCAGGGTGAGATCGCCGTCGACCGCGTAGACGTCGCCATCGCGGGTCACGCCGCTGGAGACGTAGGTGATCGTCGGATGCTTCTTCACCTCCAGCGACTTGAGGGCGTTGCTGCGGGCGATGCCGGGCTCGGCGCCGGTCCACGGGGCGATGCCGCCTTCGCCCTTGAGGACGGTGAGGGAGTCGACGTCGACGGTGAGGGTCACCGCGACCGGCCGACCGTCGTCGACGGACACCTGGGCCGTCCACTTCTTCATGGCGATCGTCAGCTTGTGGCCGGTGCGCGCGGCGCGGCCGGCGGTCCCGGTGTGCAGGAGGAGTTCGCCGTCGTCGTCGGTCAGTGTCCAGGAATCGTTCATGCCTCCACCCTCGCATCCCGGCCCGCGGGCCGCCGGGTTGTTCCTCGGTTTTGACCTGCGGCTACCGGGTCCAGTAAATTAGTTCGCTGGTGCATGACCTCGTCGTCAGCCCCGGGTCTCTACTGGTCGCCGGGAATCAGCTGTGTCCATGCACTGTGACCGGCAGAAGTACATCAAACAGTGAGGACTACTGTGTCTACCTACAGCCCGAAGGCCGGTGACATCACCCGCACGTGGCATGTCATCGATGCCAGCGATGTGGTGCTCGGCCGCCTCGCCGTGGAGGCAGCAACGCTGCTCCGTGGCAAGCACAAGCCGACGTACGCCCCCCATATGGATACCGGCGACTACGTCATCATCATCAACGCCGAAAAGGTCGCTATCAGCGGCAACAAGGCCACCGATAAGAAGCTCTACCACCACTCGGGTCACCCGGGCGGCCTGAAGTCCCGCACCGTGGGTGAGGTCCTCGCGACCCGTCCGGATCGTCTGGTGGAGAAGGCCGTCAAGGGCATGATCCCGAAGAACAAGCTCGGCGATCAGATCGCCTCGAAGCTGAAGGTCTACGCAGGCCCGAACCATCCCCACGCGGCGCAGCACCCCGCGCCCTTCGAGATCAAGCAGGTGGCCCAGTGACCAACGAAGACGTGAACAACGAGGTCGAGGTCGTGGACGAGGAGATCGTCCTGGAAGACGGCACCTACACCACTGAGTCCGACGACGCCGAGGCCACCGAGGTCGTCTCGCGCGGCCCGGTCGTCTTCGACCGCGCTATCCAGACCGTCGGCCGCCGCAAGGAGGCCGTCGTGCGCGTGCGCGTGCTGCCCGGCAACGGCGAGTTCAAGCTGAACGGCCGCACCCTGGAGGAGTACTTCCCCAACAAGGTGCACCAGCAGCTGGTCAAGTCGCCGCTGGTGGCCGTCGAGCGCCCCGATGTCTTCGACATCCAGGCCAACCTCGTCGGTGGCGGCCCCTCGGGCCAGGCCGGCGCCATGCGTCTGGCTATCGCCCGCGCTCTGATCGAGGTCAGCCCCGAGGATCGTCCGACCCTCAAGAAGGCCGGCTTCCTCACCCGTGACGCGCGTGCTGTCGAGCGCAAGAAGTACGGCCTGAAGAAGGCCCGTAAGGCTTCGCAGTACAGCAAGCGCTAAATGGCACGCCTTTTCGGCACCGACGGCGTCCGGGGCCGGGCCAACGATCAGCTCACTGCAGAGCTGGCGTTGGGCCTGGCCTCGGCCGCCGTTTGCGTTCTCGGTGCAGACGCTCTCGCCGCGCCCGGCTCGGCCCGTCCCCGCGTGGTGGTCGGTCGTGACCCGCGAGCGTCCGGAGAATTCCTGGAAGCAGCCCTGTGCGCCGGCCTCGCCGCCGCAGGCGCCGACGCGATCCGGGTCGGCGTGGTGCCGACCCCCGCGGTCGCCTTCCTGACCGCCGAATACGCGGCGGACTTCGGCGTGATGATCTCCGCCTCCCACAATCCGATGCCCGACAACGGCATCAAGTTCTTCGCCGCCGGCGGACACAAGCTCGGCGACGACGTCGAGGACGCGATCGAGGCCGCCATGTCGGCCCCGCAGCCGCGTCCCGTCGGCGCCGACGTCGGCCGCCTGCTCGACGCGCCCGACGCCGTCGACCGCTATCTGGAACACCTCGCCGCGTCCGGCGGCAGCCACCTCGACGGGCTGACCCTGGTGGTTGACTGCGCGAACGGCGCTGCGTCCGAGGTCGGCCCGCGCGCCTACGAAGCGGCCGGCGCGCGCGTCATCGCGATCCACTCCGATCCCGACGGCCTCAACATCAACGACGACTGCGGTTCCACGCACATGGGGAACCTGCAGCGTGCGGTGCTCGAGCACGGCGCGGACCTGGGCCTGGCGCACGACGGCGACGCCGACCGCTGCCTGGCGGTCGACTCCACCGGCGCGGTGGTCGACGGCGACCAGATCATGGCGATCCTCGCGCTCGCGATGCATGAGCGCGGCGCCCTCACCGACGACGTCCTCGTCGCCACCGTGATGAGCAACCTCGGTCTGCACCTGGCGATGAAGGAAGCCGGTATCGGCCTCCGGATCACCGGGGTGGGCGACCGGTATGTCCTCGAAGAGCTGCGCGCCGGCGGCTACGCCCTCGGCGGCGAGCAGTCCGGCCACATCGTGATCCCCGGCTCCGGTACCACCGGCGACGGTGTGCTGACCGGCCTCCTGCTGGCTCGCCGCGTCGCGGAAACGGGTCGTCGTCTGGCCGACCTGGCGTCGGTCATGACGATCCTCCCGCAGGTCCTGATCAACGTGCCGGTGAGCGACAAGCACCAGGTCGCCGTCGACCGCACCGTCGAAGTGGCGGTGGCCGAGGCCGAACTCGAACTCGAAGGCAGCGGCCGGATTCTGCTGCGTCCCTCGGGCACCGAGCAGTTGGTGCGCGTGATGGTGGAGGCCACCACGGCCGACGCCGCGCAGGCCATCGCCGAGCGCGTCGCCGCCGTCGTCGCCGCCGTCTGACCTGCGTCTCCTCGTCGCCACCCCGACCGTGTGGCGAGTCGCGACCCCGCTTACGGGTCGCTGCCCGGGCTCCGCGAGCGACCCGTCAACAGGGTCGCGACTCGCGCGGGAGGGGCGGATCGGCGTGTCGGGGAACCGGAACGACGGGGCGTGCGTCTAACCAGACATGACCGAAGATGTGCGGCTCGACGCCGCGGGCCTGGACCGGCTCATCGCACGACAGCACGCTGTGGCGCAGACCCTGGCCGCCTGCGCGCAGCGGTTGGCGCTGCGGCCCGGCTGGGCGCAGTCGCCCGCGCACCGGGAGGCCGCGGCGGCGCTGGACCAGCGGCTGGACCACATCGTCGAGCGCCTGACGGCGGCCAGTGCCGGGGTGGCCGGGCTCGCCGAACGCATCGGCAGCCATGCCGCGGCGGTGGTGCAGACGGATCGGGAGTCGGTCGGTGAACCCGATTGAGCTGTTCCTGGAGTTGCTGCGCCAGTGGCGGGACCGCGGCGCGGTGACCTTCGACGACGACGCCGTGCACGCCCCACATGCCGCGGTCAGTGCCTTCGACCTGGACGCCTTCGGGCAGCTGGCCGACACCCTCCGCCGCCAGTCCGGCACCCTCCACGACGCGGTGAGCGCACTGACCGACGTCGGCGCCGAGGTGCC
Organism: Gordonia alkaliphila; assembly: GCF_039542465.1. Taxonomy (NCBI): domain Bacteria; kingdom Bacillati; phylum Actinomycetota; class Actinomycetes; order Mycobacteriales; family Gordoniaceae; genus Gordonia; species Gordonia alkaliphila. Next base: position 30,184 of record NZ_BAABIE010000018.1, on the reverse strand, counting down.
GCAGAGCTGGACCGGCTCGGCGGCCACGGCACTGCAGACGGCTGCGAGCAGGCTGGCCGTCGACCTGGTTCCCACCGCGGAGGCGGTCGCGCGCCATGCCGCCTCGGTGACCGCGGCGCGGGACGTGCTGAGCGAAGTGCTCGACGACTACCGGACCACGATGTCGGCGGCGACCGATCCGCTGGCCGCCGGACTGGCCCTGCCGGAGGCGCGTGCCGAGCTGAACGCCCGCCTGGAACTGGCGGCGGAGGCGGGGCGCGCGGCGTCGGCGGCCGTGGACGACAGCATCGCCGTGCTGGGCGACGAATGGCGCTCGGCTGGGGACCTCTCCGGCGGGGAACTGGTGCTGGCGGGTGATCGGTGAGCACGCAGGCCCGATTGGAGGAGATCGGCGCCCGGGCGCGGGCCCAACTGGCGGCGGCCCGGGGCGCGTACCGTCGCTCCGCTCCGCCCGCGCCGGTGGTCGTCGACGAACCCGAATCGCTACCGCGACTGATGGTGCCGGTGGAACTGGATAGGGTAGGACCGTGTTCGGGAAGAAGAAGGTCGTAGCGCCCCCGCCGGACGAGCTGATGAAGCTCCTGGCTCGCCGCGGACCGCACAAGGTCAACCGTGGCGATCTGGGCATCGTCGGACTGGCCGGCCAGGTCTTCGCACCCACCGAGGGTAAGGACCTGCCCGCCGTCGCCTTCGCGCACGGCTGGATGCGCAGCTCCAAGTCGTACCGCGACCTCCTCTTCCATCTCGCTTCCTGGGGCATCGTGGTGGCCGCCCCCGATTCCGAGCGCGGTCCGCTGGCCTCCGACATCGAGCTCGCCACCGACCTGCGCGCGGCGCTGACGGTGTGCTCCGGCGTCCAGTTGGGTGCGCCCGGTCGGGTGTCGGTCAGCGCCGAGCGCCTCGGCCTGGTGGGCCACGGCTTCGGCGCGGCGGCGGCCGTGCGCGCGGCCGCCGATCGCACCCTGTTGGGTCGGCCGCCGATCCCGGTGCGCGCCCTGGTGCCGCTGTTCCCGGCGCCGACCTCCGCCGACCTGCGGGTCGACGCGGCGAAGGTCACCGCCCCCGCGCTGCTCGTGGCGGCCGACGATGCGCTCGATTCGATGACCGGCAACGCCGTGGAACTGACGGAACTTCTCGGTGGCGACGTGGTTTTGCGCACACTGGCCGGCGTGAGTGCCAACGACCTCCTGGAGAACCCGACCGTGAAGGGCTTCCTCGGCGTCAACGGTGCCGAGCGCAAGGTGCACGCGGCGGTTCGGGCCCAGGTCACCGGCTATCTGCTGTACCGGCTGGCCGGGGAGGAGCAGTACGCCGCGTTCGCCGACTCGGAGATCTCGATGGGGACCGTGATGGCCGTCGAGGAGGGCAAGATTCGTCGTGCCGACGCCGATCACTTCGCTCAGCTCCTGGGCAACCCCGCCTACAAGCCCGACGACGACGCCAGCAAGCGGAGGCTGCCCGCCCTCGGCAGGTAAACTCGCCCACCATGTGCGGAATCGTCGGATATGTGGGGCAGCGTCAGGCACTAGACGTCGTGGTTGAGGCCCTGCGACGGATGGAATACCGAGGCTACGATTCTGCGGGCGTGGCCATCGTCGACGGCGCCGGACACCTCGCGGTGGAGAAGAAGGCCGGTCGCCTGGAGAACCTCGAGAAGCTGATCGCCGAGGTGGGCCCGGACCAGCTCGCCGGTACCACGGGCATCGGCCACACCCGGTGGGCCACGCACGGCAAGCCGACCGATCGGAACGCCCACCCGCACCGCAGCCTGGACGGCAAGTTCGCCGTGGTGCACAACGGGATCATCGAGAACTATGCGCCGCTGCGCGCCGAACTCGAGGACGTCGGCGTCGAATTCGAGTCGGACACCGACACCGAGACCGCCGTGCACCTGCTGCAGCGCGAATACGCCTCCGGCAAGCACGTCGGCGACTTCGTGGCCAGCGCGTACGCGATCCTGCGTCGTCTGGAAGGTGCCTTCACCGTCGTCTTCACCTCGGCCGACAACCCGGGCGTCCTGGTGGCCGCTCGCCGGTCGACGCCGCTGGTGGTGGGCGTGGGCGACGGCGAGATGTTCCTCGCCTCGGACGTGACCGCATTCATCGAGCACACCCGCAACGCCGTCGAACTCGGCCAGGACGAGGTGGTGGTGATCACCGCTGACTCCTACGAGGTGACCGACTTCGACGGCAACCCGACCGGCGGCACCCCGTTCCACATCGACTGGGATCTGGCCGCCGCGGAAAAGGGCGGCTTCGACTACTTCATGCTCAAGGAGATCGCCGAGCAGCCCGAGGCGCTCGCGAACACGCTCCTGGGGCACCTGGAGAACGGACGGATCGTGCTCGACGAGCAGCGCCTGTCCGACCAGGACCTCCGCGACGTCGACAAGGTCTTCGTCGTGGCCTGCGGCACCGCCTACAACGCGGGCATGATCGCCAAGTACGCCATCGAACACTGGACCCGCCTGCCCGTCGAGGTGGAGCTGGCCAGCGAGTTCCGCTACCGCGACCCGGTGCTCGACCGGTCGACGCTGGTGGTGGCGATCAGCCAGTCCGGCGAGACCGCCGACACCCTGGAAGCGGTGCGCCACGCCAAGGACCAGAAGGCCCGCGTGCTGGCCATCTGCAACACCAACGGCGCCCAGATCCCGCGCGAGTCCGACGCCGTGCTCTACACGCACGCCGGTCCCGAGATCGGCGTCGCGTCGACCAAGTGCTTCCTCGCGCAGATCGCCGCCTCCTACATGGTGGGCCTGGCGTTGGCGCAGGCCGTCGGCACCAAGTACCCTGACGAAGTGGTGCGTGAGTTCCGAGCACTCGAGGAGATTCCGGCCGCCGTCGAGAAGGTCCTCGAGCAGATGGAGCCGGTGCGCGAGCTGGCCCGCCAGTACGCCGCCAGCAACACCGTCCTGTTCCTGGGTCGCCACGTCGGCTACCCGGTGGCCCTCGAGGGCGCGCTCAAGCTGAAGGAACTGGCCTACATCCACGCCGAGGGCTTCGCCGCCGGGGAGCTCAAGCACGGCCCGATCGCCCTCATCGAGGATGGTCTGCCGGTGATCGTCGTGATGCCGTCCCCGGAGGGGCGCGCGGTGCTGCACTCGAAGATGATCAGCAACGTCCGTGAGATCCAGGCCCGCGGTGCGCGCACCATCATGATCGCCGAGCCGGGCGACGAGGCCTCCCGGGCCATCGCCGACCACTTCATCCCGATCCCGCACACCCCGACCCTGCTGCAGCCGCTGGTGTCCACGGTGCCGCTGCAGGTGTTCGCGGCGACGGTGGCGCAGGAGCGCGGTTACGACGTCGACAAGCCGCGGAACCTCGCGAAGTCCGTCACGGTGGAGTAGACCGTGCCGGTCTATTACTGCACCGCCGACGAGGTCCGGGCGGCCGAGGCGGCCACCGGTGACCTGCTGACCGGCGGCACCCTGATGGTGCGCGCCGCCCACGGCGTGGCGCAGGCGGTGCTGACCGAGCTCCGCGGCACCGGCGGCTGCTACGGCCGGTCGGTCGGCCTGGTGATCGGCGCGGGCAACAACGGCGGCGACGCCCTGTACGCCGGTGCCGAGCTCGGTCGGCACGGTGTCGCGGTGACCGCGGTACTGCTGGTGCCGGACCAGACGCACGAGGGCGGACTGGCTGCGCTGCGTCGCGCGGGGGGCCGCATCGTCGCGAGTTTGCCCGCCGGGCTCGACGCGGTGGTCGACGGAGTGGTCGGCATCGGCGGACGCGGTCCGCTGCGCCCCGCTGCCGCCGCGGTCTTCGCCGCCCTCGATCCGGACACCACGGTGGTGGCCGTCGACCTGCCGTCCGGCGTCGACGCGGACACCGGTGTTATCCACAACCCCGCCGTGCGCGCCGACATCACGGTGACCTTCGGGGTCCTCCGGCGCGCCCACCTGCTGGCGGCCGAGCAGTGCGGACGCGTCACCGTGATCGACATCGGCCTCGGCGCCGCGGGCGACGGCTCGGTGGCCGCGCTCACCGACGCCGACGTGGCCGCGGCCTGGCCCGTGCCCGGCCCGCACGACGACAAGTACACCCAGGGCGTGGTCGGCATCGTCGCCGGCTCCCAGCAGTATCCGGGCGCGGCCGTGCTGTGCACCGGTGGCGCCGTGGCCGCCACCTCCGGCATGACGCGTTTCATCGGTGGCGCCGCACCGCAGGTGGTGGCCCACCGCCCCGAGGTGGTCGCGGTCGAGAGGTTCGACGACGCTGGGCGCGTGCAGGCCTGGGTGGTCGGGCCGGGACTCGGCGTGGACGAGAGGGCCGAGGCCATGGTGGAGCGCGTGCTCGCCGCCGACGTTCCGGTGCTGGTGGACGCCGACGGGCTCACCGTCCTCGCGCGTCGCCCCGACCTGCGGTCCGGGCGCACCGCACCGACGCTGCTGACCCCGCACGCCGGGGAGTTCGCGCGTCTGGCCGGTGCGCCGGTCGGACCCGATCGCTTGACGGCGACGCGGGAGCTCGCCGCACGATTGGGCGCGACGGTACTGCTCAAGGGCCGGATCACGCTGGTCGCCGACCCGGACGGGCAGGTGTACGGCAACGATGCGGGCTCGTCGTGGGCGGCCACCGCGGGTGCCGGGGACGTGCTGTCCGGGATCGCCGGTGCGCTGCTGGCGGCCGGGCGCTCGCCGCTGGTGGCCGGTGCGGCCGCCGCGCGCGTGCACGCACGAGCCGCTCGGGCAGCGTCCCGCGGTGTGCCGATCGGTGCCTCCGACTTGCTCGGTGCGGTGCCGACGGCGCTGCGGGACCTGCTGGTGGACGAACAGGGAGCGACGGGAGTGCAACGGACATGACGACCACGGAACTGCCCGCGCTGGCGGCGACCGTCGACCTGGCGGCGATCGGGCACAACGTCCGCGTGGTGACCGAACGCGCCGGCGCCCCGGTGATCGCGGTGGTCAAGGCCGACGGCTACGGACACGGCGCGGCACCGGTGGCTCGGGCGGCACTGGCGGCCGGTGCCGCCGAACTGGGCGTCGCGCACCTGACCGAGGCGTTGGCCCTGCGGGCCGCCGGCGTGGAAGCGCACATCACCTCGTGGCTGCACACCCCGAGCACCGACTTCGCCGCGGGCATCGCCGCCGACATCGACCTCGCCGTCTCCTCGCCCCGCCAACTGGCGGCGGTGATCGCGGCGGCGCGCGCCGCGGGCGTCCCGGCGACGGTGACCACCAAGGTCGACACCGGGCTCAATCGCAGCGGGATCGCCGCGTCCGACTGGGACGAGACCGCGGACCTGCTGGCGGCCGCGCAGGCCGACGGTGCCGTCCGCCTGCGGGCGATGATGTGCCACTTGGCCTTCGGCGACGAGCCCGAGCACCCGATGAACTCGCAGCAGGCACAGCGCCTGGACGAGGCCGCGGCAGACCTGAAGCGCCGCAACGTGATTCCCGACGTGCTGCACCTGGCCAACTCGCCGGCCGCGCTCACCCGCCCGGACCTGGCCCGCGACCTGGTGCGGCCCGGCCTCGCCCTGTACGGCTGCTCGCCGATCCCGGACCGCGGCGACTTCGGTCTGATCCCGGCGATGACCCTCAGCGCCGAGGTGGCGTTGGTGAAGAAGGTCGCTGCGGGACAAGGCATCTCGTACAACCACCGGTGGATCGCGCCGCATGACACGATCGTCGCCGTGCTGCCCGCGGGGTACGCCGACGGTGTGCCGCGCCTGCTGTCGGAGCGCTTCGAGGTGTCCATCAACGGCCGCCGGTTCCCGGGCGTGGGCCGTATCTGCATGGACCAGCTGGTAGTGAACCTCGGCCCGGACGGCGGCGGGGTCGCCGAGGGGGATCGCGCGATCCTGTTCGGTGCCGATGTCCCGGGCGAGCCGGCGATGCCGAAGGCCGTCGACTGGGCCGAACGCGTCGACACCATCGACTACGAGATCATCTCCGGTATCCGCGGTCGCGCGCAGCGCCGCTACGTGAACGATCCGAGCGAGGAGGCCAAGTGAGTCGCCCTGACGAGCAGTCGACGGGCTCCGACGATCCGATCGCCGGTGACACGCACGAGAACACCGCGACGGCAGCCACCCGGGAGAGGGCGAGCTGGGCGTCCGGCCTGCGCGACGTCGGATCGCTGGGCGCCACCCTCGGCGGCAACATGCGGCGCACCCGGCGGCGCAAGAAGAGCGGTACCGCGGTGGACCCGTACGCCGAGGTCGACTTCAAAACCATCTACGACGACGAATCGTCGACGGTGATCGCCGACGACGGCGTCGCGCTCGCGGTGCGCACCCACGTCACCGGACCGGCGAACGGACTCGCACCCGAACTCACCGTGATCTTCGTCCACGGCTTCACGCTGCGGATGGCGGGCTGGCACTTCCAGCGCTACCAGCTGGCCCAACGCTGGGCGCAGCGGCGCGTGCGGATGGTCTTCTACGACCAGCGCGGCCACGGCCGCAGCGATCCGTGCTCGGCGGCCAGCTCGTCGATCGCACAGCTCGGCGAGGACCTCGCCGCGGTGATCCGTGCGGTGGCCCCCACCGGACCGGTGGTGCTGGTGGGTCACTCGATGGGCGGCATGACGATCATGGCGCTGGCGCGGGCGCACCCGGACCTGTTCGGACACAAGGGCCGAGTCACCGGCGTCGCGCTGGTCTCCACCGCCGCGCGCGGCATCACCGAGGCCGGTCTGGGGGAGGGCCTCAACAATCCGGTGGTCGACGCCCTGCGCGTCTCGGTCCGCTACTTCCCGCGGCTGGTGCAGGCCGGTCGCGGCATCACCCGCCAAGCAGTGGAACCGGTGCTGGTGGCCGCGAGCTTCGGTCCCGACTTCTACAGTCCCGCCGCCGGACACGCGGTGGAGTCGATGATCCAGAACACCTCCATCTCGACGATGGTCAACTTCCTGCACGCGCTGGAAAGCCACGACGAGTCCACGGCGCTGCCGGTCCTCGCCCAGGTGCCGTCAGTGGTGATGTGCGGCGACATCGACCGCCTCACGCCGCTGCCGAACTCGCTGCGCATGTTCGCCGCGCTCGGCGACGACTCGCGGCTGAAGGTGGGCGAGGGCTGCGGCCACATGCTGCCGATGGAAGCGCCGGATCTGGTCACCGAAGGCATCGACGATCTGGTGCAGCGGTCCCGCCGCGCCCCGGCGCGGCCCAAGATGCGCTGGTACTGGGGCGCCCGATGAACGTCGGGGACGCGATGAATATCGGGGCGCGGGGCGACGCCGGCACGCGCGAACTGCCCGAGGTGGCCGACACGGAAGCCTTCGGCGCCGCCTTGGCAACGCTGCTGCGCGCCGGTGACCTGGTGATCCTCGACGGCCCCCTCGGGGCGGGCAAGACGGCCCTGACCCGCGGGCTGGCCGCCGGACTCGGCGTGGGCGGACGCGTGTCGTCGCCGACGTTCATCATCGCGCGCGCCCATCCGCCCGGTGGTCCCGAACAGCCGGGCCTGATTCACGTCGACGCCTACCGACTCGGCGGGCTCGACGATCTCGACGCCCTCGACCTGGACACCGACCTGGACGAGTCGGTGGTGGTGGTCGAGTGGGGCGAGGGTGTGGCCGAACGACTGGTCGACGAATATCTGCTGGTGCGGCTGCGCCGCGACGACCTCAGCGAGGTGCGGCAGGTGAGCTGGGAATGGGTGCGCAATGACTGAACCGCAACGACTGGTGCTCGCGCTGGACACCGCCACCCCCGCGGTGGTGGTCGGCGTGGTGGCCGTGACCGACGACGGCCCGACGACCCTCGCCGAGCAGGTGGTGCACGACCACCGGCGGCACGCCGAGATGCTGACCACCCTGATGCAGCAGGTGCTGGCCGAAAGCGGTTGTCGCGGAGCCGATCTCACCGACGTGGTGGTGGGCTGCGGCCCCGGGCCGTTCACCGGTCTGCGGGTCGGCATGGCCACCGCCGCGGCCTACGCCGACGCCTTGAGCATTCCGGCGTACGGGGTCTGCTCGCTCGACGCGATCGCCGCCGCGCACGCCGCGGCCGAGTCCGATGAAGCAGCTCCGGCAGGCGAGGTGCTGGTGGTGACCGACGCCCGACGCCGCGAGGTGTACTGGGCGCGCTACCGCGACGGGGAGCGTCTCGTCGGCCCCGAGGTGACCGCCCCGGACGCGGTGGACACCGGGGAGGCGACCGTCGTGGCCGGCACTCCCGGATTCACCGACCGGTACGAGCTGGCCGTGTCGTCGGCGACGGTGCCGACGGCGGCCGCGCTGGTGGCCGTCGCCGATCTCGCGGCGCCCCCGGCCGAGTTGACGCCGCTCTACCTGCGCCGACCGGACGCCGTGGAGCTCAAGGACCAGCGCCGCAAGTCGCTGCTGTGATCGTCGACGCCCTCACGCCCCGCGACCTGCCGCGGTGCGCTGAGATCGAAGCCGAGCTCTTCGCCGGCGACTCGCCGTGGCCGTTGAGCGGCTTCGTCAGCGAGCTCGCGGCGTCGTACAACCACTACTTCGCCCTGCGCCCCGAGTCGGACGCCGAGGTGGTGGGCTACGCCGGAATCTCCGTGCTCGGTCCGCGCGGCGCGCACGAATGCGAGGTGCACACCATCGCCGTCGATCCGGCCCATCGCGGGCGAGGTTCGGGTCGGGCCCTGCTCGATGCGCTGCTGGAAGTTGCCGATGCCGCGTCCGCGCCGGTATTTCTGGAGGTGCGCACCGACAACGCCGTGGCGATCTCTCTCTACGAACGCAGCGGCTTCGCGGTGGCCGGGGTGCGCCGCAACTACTATCAGCCGTCCGGCGCCGACGCCTACACCATGGTGCGGCCCGCGGCTGCGGAGGTGAACCAGTCGTGATCGTGATGGGCATCGAGAGCTCCTGCGACGAGACCGGCGTCGGCATCGTCTCCTGGGACGGCGAGGCCGCCACGCTGCTGGCCGATGAAGTGGCCTCCAGTCAGGCCGAGCACGCGCGGTACGGCGGCGTGGTTCCGGAAGTGGCCTCGCGCGCGCACCTGGAGGCGATGGTGCCGACCATGACGCGTGCCCGCGAAGCGGCCGGTATCGACCGGCCCGACGCGATCGCGGTGACCATCGGACCCGGCTTGGCCGGTGCACTCCTGGTGGGCGTGGCCGCGGCCAAGGCGTACGCGTTGGCCTGGGACGTGCCGCTGTACGCGGTGAACCATCTCGGCGGGCACGTCGCCGTCGACACCCTGGAACACGGGCCGATGCCGTCGGCGGTGGCGCTGCTGGTCTCCGGCGGACACACGCACCTGCTCGGCATCGACGAGTTGGCCAAGCCGATCGACGAACTCGGCACCACCATCGACGACGCCGCCGGCGAGGCCTTCGACAAGGTGGCCCGCCTGCTCGACATGGGCTACCCGGGCGGACCGGCGATCGACGTGGCCGCCCGCGACGGCGATCCGCACGCCATCGCCTTCCCACGGGGCCTGACCGGCCCCCGGGATGCGGCCTACGACTTCTCCTTCTCCGGGCTCAAGACCGCCGTCGCCCGCTACGTGGAGGGCGAGGTCCGGGCCGGCCGCGCGGTGAGCGTCCCCGACGTCGCGGCGTCGTTCCAGGAGGCCGTCGCCGACGTCCTCACCGCCAAGGCCATGCGGGCGGTCGCCGAGCGCGGCGTCGACACGCTGGTGCTCGGCGGCGGTGCCACCGCGAACTCGCGGATCCGTTCGCTCGCACAGGAGCGTGCCGACGCCGCCGGGGTGCAGCTGCGCGTACCCGCGCCGCGCCTGTGCACCGACAACGGCGTCATGGTGGCCACCCTCGGCGCGCACGTCATCGGCGGGGGAGCGCCGCCGTCGCCCCTCACGGTGGCCACCGATCCCGGCATGTCGGTGCAGATCAGCAAGCTCTGACCGGGCCCCGCGAGGTTCACCCTCGGGAAGGGTTGAAGCGCTGGCACTCTCATGGGTAGAGTGCTAGTCGGTACTGGATCACCGCCACGGCACCCGCGACGACGTGGCAACCGACTCCAGCCGATCACTCTTCAGCAGTATTACGAGATGAGAAGGACTGACATCGTGGCAGGCGTGAACATCAAGCCGCTTGAGGACAAGATCCTTATTCAGGCCATCGAGGCCGAGACGACCACCCCTTCGGGCCTGGTCATTCCGGATTCGGCCAAGGAGAAGCCCCAGGAGGGCAAGGTCATCGCAGTGGGCCCCGGCCGCTGGGACGAAGACGGCGACAAGCGGATCCCGCTGGACGTCGCTGAGGGCGACACCGTCATCTACAGCAAGTACGGCGGCACCGAGATCAGCTACAACGGTCAGGCCTACCTGATCCTGTCGGCGCGCGACATCCTCGCCGTCGTCAGCTGAGCTGACTTCAGAACCTGTGTCAGCTGAGCTGACCTCTTAGACCACTCCGCCCCGGCAGGCCTCGCGGCCCGCCGGGGCGGAGTCGTTGTCGCAGGTGGTGTTTCGGGATTCCCCGTGCTCAGGAGGCGAGGTAGCGGGCCGGCTGCCGGCGACGGATCAGATTGCGTTCGTGCTCGGACAGTCCGCCCCAGATCCCGTAGATCTCGTCCACCGACAGCGCGTGCGAGCGGCACTGCTCGATCACCGGACACGCGCCGCAGATCTTCTTGGCCTGTCGCTCGCGTTGGAGTCGGGCATGGCCGCGCTCGCCCTCGGGATGGAAGAAGACGGACGAATCCAGGCCCCGGCACCCGCCCTCGCGCTGCCAATCCCAGAAGTCGGCGTTGGGCCCGGGCAGTCGGTCTGCGGTGATGGTCACGGCTGTTCCTTCTCTCGATATGGCTAGGTGCATCGCTCACGCTAGGGCGGACGTTTCCGGCCCGTCAAACCGCTTGAATACCCGGGTTGAACTGCATTTTTGCTCCCAGGTGAACAACCGGTGCGGCTCCTGCGGTTTCGTCGCCGCGATGTAACAGCGGGTAAACATGAGGTGGCGAAAGACCCGGGTACGACGACGAGAAGTCACCGAGTGTTACCCCTGGGGAAACTGATGAGAAGAGGACGATGAGGCGCGAGCCGACCGGAGTGCAGGCGTGGCAGCGCGCCGTCGAATTGGGCGCGCAGGGGCGGGCCGCCGCGGCCCGCCGGGTGCTGGCCACGGTGGCCGACGACCCGCGCAGCGCGCCCGCGGTGGTCTCGCTCGCGCACAGCACGCGGGCTTCGCTGCTGCGGCAGGCCGGCGGCCACGGGGTGGCCCGGATCGGCGACGGCCGCGCGTGCCTGCTGGCCGTCGACGCGACCACTGCTCCGAGCGAATCGGAGTGGCTGCACGCCGCGTGGCTCGACGGCCTGATCGGCCTGGCCGCCGACAACCTCGGGCTCGGCGACTTCGCCGCGTCGCAGCGGCTCCTCGACCGCGCCGCCGCGCATGCGGCCGCGCAGCCGCGCAACGACGACGCCGACTGGCGCACCGCGGCCCGCACCGCGCTGCGCCTGTCGTGGGTGCGCTGCGAATGGGGTCTCTACTGCGGGCGGATGGACGTCGCCCGCGCCGCGGCGTCGCGCTCGGCCGAACTGGTCGCCGTCGTCCCGTCGCCCCGCCATCGCATCAAGACCGCGCTGATCGGCGCCGCCGTCGCGGCGGCCGGCGGGGACGTCGACGCTGCCGCGACGGCCGGTCGCGGCGTCTTCGCCGACGCCGCTGAACATGGCTTCCTGCCGCTGCAGTGGGCTGCCGCGGCGCTGTTGTCCGGGGTCGACGGCGATCCGAAATACGGTGCTGAGCTGGGAGTTCTGCGCGATCGGCTGGCTCGCCACGGCATGCCCTTCGCGCCCCTGTCCTCGGACGAGCGGCACGGCCGATAGGGTGGTTTGGTGATCTGCCGACCCGTCCTGCCCGCCGCCGCGCGAGCCCGTCGGATCGACGATGTAACACTTCGAGCACGACGTGACGATGAAACTGACAGGTGAGGCGTTGGACCGCAAGGTCCGGGAAGCGGTGGCTGGGGACCGCGCGGCGCTGAGCTCAGTGCTCGAGAGCGTGCGGGAACCAGTCCTGCGCTACTGCCGAGCACGGGTAGGTGTCGGCGAACGACACCTATTCTCCGCTGACGACGTTGCGCAGGAGGTGTTGATGGCAGTCATGACCGCCGTACCCAAGTACGAAGACCAGGGCCGTCCCTTCATGGCCTTCGTCTACGGCATCGCCTCGCACAAGGTCGCCGACGCCATGCGCTCGGCCTCCCGTGTCAAAGCCGACCCCGTGGACGTCCTTCCGGAGACCGTCGACTTCTCGTCCGGTCCGGAACAGCAGGCGCTCGACAACGACGCCAGTCGCCGCATGGGTGAGCTGCTCGACCAGCTCCCCGAGAAACAGCGCGAGATCCTGGTGCTCCGCCTCGTGGTCGGACTGTCGGCCGAAGAGACCGCCGAGATGATCGGCAGCACGCCCGGAGCAGTGCGCGTGGCCCAGCACCGCGCACTCACGAAGTTGAAGAAGATCATTGCCGCAGGAGGTGGCCGATGAACGAGCACGACCCGTCGGTCGACATCAGTGCCGTCCACCACGACGACGAATTCCTGCAGGCGCTCATCGAGGGCACCGCGCTGCCCGGCGACGGCCCGGTGGACCCGGCCGAAGCCGAACTCGGCGCCTTGCTGTTCGCGTGGCGCACCGAGGCGCTCGCCGCGCCGATGCCTGCCGAGCCCACGCTCGACGACGTCGAGCAAGCCATCGCCGACACCGACAACGACCGCAAGCGTCAGGCCGTGTCGCGGCACCTGCGGATGATCTCCGGTGCCGCCGCCATCACCGCGGTCGCTGCCGCCGGTCTTTTGGTGCTGTCGGAGAACTCGCAGCCCGGCGACCCGCTGTGGAACGTGAAGAAGGTGGTCTTCGCGGACGAGGCCCAGCAGACGCAGGCCGCGTTCGACGTGCAGAACGGCCTCGAGCGGGCCGAGACCGCACTGTCGGAGGGGCAGGTCAGCGAGGCATCCGATTTCGTCGATCGGGCGGAGCGGGCACTGGAACCCGTGCAGGACGCGGACACGCGCACGCGCATGCAGCAGTGGATCACCCGACTCCGCAACAGCGAAGCTCTCGCCAAGGATCCGGCGCCCAGTACGCCGCGGCCGTCGACCCTGTCGACCGATCCGGCCACCCCGCCTGCGGAGGCGTCGGAATCGACGTCGGTGACCGTTACGGTGACGCCGTCCGTGCCACCGTCGTCGTCGACACCGCCACCGTCGTCGTCGACACCGCCGTCCTCGTCGTCGGCATCGAGTTCGACGTCGGCCTCCGGCAGCTCGAGCGTGTCGTCGAGCAGCGTTTCCAGCACGGTCCCGAAGAACTGACCCCGAAGGACCGAGTCAAGCGTCGAAGCGAACCGGCGCCGACTGTGAAGTCGGCGCCGGTTTCGTCGGTGCGGTGAGCGTCAGCGGCGGTCGCGGAAGATCGCGTGCGCGTCGGCGAAGCCGCGGCAGTAGTCCCACGTGACGTAGTCCTCGGGGCGAGGATCCATCGCGGGTTCGTGCGGACGGACCGAGCCGTCGAGCAGCAGTTGGTGCAGGCTGGCGCGCAGCATGTCCCAGTCGTGGAAGTGATCTTCCCGACAGTCCTCGCAGATCACGACGAGTCCGCGGATGCCGCGGGGCGCGAGGAGGCGTTCGTAGACTTCGAGGTCGACCAGATCCTCGCGCACCGCTTCGCGCTCATGATCATCAAGCGGCACAGCGGGTTCGAGCGCATCGAGCGCGGCGGCCGGGTCACTCGGGTCGTCGGCGAACGGGTCCGGCGGCATGCCGGGAGGGAAGTGGTCGTGCACGCCTCCACCGTAGCCGATCGGGGCCGGTCGGCGCTCCTTCTGACGTGCCCCCGGTCACCGGCGGGAGCCGTTCGGTAAGTCTGTCGATACGATAGAGCGATGACCCCCGTACGCACTGGTGGAGATGATCCCAACAAGGTCGCGATGCTCGGCCTGACCTTCGACGATGTCCTGTTGCTCCCGGCCGCGTCCGACGTGGTCCCGAACAAGGTCGACACGTCCTCGCAACTGACCCGGGAGATCACGCTGCGCGTGCCCCTGGTGAGTTCGGCGATGGACACCGTCACCGAATCCCGGATGGCCATCGCGATGGCCCGCGCCGGCGGCATGGGCGTGCTGCACCGCAATCTGTCGATCGAGGCGCAGGCCGCGTCGGTCGAGACGGTGAAGCGGTCCGAGGCCGGCATGGTGACCGATCCGGTGACCTGCAGCCCCGAGAACACCCTCGCCGAGGTCGACGCCATGTGCGCGCGATTCCGAATCTCCGGACTGCCCGTGGTGGACGACGCCGGTGCGCTGATCGGCATCATCACCAACCGCGACATGCGTTTCGAGCACGACCAGTCGCGTCCGGTCGCCGAGGTGATGACCCCGGCGCCGCTGGTCACCGCGCAGGAGGGCGTCTCCGCTGAAGCCGCACTCGGGCTGCTGCGTCGCCACAAGATCGAGAAGCTGCCGATCGTCGACGGCAACGGTCGCCTCACCGGGCTGATCACCGTCAAGGACTTCGTCAAGACCGAGCAGCACCCGGACGCCACCAAGGACGCCGACGGGCGCCTGCTGGTCGGCGCCGCGGTGGGCGCGGGCGACGAGGCGTGGACGCGGGCCATGACCCTGTCCGAGGCCGGCGTCGACGTCCTGGTGGTCGACAGTGCGCACGGCCACTCGCGCGGCGTGCTGGAGATGATCAGCAAGCTCAAGGCCGAGATCGGCGACCGCGTGCAGCTGATCGGTGGCAATGTCGCCACCCGCGGCGGCGCGCAGGCGCTGATCGACGCCGGTGTGGACGCGGTCAAGGTGGGCGTCGGGCCCGGCTCGATCTGCACCACCCGCGTGGTCGCCGGTGTCGGCGCCCCGCAGATCACCGCGATCCTGGAAGCGTGCGCCGCGGCGCAGGCGGCCGGCGTGCCGGTGGTGGCCGACGGCGGCCTGCAGTACTCGGGCGACGTCGCCAAGGCCCTCGCCGCCGGTGCGTCGACCGCGATGCTGGGTTCGCTGCTGGCCGGTACCGCCGAGTCGCCGGGCGAACTGATCCTGGTGAACGGCAAGCAGTTCAAGAGCTACCGCGGCATGGGCTCGCTCGGGGCCATGCAGGGCCGCGGGCAGGGCAAGTCGTACTCCAAGGACCGCTACTTCCAGGACGACGTGCTGGCCGAGGACAAGCTGGTGCCCGAGGGCATCGAGGGACGCGTGCCGTTCCGCGGTCCGCTGAACCAGGTGATCCACCAGCTGACCGGCGGCCTGCGGGCGGCCATGGGCTACACCGGTGCTCAGACGATCGCCGAGCTGCAGCAGGCCCAGTTCGTTCAGATCACCGCGGCCGGACTCAAGGAGTCCCACCCGCACGATGTGACCCTCACGGCCGAAGCGCCGAATTACTACACTCGCTAAGCAGCGAAGAAGAAAGGCGCCCCTCGTGCGTGACCTCGTGGAATTCGGCATGGGCCGGACTGCTCGTCGGACCTATGAACTCGACGACATCTCGATCGTTCCGTCCCGGCGGACCCGTTCGTCCAAGGACGTGTCGACGGCCTGGCAGATCGATGCCTACCGGTTCGAGACCCCGATCCTCAACCATCCGACCGATGCCATCGGCTCGCCGGCGACGGTGATCGAGCTCGGGCGCCTGGGTGCGCTCGGCGTGCTCAACGGCGAGGGCCTGTGGGCCCGCCACGACGACGTCGAGGCCAAGCTCGCCGAGTTGCTGGAGATCGCCGACCGCAACGACGACCCGTCGGCCGCAGTGGCCTTCCTGCAGGAGCTGCACCGCGCACCGGTGCGGCCGGAACTGCTCGCGGGCGCCGTCGAGCAGGTGCGGGCCGCCGGTGTCACCACCGCCGTCCGCGTCAGCCCGCAGCACGCGCCCGAGGTGACCCCGGCGCTGCTGGAGGCCGGTGTGGAGATCCTCGTGGTGCACGGCACCATCATCTCCGCCGAGCACGTGACGCTGGTGGACCGCGGAACGGAAGAGGGGCTCGTCGCCGAGCCGCTGAACCTCAAGACCTTCATCTCCGACCTGGACATCCCCGTCATCGCCGGCGGCGTGCAGGATCACCGCACCGCGCTGCACCTCATGCGGACCGGTGCAGCCGGTGTGATCGTCGGCTACGGCTCCGCCGAAGGTGCGACCACCACCAACGAGGTGCTCGGCATCGGCGTGCCGATGGCCACCGCCATCGCCGACGCCGCCGCCGCGCGTCGGGACTACCTGGACGAGACCGGCGGCCGGTACGTGCACGTGATCGCCGACGGCGACCTGCACACCTCCGGCGACATCGCCAAGGCGCTGGCCTGCGGCGCCGACGCGGTCTCGCTCGGCACCCCGCTGGCCGCCGCCGACGAGGCGCCGGGCAAGGGCTGGTACTGGCCGTCGGCGGCCGCCCACCCGGATACCCCGCGCGGCGCGCTGCTGCAGGTGGCGCCGCCGGAAGGCCGGGCCTCGCTCGAGCGCGTCCTGACCGGCCCGTCCGACGACCCGGACGGACTGCTGAACCTGATCGGCGCGCTGCGTCGTTCCATGGCGAAGGCCGGCTACAGCGACCTCAAGGAGTTCCAGAAGGTGGGCCTCTCCGTCCGCGCCTGATCCGTCCGCACACGCTCCCCGTGCGGTCCGCTCCCTGAACTTGTCGAAGGGTGTGCGACCGGCCCGGGGAGCGTGTGCATTTCGGCTTCTGCCCTTCGACTGGCTCAGGAGGCGAGCAAGGCTAGGGTGAGCGCGTGGAAGAACTGATCGACGAAGCCTTCTCCTGGGTTGCGCTGAGTTTCGAGTTGCTCGGGGCGGTCACGATGGTGGTCGGCGCGATGGTCGCTATCGCGCTCGGTATGCGGGCGGCGCTGCGCGGACAGCCCGGCAGCGATGCGTTCGGCGTGATCCGCCGGACGCTCGGCGGGGCCATCCTGCTGGGCCTGGAGGTGCTCGTCGCCGCCGACCTGGTTCGGACCATCACGTCCAAGCCGTCGATGGAGGACGCGCTGATCCTGGGTCTCATCGTGCTGATTCGGACCGTCTTGTCGCTGTCCATCCAAATCGAGATCGAGGGCGTGCTGCCGTGGCGTCGCGCCCTGCTGACCAGCGGGGCGAGTGTCGTCGCCCGAGAAGTGCGCCGCGACGCGGAGGCGCCCTCTACCGGCAAGTAAGGGCATGCTTCCTATCTGAAACGTGACAACGGTCATTAGTGTCTTTGCTATGGCCAGCAGTGACTACGACGTCCTCATCATCGGTTCCGGATTCGGCGGCAGCGTCAGCGCGCTGCGCCTGGTGGAGAAGGGGTACCGGGTCGGCGTGATCGAAGCCGGGCGCCGCTTCGAAGACGACCAGTTCGCCAAGACCAGCTGGCGCCTGCACAAGTGGCTGTGGGCGCCCCGCCTGGGCCTCTACGGCATCCAGCGCATTCACGCGCTCAAGGACGTGATGATCCTGGCCGGCGCCGGGGTGGGCGGCGGTTCGCTGAACTACGCCAACACGCTGTACAAGCCGCCGACGCCGTTCTTCACCGACCCGCAGTGGGCGCACATCACCGACTGGGAAGCCGAGCTCACCCCGCACTACGAGCAGGCCCGTCGCATGCTCGGCGTCGTCACCAACCCGACGTTCACCAACTCCGACCGCGTGATGAAGCAGGTCGCCGAGGACATGGGTGTCGGCGACACCTTCGGCTCCACGCCGGTCGGCGTGTACTTCGGTGCCAAGACCGGGGGAGAGGGCGCGCCGGGACAGACCGTCGACGACCCGTACTTCGGCGGGGCCGGTCCGCGTCGTACCGCCTGCACCGAATGCGGCGCCTGCATGACCGGCTGCCGCGTCGGCGCCAAGAACACGCTGATGAAGAACTACCTCGGCCTGGCCGAGGCGAACGGTGCGCAGATCATCGACCGCACCACCGTCGACCGTCTCGAGCAGCGCAGCGACGGCAGCTGGGTGGTCTCCACCCGCGGCTCGTCGGCGTGGGGCCCGTTCGGCGCGCGTCGTCGCCAATTCACTGCCGATCAGGTGATCGTCGCGGCCGGCACGTTCAACACGCAGAAGATCATGTTCGGTGCCAAGGACTCGACGCTGCCCAAGGTGTCCGATTCGCTGGGTGTGCTGACCCGCACCAACTCGGAGTCGATCCTGGGTGCGCAGGCCGCCAAGGTGGATCCGGCCAGCGACTACTCCGAGGGCGTGGCGATCACGTCGTCGTTCTACCCCGAGCCCAACACGCATGTGGAGCCGGTCCGCTACGGCAAGGGCAGCAACGCGATCGCCTACCTGCAGACCCTGATGACCCAGGGCGGCAGCGTGCCGAACCGCCTCGGACAGTTCCTGCGCGAGGTGATCAAGAATCCGCTGCTGCTGGTGCGCCTGCTGTGGGTGCGCAAGTGGAGCGAGCGGACCGTGATCGCCCTGGTGATGCAGAACTCGAACAACTCGCTGACCACGTTCATGCGTAAGCGCGGTCCGCTGAAGTACGTGACCAGCAAGCAGGGCCACGGCGAGCCCAACCCCACCTGGATCCCCAAGGGCAACGAGGCCAACCAGCGGGCCGCGGACCTCCTGCCCGGCGGCATGGCAGGCGGCACCTGGGGCGACATCTTCAACATGCCGCTCACCGCGCACTACCTGGGCGGCTGCGTGATCTCCGATGATCCGGCCAACGGTGTGATCGATCCGTACCACCGGGTGTGGAACTACCCGACGCTGCACATCACCGACGGGGCGTCGATCTCGGCGAACCTCGGCGTGAACCCGTCGCTGTCGATCTGCGCGCAGGCCGAGCGGGCCGCGTCGCTGTGGCCCAACAAGGGCGACGACGATGCGCGTCCGGCCCAGGGCGACAGCTACCAACGGATGGATCCGATCGCGCCGGTCTCCCCGGTGGTGCCCGCGAGCGCCCCGGGTGCGCTGCGCCTGTCGATCACCCCGGTGCAGAGCGCTCCGGCCCAGCCCGCCGAGGTCGCCGCGGACGCGGACCAGCCGACGGCATGACGAACACCACCGGCCCGGGCTGTGCGCTCCGCACTGCCCGGGCCGGCGGCATCGTCGGGTCTGTCCGCCCGGTTCACTCGGCCTGGACGAAGTCCTTGCTGCGGATCAGGAAGAACGCGGCGACACCGCCGACGATCGCGACCACGCCGCTGATCAGGAACAGCTGATTGAGGCCGTCGGTGAAGGCGGTGGCGATCGTGTCGGCCGCGTCGGTGCGCAAGTCGGCGGGTACCTTCTCCACGAGCGCCTTCTGGTCGCCTGCGGTCACCGCCTTGGCGATGCCGTCGACGTGGTCGGCCAGGCGGGTGTGCCCGAGCGATTCGCGCAGACTGTCGACGATCTTCGACGAGAACAGCGTGCCGTAGACGGCGATACCGACGGCGATACCGACCTGGCGGAAGGTGTTGTTGATACCCGACGCCATGCCGGAGCGGTCGACGGGCACCACGCCGACGGCGGTGGAGGCCAGCGGCGGGTTCACCAGACCGCCGCCGATACCGGCGAGCACGAAGCCGACGATCAGGTGGGTCCAGGTGCTCTCGGCGTCGAGACCCATCATGGTGAGCAGGCCGATGCCGACCAGCAGCAGACCCGGGCCGATCATCCAGCGGGCGGGCACGCGGTCGGTGAGACGGCCGGCGATGGTGGCGACCACCATCGTCATCGCGGAGAACACGAGGAGTCGGAGCCCGGCGTCGAAGGCGTTGTAGCCCAACTGGTTCTGCAGGTACAGGACGAAGTAGAGCATCATCGCGAACATCGAGCCGTTCATGCAGAACGCTGCGATGGAGCCGCCGAGGAAGGTCGGCACGCGGAACAGATCCAGGTCGAACATCGGCTCGCGGAGCTTCCATTCGACCACGCCGAAAGCGATCAGCAGCGCGGCGGCGACGCCGAAGCACCAGAGGACGGTGCTGTCGGTCCACGACGTCTCGCCGGCTTCGGTGAAGGCGTAGACGAGGGCGAACAGGCCGCCGGTGAAGGTGATCATGCCGGCCCAGTCGATGCGGCGCGCATACGGCGCCTTCGATTCGCCCATCAGGATGAAGGTGAGGACCAGGGCGATCGCGCCGAGCGGGACGTTGACGTAGAAGATGCCGCGCCAGTCGAGCCCGGTGGTGATGGCGCCGCCCAGAATGGGGCCCAGGGCTGTGGCGATACCGGTGATCGCACCCCACACGCCGAACGCGATGCCTCGGTCCCGGCCGGAGAAGCTGGCCGCGAGAATGGCCAGCGAGGTGGCGAACAGCATGGCACCGCCGACGCCCTGGGCCGCGCGCGAGAAGATCAGCATCTCCGGGCTGGTGGCGGCGCCGCACAGGGCCGAGCCGGCGGTGAAGATCGCGAGGCCGATGGCGAAGATGAGTCGTCGACCGAATCGGTCCGACAGGGAACCGGCCGTGAGCAGCAGCGCCGCCAACGACAGTGCGTAGGCATCGGTGACCCACTGGAGCTGGGAGAACGACGCGCCCAGGTCATGCTCCATGTCCGGCAGGGCGACCATCACGATGGTCACGTCCAGCAGCAGCATGAAGGTGCCGAGGCAGACGATCACCAGCGTCCACCACTTGTTCTTCATCACGGTGTGCACCCGGGCTCCTTCCGGTCGCGGACTCTACGACAAGGAGTCAACCACAGGCCCCGCGGAACTCCGCGGGGCCTGTGGTTGTAGGTCAGTTGTTCAGATGTAGAGCGCGGGCTCGGCGTACGGGTCGATCACGTCGGGGCCGGGACGCGACTTGGCGGCCACGCCGATCGCGACGTGACCGGTGGGGACGTCGTGCACCACCACGGCGTTGGCCCCGATCTTCACGTCGTCGCCCAGGGTGATGGGTCCGAGGATCTTGGCGCCGGCGCCGATGAGGACGCGGTCGCCCACGGTGGGGTGCCGCTTGCCCTTGTTCATGCTGGTGCCGCCGAGGGTGGAACCGTGGAACATCAGGACGTCCTCGCCGACCACCGAGGTCTCGCCGATCACCACGCCCATGCCGTGGTCGATGAAGAAGCGTCGACCGATGACCGCGGCCGGGTGGATCTCCACGCCGGTCATGAAACGGGCGAACTGCGACAGGAGGCGCGCGGGCAGGCGCAGCAGACGGTTCTTGTTCCAGAGCGCGTGCGCGATGCGGTACAGCCACAGTGCGTGCACGCCCGGGTAGGCGATCGCCACGAGGAACCTGGAGGTGGCGGCGGGATCACGGTCCCGGGCCGCCTGCAGGTCCTCGCGGAGAAGGAAGAAGAGCCCCGGACGTTCGGGAAGTCCGCGACTGTCGGGCGTCACTAGTCCACGAGTCCTTCGAAGAGCGGAGTCGAGAGGTAGCGCTCGCCGAAGTCGGGGAGCACGACGACGATGGTCTTGCCCGCGAACTCGGGGCGCTGGGCCACCTGCACGGCGGCGGCCAGTGCTGCGCCGGACGAGATGCCGACCAGCAGGCCCTCTTCGGTGGCGGCACGACGGGCCCACGCGAGGGAGGTCTCGGCGTTGATGTCGATCACTTCGTCGTAGACGTCGGTGTCGAGCACCTCGGGCACGAAGTTCGCGCCCAGACCCTGGATCTTGTGCGGGCCGGGGGCGCCGCCGTTGAGGATGGGCGACTCTTCCGGCTCGACGGCGAAGACCTTCACGTCGGCGTTCTGGCTCTTGAGGTAGCCGCCGGCGCCGGTGATGGTGCCGCCGGTGCCGATGCCGGCGACGAAGGCGGCGACGGTGCCGTCGGTGTCGTTCCAGACCTCGGGGCCGGTGGTGGCGCGGTGGATCGCGGCGTTGGCGGGGTTGGCGAACTGGCGGGCCAGCACGGCGCCGGGGCGCTCGGCGGCGATCTCCTCGGAGCGGCGCACGGCACCGGCCATGCCCTCGGCACCCGGGGTGAGGATCAGTTCGGCGCCGAAGGCGCGCAGCAGGGCACGACGTTCCTTCGACATGGTCTCCGGCATGGCCAGCACGACGTTGTAGCCGCGGGCCGCGCCGACCATCGCCAAGGCGATGCCGGTGTTGCCGCTGGTGGCCTCGACGATGGTGCCGCCGGCGGGCAGCGTGCCGTCGGCTTCGGCAGCGTCGATGATGGCGACCGCGATGCGGTCCTTCACCGAGTTGGCGGGGTTGTAGTACTCAAGCTTGGCGAGCACCGTGGCGCCGGCGCCATCGGTGATCCGGTTGAGGCGGACGAGCGGGGTGCGACCGACGGCAGCGGTCACATCATCGAACACATTCGGCACAGCAATTCCTTTGACATCGGTGGGGTGATGCGTATGACAACGAGCCTAGTCCAGCCCCCGGGCGGCCAGAGTGTCGGCGAATCCGTCCGCGGTGTCCAGCGTCGCCAAGATGGCGGGCACGAACAGCACGCGGGGCCCGGGCCGCAGGCCACGGGCTCGGCGGGCCTGATCGACCTGGGTGAAGACTTCCGCGATGAGCGGTATGGACCGAATTGTCAAGGCTAAAGCCATGGCAATTAAATCCGTCCGCACGCCGAAACGCTCGAGTGGCCGCAGGGCGCCGACGATGGTCGCGAGCAGGTCGGACGTGCGCGTGGTCAGCGTGACGACGGCCGCCAAGCCGATCGACGCCAGCAGGATCGCGGACACCACCACGGCCCGCTGCCAGTCGGTGATGAAGAGCTGGAAGCCGAAGATCAGGGCGACGACGAACAGCGGCCCGCGCATGAGCGGCCACGCGCGTACCGGTCCGATGCCGGCCGCCGCGAAGACCAGGACCGTGGCGCCGACGGCGACCGCCGCCCCGGTCGTCGTGGTGACCAGCACGCTCATCGCGATGATCGCGCCGATCAGGGCCAGCAGTTTGAACCCGGCGGGCAACCGGTGGATGGGGGAACGCCCGGGCACATAGGTGCCGAGCATGCTCACAGCGGCGTCACTGTTTCGCGTGTTCGACGTCGACCATCCAGCTCACGCCGAAACGGTCGACGCACATGCCGAAGCCCGCGGACCAGAACGTCGCGGTGACCGGCATAGACACTGTTCCGCCGTCGGCGAGCGCCGCGTGGACGGTGCGAGCCGCCTCGATGTCGGGGGTGCTGGTGGAGACGGCGAAGCCGGTCTTGGGGCCGTCGTCGCCGGTGGGGTCGTCCGAGCCGAGCAGCAGGCCGCCGTCGGGCAGCGTGAGCGACGCGTGCATCACGAAGTCGCCGCCGCCGGGCATCCGGTCGGCCTCAGGGACGTCGGAGTTGCGCATGATCTGCAGCTCGCCGCCGAGGATCTCGCGGTAGCGCTCGAACGCCTCGGTGCAGTTGCCGCTGAAGAAGAGGTAGGGGGTCACAGCCATGATCGGTCACCGTTCCTGTGGTGCGTGTTCTGCGGATACGTCAAGTATCTACCCGCTTGCGAGCGGTGACTACTCCATCAGTCCGCGGTAGTACGCGATGGCCGGGGTCGGGGCGTCGTCGGCGACGACGCGGCCGCCGTCGAGTACCAGCACGCGGTCGTAGTTCTCGAGCATGTCGAGGTGGTGGGTCAGGACGATGAGCTGTTCGTCGAGCCCGGCGAGGACCTCGCGCAGCATGTTGGCGTTGCGGAGGTCGAGCATGGTGGTGGGTTCGTCGGCGATCAGGATCGACGGCCCGATCACCATGATCGCGGCGAGCGCGAGGAGCTGCTTCTGCCCGCCGGAGAGGGTGTGCGACGGCTGGTCGGCGTGGTCGGCGAGGCCGAACTTGGCGAGCGTGGCCATTGCCTGCTCGCGACGCTCGCGCTTGTCCTTGGTGACGCGGGTCAGGGAGAGGTCGATGTCTTCCAGGACGGTCGGCATGATGATCTGCCGGTCCGGGTCGGAGAAGATGAAGCCGACCTGCTTGCGGACCTTGCGCTGGTTCTTGGCGACGTTGAGGCCGTTGACGGTGACCGTGCCGGTGTCCGGGCGGACCAGGCCGTTCATCATGCGGGCCAGCGTCGATTTGCCGCTGCCGTTGGCGCCGATGATCCCGATGCGGTGTTCGGTGAGCGCGAGGTTGACGCCGGTGAGAACGGGACGGTCGCCGAAAGAGCGGCTGACGTCGTCGAACTCGATGGAGGTCATGGCCGGATCATTCCGCGGTCTGGGTGAACTGGCTGCGCCGGATGCGGAGGGGATGGATCAGGCCCGGGCGACCGCGGTGCACGGCGGCCGCCACGAGGGCCGCGAGCACGGCCTTGATGACGTCGCCGGCGACGAAGACGCCGTTCGAGGTGACCGCCGCGGTGAAGGAGATGTCGGTGCGCAGCATGAGGCCGGCGACGCCGCACGCGTAGATCACCAGCACGCCGCCGAGCAGGTTGATTCCGATGCCCAGCCACAGGTTGTAGCGCGGCATCATGAACGCGGTGAGCAGGCCGATCACGATCACGCCGGGCAGGAAGCCGACGAAGTAGCCGGCGGTCGGTGAGCTCAGCGCCATGGTGCCGGTGCGGAAGCCGGCCAGGATCGGCAGGCCCGCGATCGCCAGGACCATGAAGAGGACCACGGCGGCGGTGCCCTTCTTGGGGCCCAGGATGGCGCCGGCCATCATCACACCCATGGTCTGCAGGGTGATCGGGACGCCGCCGGCGAGGTTGAACTGACCGGGCAGGCCGAGGACCACGATCAGGGCGGCGAAGACCGCGGCCTGCGTGAGGTCGTTGATGGAGAACTTGAGGAAGCCTGGCACGTGAACAGGGTAAGTCGTGCGGTGGTGCCCCGGGCCGGTGGCCCTGCGGGTTCGTGCCAGACTGGGTCGGTGAAACTCGATTCGCGCCTTCCGCATCCGGGTCCCCGAGTTCCGCTGTTGGGGGACGTCTTCGGTGTCGACCGGAACAATCCGACGCAGCACGAGATGACCCTCGCGGAGCGGCTCGGGCCGATTTTCGAGCGCAAACTGCTCGACGTCCGACTGGTGCTGGTGGCCGGCGGCGAGCTCGCCGGGCAGTGTAACGACGAAGACAACTGGGCGCGGGCGCTGGCCGGTCCCACGCTGAAGTTCCGCGGGATCACCGGCTCCGGGCTGTTCACCGCGAAGACCTCGGATCCGCTGTGGGGCCAGGCGCGGCGGGTGCTGGAGCCGGGCTTCGCGCAGTCGGCGTTGCGGACCTATCACGCGGCCATGCAGTCGGTGGCCGACGATCTTATCGAGTACTGGTCCGGCCGCGAGGTGGTCGACGTGCACACGGCGATGACCAACGCGACGCTGGAAGTGATTGCGCGCGCGGGCTTTTCGCGCAACCTCGGGTTGTTCACGCAGGAGGGCGTCGATCCGCAGGCGCAGACGCTGCTGGTGGCGCTCGATCAGGTGCTGACGTGGGCGTCGGAATCGACCAACGATCTTCCCGTCGTGGGCCAGGTGCGCGGACTGTTCCATGAGCGGGCCTTCCAGGCGAACCTGGAGAAGACGCGGGCGTTCATCGACGGCATCGTCGCCGACCGGGTGAGTGGGAAGGAGCCCGCGAGTGACGACCTGCTCGGGCTGATGCTCGACACCGTCGACCCGGACACCGGCGAGAAGCTGCCGCACCAGAACGTGCGCGACCAGGTGCTGACCTTCCTCGTCGCCGGACACGAGACCACGGCGGCGCTGCTGGAGGTGACGCTCTGGTACCTCGCCGCACGGCCGGGCCTGGCGCAGCAGGTGACCGACGAGGCGCGGACCCGCGGCTTCGACTACTCCGGTGTGGCCGGTATGCGGACCACCCGCAACATCCTGAACGAGTCGCTGCGGCTGTGGCCGCCGGTGCCCGGGATCTTCCGGGTCTCCCGCAAGGACCAGCAGTTGGGCGGGTACGACATCCCCGCAGGCTACGCGGTGTTCGTCCTGACGCTGGCCGCGCAGCGGGACCCCGAGGTGTGGGGTCCGACCGCCGCGGCCTTCGATCCGGAGCGTTGGGAGGCGAAGGCGCTGCGCGAGTACCCCGACCGCTACTTCACGCCGTTCGGCACCGGGCCGCGCAGCTGCATCGGCCGGGCCTTCGCCATGCAGGAGTCGGCGCTGCTGGTGTCGCGGATCTGCGACGCGTTCGAGCTGTCGTTGGCCGAGCCTGCCGCCGGGTCGGACCCGGAGATGACCGAGCGCGGCACCCTGCGCCCGGTCCCGTTCTCGGTGAAGCTCTCCGCCCGCGCTGCCGTGTAGTTCCTCGCGGTGTATTTCTTCTTCATCCGGCCGATGAAGCAGCGCTGCCGCGAAACCGACGCGCTTGGTGTGCTGTGACCACCAAGTGGGTCGGTTTCGCGACGGGTTGGCGCCGAGACCGCGGTGGCTGTCGTTCGATCGGTTGATTTCTGTCGTTCAAGTGTGTTGACCGCCTGGCTGCGCGGCATTTCTGTCGGCGGCTCCGCGTAGGAGTGAGGTTGATCGATTCACTCCGCGACGCCCACGGGCCTCGCCGCACCGAAGGACGCTCGAATGACCATGCCGCCACCGGGACCGCCGACCCAACCGTTCGGATCCTCCTACCCCGGACCGCTCCCGCCGCCGATCCCACCGCCGCCGCCGGCTGAGAAGCCGTGGTTCAAGAAGAAGCGCTGGTGGCTTGCCGGCGCAGCGGTCGTCGTTGTGGTGGTGGGTGCAGCCGCCGGTGGGGCAGGAACGGAGAATTCCGGCGGCGATGACGTTGCGTCGGCACCGTCGTCCGCGGTGACCGCGACGCCCTCTGCGGCACCGACGGCGCAAGCATCGGTCGCTACGGAGACCACGACGGTCACTGTTGCTCCGAAGCGAACCACGACCACGGCCACGACCGAGGCCGTAGAGCCGACGGCGTCGATGACGTCGGGGCAGAGCAATGCGCTGCGGGCCGCGAAGAATTACCTGTCGATGTCGCCGTTCTCCCGGCAGGGACTCATCGAGCAGTTGTCCTCCGACTACGGCGAGGGGTACTCGGTGGCCGATGCCACTTACGCCGCCGACCACGTGAATGCGAACTGGAACGAACAGGCCGCCAAGGCGGCGAAGAACTACCTCGAGATCTCGCCGTTCTCCCGGCAGGGGCTCATCGAACAGCTGTCATCGCCGTACGGCGACCAGTACACGCTGGCCCAGGCCGCGTATGGAGTCGACAAGGCTGGGCTGTGACGGGAGCGCGGCGACCCGAGCAAAGATCCTGAGGTCGCGGTCGCCGCGCTGCATGGCTTCCACCGGCGAACCCCTCCATCGAACTGATCGATGGAGGGGTTCGCTGTCGGATAGGCGCGTGGTGGCAGGTTTCCTGCGGCCCGATGGTTCAGCTGCGGAGCGGGTCCAGCGGAGTCAGCAGTGCGGCGGCGCGGACGGCGGAGTCGGCGGCGGCCTGCTGCACGCGGGCGCTCTCGTGGCGGTCGACCTCGGTCTCGACCATCTGCTCGAGGTCGTCGGAGGATTCCAGGCGAGCGCGGTAGCGCTGGTCGCGGTGCATGGCCTGCACGCGGTCGACCATCTCCGCGTACGCCGCCAGAGCGCTAACGCGCTCGAGGAGCTGGTCGACGGCCTCGTCGATGAGGTCCGCCTTGCGGACGTAGAGGTCCACCACGTCGGGGTGTTCGCGGAGGTCGCCGCTCGGGGCCGGGCCGAGCTGGGCCTGCTGCGCGTTCAGCGCTCGAGCGCGGGCACCGATGGCGGACAGTTCGGCGACCAGGTCGAGGCGGACGGCGTGTTCGTCGAAGAAGTCGTGCTCCCACACCGGTCGCCCGGCGATCCGGTGGACGATCTGCGCCGCCACCCACGGGAACTGGCCGAGGCTGTGGTTCTGCAGTCGGCGCAGCGCGGTCTTGTCCTCGTCGGAGAGGGCGTAGCCGTGTGCCACACGGGCGGGCAGGGAGTCGTCGGCCGGTCCGTCCTGACTGCTGAACCAGCCGGACGAGCGCACCGGGCGATCGGCGAACTCGTCGCCGGTCCACTGATCCCACGCCAGCACCAGATAGCCGTGGGCCCGGTCGGGAGTGTCCTCGCGCGTCCACCGCCGGGCGCGGACGTCGGCAAGCAACTCGTCGCACTGCGCCTGCCGGTCGATGCGTCTCGTGCGGCGGCGGCGTTCCAACTGGGCCAGCGGGTGGGCGTCCTCGGCTCGGCGCCGTCGCCGCGCGGTCCGCTGCTGTCGGCGCGCGGTTCCGTGCTGGAACGGCGCGAGGATCAGCGTGGCGAACATGGCGCACAACGACCACAGGAGCGCCGCGGCAGCGGACACCGCGAAGACGCCCGCGACGAGGACGACGAGGATCAGTCCGAGCTTGACCATGGCGTCAGGAAACCACGGCCCTACGACATGGCCGAGGTGCCCGAGCGGAACATGAACTGACGAACTGCGGGACTAGCTGCCGATCGGCGACGTCGCGGTCGTGGCGACTGGCGGACCCAACTCCGACCTGAGCCTGTCGCCTTCCGTCAGCACCGAGACTCGCCGGGGTTCGGCTATGCATGGCGTCGTTGTCGTTGTCGTTGTCGTTCGAACGAACTAACCCACGCCGCGTGGCTTACCATTCCTGGAAACGAACTCCGCAGACGGGACATAATTCGATGAAACGGACATTTACGGCCTTGGTTGGCGCGATCGCGGCCTTGGCGCTCTTTGCAGGATGCGCGAGCGATGGTGGCGGGCAGACGGGAGAACCGGTCAAGGTTCTACTCATCGGCAACAACGACTCTCTGGTCAATAAACATGAGGGCAAGGAAAGGTGCCGATACTACGATGGTGACGTAAAGACCGGCGATCGCATGACCATCAGCGGTCCGAATGGCGACACACTCGGAGTCGCACAACTGGAGCCCCACCCCGACTTTCGGAAATCGTTGAGCGAGCCGGACACTGCCATCGGCGTGTGCTACTGGTATGCCAAGTTTGATAGCATTCCGGTCACCGAAGGTGCGTACGCAGTGCAGTTGGAAGATTATGGTTCCGTGACTGTATCTCCCGAGGAGCTTCGTCGGGATCCTCTTGCGATTAAAGTGCGCAACTCGTTTGCGGCCCTGTCTGGAGACGACGTCCTCGAGGTTCGGCAACCAGACTGACATGCGCGACGGCCAAGCGGAGACCAGCTTCGTCTGGTCGTTGTTTCAAGTGGCGCGGCAATGGCTTGTTCGTTCTGACCCTGGACGCTACGGTGAGTGGACTCCAGAAGAGGACGGCGGCGCGACCCGTCCAAGGTCATTCAGCTATTCGAATGAATCAGATTCTGGCCGCTTGATTGCGCGAACCACGGCTAAGTGCCGTAGACCTTTTTCCGAAAGTTTCAGGTACTTGTTCTTATCTTGCACTGTCCGCTTCTTCTCGCCCGTTTCAATCAGACCGAGAGCGCGCAACTGGAACTCGATAACCTCCCAACTATCGGCAAACATCACAGTGTCTGTGTTCGAGTCTGTTGGAATTTGATCGATAACTTTCTTCGGAATCCGACCGTTGAAAAGGACCTTGCAACGGTCGCGCGCATGCATAACCGTTGCCTCATCGATGAGCACAGGTCCAATACTTCCAAATATCTCGTCCCACGTTACTCGCACGTCGAAGTCTAAATTCTTAAACGCGTACTCATCGGGAGCGCGATGCTTGACCCTGTATCGAAGCTCTACAATATCAGTGCCCTGAGCAAGCTCGGAGGCATCCGCAAACAGGGTCCGTTCCGCCTCAACCTTCGCAGCCCTGGCCATTTCGAGTTCTTGACGAAGATCCAGAATCTCCTTCTCCGTTTCCAGTGTCATAGCCTTGTCCCCCCGGACCCACCCTGGTCGCGGATTCTTTTTTATCGCCATCAGAAGGCTCGTAACAACCAGGCCCGCGAGACTCTCCGGCGTCGTAAAGAAGTTCACCGGCTTCCCTTTTACCTTATCGCGGAAATTCGCGAGAAGCTCCTGCGCCTCTTTGTCAAGTTCAGACTTACCACTCGGGATCGAATCAGGATCGTCGTGAACGAAACCCAATACAGGAATACCGGATTCGACAGCATGATCGTATTCCTTCTCCGTGTAGCTAATTCCTTCAGCAGTAACACTTCCATACCTGCCAGCCACAACCACGACGTAGTAATCGCTCTGGTCGATTACTTGCTTGATGAGGTCCCACTGGCTCTCATCGGCCGCCGGAAACAGTTCCATGCCAGCCGGAATGTGGTCCATCCGCTGGATCGACTGGATCACGGCGGTTCGCTCGTCTCCCAGGTCCGTGTACGTCGAACTTACGAACACCTGATATCGCTTCTCATCCACGCCATGATCATCCCACGCACCCCCGACATTCCGGACCATCACTGCGCCCGTTGGGGGCTCTTCGATCTTGAACGGGCAGTCCCTGGTCAGGGCGGTCGCGTGTCGTTGACGTGAAAGGCCCCTGACCTTCGTGATTCTGGATGTTGCGAAGCATTCAAGAATCGAAAGAGGGGCAGGGGCCG
>NZ_BAABIE010000017.1:0-61440 GCF_039542465.1 Gordonia alkaliphila | reverse complement strand
TCGGAAGTAAGCTCAGCCATGGGTCCTGTGGTGTGCGTCAAGGGTGTGTAGGAACTTCCATGATCACACCCAGGACCCGCCTACATCTTGTGGTCGCCCGCGCTCGTCCCGAAGCTCACCTACGCACTCTCAGATGCGAAGAGCCCTATTGCAGTCATCGCAGCGATTGGGCTGGCGCATCTGAAGCAGTTTCCGCCAATCGATTCAATACCATCGCCGCAGCGTGGCCGACCAAGCCAGACCGCATCGAGCATGCCGACCTTGACGGCAGTGCCAACTGAAAGGACAGTGAGCCCTTCTCTGAGTCCAAGTGCAACGACCACCCCGCAGGAAGGTTCAGGCGATCTAGAGGGCAGCGAGCAGACCGCAGCGGTCCCTAATGAGATGCCCACAGCCACCGAAACTGCTTATCCTACGGATGCACCGCCCGAAGTCGACTACCCACAGGAGACGCCTCAATCCGGGCCAACTGCTGAAAGCGCGCAGGTTACCGGTGGAGTGGCCGCGGGTGCTTCGGCAGGGGCCGTAGTTGGGACGGTGCAGGGGGGCGTGGAGACTTCTGCGAACGCCTCCGCAAATGGGGCCGAGAACCCGCAGAACGATCCCCCCGCGAGTCAGGCAACTGACGACTCGGCTGGCGGCGAGAAAGACGAGCCTTCTTGGTGGGAGCGTAATGGCGGCAAAGTAATTGCCGGAGGAGTTATCGTCGGGGTTGCCGTCGTCGGTGGTACCTGCATCCTGGCGAGTGCTGGAATGTGTACCGGGGCGGCAGTGACCGGTGGCAGTGCCGCAGTTGGCGCGGTGAGTCAGAGTGATTATGGTCTAGCGGGAGGATAGGAACTTATCGTGATGAAGGACGAATTTTGGAACCACGACGATTTCCATGAGGAACTTCGGGGAAATCGAGCATTTCGTATCGCGTTAGCAGACGTTCCTCCGGAGGAGCGTGGCGCAATTCCAGAGCAGTGGATCACGGCCTTGTCTTTGCCGGATGATAAGTGTGGCGACTATTTGGCCGGAGTTTGGAATGAGCTCTGCCCTCAGCTGCCTAGAGTGGGGCGGTTCATCCGCTCTCACCTTCGTGGTGTTCTTCTGGCAACAATGCCTAGGCGCTATCATTACGTTCGCGATTTCATTTCGGGGCCCCCTGCTGGCGATTGGCGCAAAGATCGGTGGACGGTCCTCATCTACGTATTCGATGGGCTCTCGGAGAGGTTTCCGTATCAACTGTGGTATGGGAAGGTCCCCCATTCTGGGGATCTTCCCGCATGGGGCGACGCTGCCGCTGCTGTCCTCGGGGATCTGCCGAGGCTTCAGGACGGGTTCAAGGAGCTGAGCTTAACCGCAGGGATTCTGTCGATCGAGGACGTGCATTCCATCGCTGATCGATGGATTCGATACACGGATCCTGATCTGGAACAGTTTGAAGTATTCGCCGGTTCCGGCGACGGCGCGACGATCCCGCGGAGCGAATGGCCGGACTTCGACGAAACGTTGGTAGTCGCCGAGTATCTCAGTCAGGAAGCATGCGCGATCGATCTGACTAAAGCCGACGGTTCTGGCTGGGGAGGCTCCTTCAATGGACTCTATCCAGTGGATAGTGTCGCACTTGAGGTGGAAGATATGATCGGCCGCGTGACTGGAGCTATTGAGATGGGCAAATTCTGAGATGGGGTGGGATATGCGTGGGCCCGGATATGTCCTGTGCTCGATAGTGGCGCTGTCGGCGCTAGCGGGTTGTGCTGAATCTTCGAACGGAGTGGAACCTGCGAAGTCGGTGCGAGCCGTCTCGTCGATGCCGACTCCGGAGGGTTTCGCGAGATTGGAAAACCCCAATCGGAGCGCAGCCCGGGACGTAGCGGCAAATCCCCTTCCGCCGGGTTGGACTTTCCAGCCGCAAGAATGTGCTCCGGTGCCGATGGAGGTCAGTGAGAGTGACCTGGCTGAAGTGGAGGTCGTACTGTTCCGATCGACCAGTACGTTCATCGCCGTGGTTGCCTTCGATGCGGGTACCGACGAGGGGTTCGATCTGCCTGATCAATGCGAAGCCACCGCGCTGGCCGGGCCGGACGGGGCCGGCGGCTTCACTGTTCCGTGGCCGATGGAGGAGATCCCCGGTGCGGATGCGGTGCGCGGCACGCACTCGATCCTGCGGGACACACTGACCGATCCGACGTTCAACCAGTTCGTGTTCCTGGCGCAGGTCCGTGGGACGCTGCGCGTGATGGTGGTGGTGGCGCCGGAGATGAACGCGCAGCCGCGCGCCCGGAGCGTCGCCCCCGAACCCGGACTCGCCGCACTGCGCAGCGCGGTGGAGAAACTCGCGGCCTGAACAGCGCTGCCGTCTGCTGCAGTCACCAGGCGACTGCAGCAGACGGCAGAGTGGATAGAGGGGTCAGTCGCGGGTGCGCTGCAAGACCCGCAGGGAGCCGGCGACGCCGACCTCGGTGAACCGGCCCGACTCCAGCGCCTGCTTGTAGATCTCGTACGGGGGACGCCCGCCGTCGGCGGGGTCGGGGAAGACGTCGTGAATCAGCAGCGCGCCGCCGGGGCGCACCCACTGCGCCCAGCCGTCGTAGTCGTTCTGCGCAGCTTCCATGCTGTGGCCGCCGTCGATGAAGACGAAGTCCACCGGGCGGCCCCACATCTTCGCGGCTGCCGTCGACGGCGCCAGCACACCGATCACGGTGCCCTCCAGCCCGGCGTCGAACATGGTCCGGCGGAACCGCGCGGACGTGTCGAGGGTGCCGGTGTGCGGGTCGACGAGCGTGGTGTCGTGATACTCCCAGCCCGGCTGATGCTCCTCCGAACCGCGGTGGTGATCGACGGTGGCCAGCAGGCCGCCGGCCTTCTCGGCGACGTCGCCGAGGAACACCGTCGACTTGCCGCAGTAGGTGCCGACCTCCACCGCCAGGCCCACCGAATCCGGTTGCGCCATAAACACTTTCGCGTGGTCGTACAGGGCGAGTGCTTCGTCGAGCGGGAGGAAGCCGGGGGCCTCTTCGGCCACGGACAGGCGCTGGGCCGACGGCCGGGACGTGGCGTCGGTCGAAGTGGAAGTCATGCTTCGAATCTTAGTGCCCGGGGTCACGGGCGCACGCATGCCGGTCGCCGCCTCACACCTCGAGCGGATCGCGAATGATCGGGCACGTCATGCAGTGGCCGCCGCCGCGGCCGCGCCCCAGCTCTGCGCCGACGATGGTGATCACCTCGATGCCTTCCTTCCGCAGGAGCGCATTGGTGTAGATGTTGCGGTCGTAGGCGAAGACCACACCCGGTTCGACGGCGACCAGATTGTTGCCGCTGTCCCACTGCTGCCGCTCCGAGGCGTACTCGCTGCCGCCGGCCTCCACCACGCGCAGCACGTCGAGGCCGAGGGCCTTGCGGACCACTTCGATGAAGTGCTCGGACTCCTCGATCACCTCCAGACCCGGGTGGCGATCCGATGGGACGAGGGTGACCGGCTTGATCGAGTCGACGATCTTCGGATAGACGGTCACCAGGTCCCGGTCGGCGAACGTGAAGACGGTGTCCAGGTGCATGGCCGACCGCAGGCGCGGCATGCCGGCGACGATGACCTTGCTCGCCTGCCCCGATTCGAACAGCCGCAACGCCACCTGGGTGATGGCCTGCCGCGACGTGCGTTCGCTCATCCCGATGAGGACGAGCCCGTCACCCGGAACCAGGACGTCGCCGCCCTCGATCGTCGACTGCCCCCAGGAGAGCTCCGGGTCGCCCCACAGCACGGTGGAGCCGACGAAGTCGGGATGGAACTCGTAGACGGCCTTCATCAGCAGCGTCTCGTCGTGCCGCGCCGGCCAGTACAGCGGGTTGAGCGTCACGCCGCCGTAGATCCAGCAGGTGGTGTCCCGCGTGTAGAGGGTGTTGGGCAGCGGCGGCATCAGGTACTCGTTGACGCCGCTCGACTCGCGCGCCAGCGCGATGTATCCGGGCCGGAGTTCGGCGGGCAGATCCCGGGTCGACATGCCGCCGATCAGCAGCTCCGCCAGCTCGCGGGACGGCAACCCGTCCAGGTACGACCGGGTCTCCTGCACCAGGCCGACGCCCACGTCGTTGACCACGATCTTGCGATCCAGCAACCACGAGCGGGCGGCGGGATCGTCGACCGTCTCGGCGAGCACGTTGTGCAGTTCGACGACGTCGACCCCGCGGTCGCGCATCTTGGTCATGAAGTCGAAGTGATCGCGCTGAGCGTTTTGGACCCACAGGACGTCGTCGAACAGCAGGTCGGCGGAATTGCTGGGAGTGAGACGCTCGTGTGCCAAGCCCGGCGCGCAGACTAGCACCTTCCGGAGCCAGCCGACCTCGGAGTGGACACCGAAGGCGGCAGACGGGAGATCAGACATGAGGCGGCTCCGCTTCTTCCCGGTGCCATCCGCATCAGCCGCGTGCCGTGCCGCCGGGGTCAAGCGAGATTCATCGGGAGTTCGTCCACTGCACGGTACTCGGGTTCGGGGGCGGCCTCCGGCGAGTCGGCGAAGCACTTCCCGCTCGTGTCCGTCGACGCCGGTGTTCTCCGGTACCGGGCGGAAGTAGGCTCAGGTTCATGAAGGCACAGGTGTTGATCGCAGAGAACGGTCCGGAAAGTCTCGAACTCCAGGAGGTGCCCGATCCGGTCCCCGCACCGGGTCAGGTGGTCGTCGACATCAAGTCGTGCGGCGTGTGTTTCCCCGACTTGCTGATGAGTCAGGGCAAGTACCAGCTGCGGCCGCCGCTGCCGTACACCCCGGGCACCGAGGTGGCCGGGGTGGTCCGCAGCGCCCCCGAGGGGTCGGCGTTCGCGCCGGGCGATCGGGTGCTGGTGGCGTCGTTCCTGGGCGGCTTCGCCGAGCAGGTGGCCGTCGCCGAGCAGCAGCTGTTCCGGCTGCCCGATGCGCTGAGCTTCGACGAGGGCGCGTCGCTGGGCATCAACTTCCAGACCGCGCTGTTCGCCTTGAAGCTGCGCGCGCAGACCGCGCCCGGCGAGGTGGTCGGCGTCCTCGGCGCGGCGGGCGGCGTCGGCACGGCGTCGATCCTGGTGGCCAAGGCCATGGGCGCCAAGGTCATCGCCATCGTGCACCGCACCGGTGCCGAAGAGATGTTGCGCGAACTCGGCGCCGACGAAGTGGTGCAGCTGACCGACGGCTGGAAGGATCGCGTCCTCGAACTGTCCGACGGCGGTGTCGACGTGATGATCGACCCGGTCGGCGGGGAGGTGTTCGACGAGGCGGTCCGCACCGTCGCACCCGACGGCCGTTTCGTGGTGATCGGGTTCGCCGCGGGCGGCATCCCCACCATCAAGCTCAATCGGGTGCTGTTCCGCAACATCGCGATCGTGGGCGCCGCGTGGGGCGAATACATCCGCACGCATCCCGAGGTGCCTGCCCTGCTGCAGGACGATCTGAACGAGATGATCGAGGCCGGGATGCGGCCACCGGTGAACGTCACCTACCCCCTTGAGGACCTGCCGCGGGCCCTCACCGACCTCGCTGAAGGACGTGTGCTAGGGAAGGCCGTCGTCAAGATCGCCGACTGACAAACTGCGCTGACCTGGGCAGTTGCAGATAAACCCGCCGAGACCAAAACGTGTCCGGCGGGTTTTCTGATACGCGGCCGTGTGAGATCTGGAACACGTTACATTCTGGCGGACAACCTTTATCGAAGGGATCTGCAAGTGAACGTATCCACCGGCTTCAAACGCGCAGCGAAATCCACTGCCGTCATGGGCGCCGCCGCGGCACTCGTTTTGGGCGGACTCACCGCGTGTTCCTCGGACGACGACACCGCGTCGAACTCGACGGGCAAGACGACGGAGCTGCCGAGCAATCCGGCGACCGGCGAAGCGATCAAGATCGGCTTCATCGCTCCCGAGGGCGGCCAGATCTCGCTGCCCATGGTGCGCGAGGGCGGTGAAGCGGCGGCCCAGTACATCAACGAGAACGGCGGTGGCATCGGCGGCCACAAGATCGAACTCGTGGTCTGCAAGCAGCACGAGGAGCCGGCCAGCGCGACCAAGTGCGCCAACGAGATGGTGGAGAAGAAGGTCTCCGCCGTCGTGACGCCACTCGGTGCGCAGGGTGCCGTGATGCTCCCGATCATCTCGGGTGCGGGCATTCCCTACGTGGCTCAGGCTCCGGTCTCCCAGGCCGAGATGATCAGCCCGGATGCGTTCATGATCTCCGGCGGCATCATCTCCGTGCTCGGCGGCCAGGCCGCCACCGCCGCCAAGGACGGCTTGAAGAAGGTCACCGTCCTGATCGGCGACACCGGCGACGCCGCCGCTTCGGTGAAGGCGCTCGGCGAGCCGATGTTCAAGCAGGCCGGCGTGGATCTGAAGGTCGTGACGATCCCGGCGGCCACCGCCGACCCCACCCCGCAGATCCAGGCGGGCCTGTCCGACAACCCGGACGCGGTGACCATCCTCGGTGACACCCGCCAGTGCATCCAGGGCATCAAGGCGCTGGAGACCGCCGCACCGGACGTGCAGAAGTACCTGATCGCCAGCTGCCTCGACAAGCCGGTCATCGACGCCGTCGGTGAGGATGCCGTGCTGGGCGCCAAGGCCTTCACCACCGTGAACCTGTCCTCGGACGACGACAGCGTGACCCAGTACCGCAGCGTGATGGCGAAGTACGCGCCCGACACCGACCCGCAGGGTCTGGGCTACCTGGGCTACCAGGTCGTCATGGCGCTGGCCCAGGTCGGCGGCTCGCTGCCCGGCGACGGCGTCGGCCCCGAACAGATGAAGGCCGCGCTGCGCAGCGCCAAGGACGTGCCGGTGCCCGCTGCACCGGGCCTGACCTTCACCTGCGACGGCAAGGCCGTCCCGCAGCTGCCGTCGCTGTGCAGCCGCTCGATCCTCGTCAGCAACGTCGGCGAGAACCTGAAGTACACCGACACGGTCACGGTCAACTGATCGACGCATTATCCGCGGGGGTTCGCCGGGACGCTGTGCGTCCCGGCGGACCCTCCGCTTCTTCCCCGGGATTCCGGTTTCCCGCCTCCGCATTCCGGCTCTTCCGCCTCCGCCTCCTCTGAACGGCACCTTCATCCATGACTGACCATTTGGCCTTCCTCACCCTCGGCCTAGGCAACGGCGCGGTCTTCGCCGCGCTCGGCCTGGCCTTGGTGATGACCTACAAGAGCTCCGGCGTGGTGAACTTCGCGACCGGCGCCATCGCGCTCTACGCGGCCTACACCTACGCCTACCTCCGCCAAGGCGAACTCCTCAATCCCATCCCCGGCTTCCCCACCACGGTGGATCTCGGCGGCAAATGGGATGTGCTGCCCGCGTTGATCGTCTCCGTCGCGATCTCCGCGCTGCTCGGGGTGCTGCTCTATCTGATCGTCTTCCGGCCGCTGCGCACCGCGCCGGCCCTGGCCAAGGCGGTCGCCGCGATCGGCGTGATGCTGGTGATCCAGGCGCTCCTGGCCCTGCGCATCGGACCCGACTCGCCCACCGTGGGCCGGATCTTCCCCAACGAGACCATCAAGGTGGGCGACGTCTCCGTCTCCACCGCCAACTTCTGGTTGGCCGGCGTCATCGTCGGGTTGGCCGTGCTGGCCGCGCTGGTGCTGCGCTACACGCGCTTCGGCATCGCGACCGAAGCCGCCGCGGAATCGGAGAAGGGCGCGCTGGTCACCGGCCTGTCGCCGGACCGGATCGCCGTCGCGAACTGGGCGCTGTCGTCGGCCACCGCAGGCATCGGCGGTGTCCTCATTGCGCCGATGGTGCCGCTCAACTCGGTCGCGTACACCATGTTCATCGTGCCCGCGCTCGCCGCGGCGCTGGTCGGCAACTTCTCCAGCATCGGTCTGACCGTGGCCGCAGGCCTGCTGATCGGCATGCTGCAGTCCGAGGCCACCAAGCTGCAGGTCACCTATGACTGGTTCCCGGATGCGGGTGTCGCCGAGGCCGTGCCGCTGCTGCTGATCATCATCTTCCTGCTCGCCCGCGGCCAACGACTCCCCGGTCGAGGCTCGGTGATCCGGCAGGATCTGGGTCGCTCACCGCGCCCGAACCACGTGCTGATCCCCACCGTCATCTGCGTGGGCATCGCGCTGGCCGCGCTGTTCGGCACCTCCGGCAGCATGCGCTTGGCCGTCATCATGAGCCTGATCTACGGCATCATCGCGCTCAGCCAGGTGGTCGTCACCGGCTACGCCGGCCAGGTCTCGCTGGCGCAGCTGTCCCTGGCCGGTGCCGCGGCCTATTCGCTGTCGCGGTTCACCGTCAACATGGGTCTGCCGTTCCCGCTCGGGGCACTGCTCGCGGCGCTCGTCGCGGCGGCCATCGGTGTCGTCGTCGGACTACCCGCCCTCCGGGTGCGTGGTCTGCCGCTGATGGTGGCCACCCTCGCGCTCGCCGTGTTCCTCGAGGCGTTCTGGTTCCGCAATCCGAGCTTCAACGGCGGCCTGCAGGGCGCGCCGATCAAGGAGCCGTCGTTCTTCGGTCTGGATCTGGGCATCGGTCGCGGCGAAGGCTACCCGCGCATCGCCTTCGGCCTGATGGTCCTGGTGGTTCTGGTGCTCTGCGCGCTGGCCGTGGTGTGGTTGCGTCGGTCGCGGCTGGGCGCGTCCATGCTCGCGGTGCGCGCCAACGAACGCTCGGCGGCCGCCTCCGGCATCAACGTGGGCGCCACCAAGCTGCTGGCCTTCGCGATCGCGTCGTTCCTCGCCGGACTCGGCGGCGTCCTGCTGGCCAGCCAGCAGACGCTGGCGACCGCCGACTCCTACCGCGTGCTCTCCGGCATCGGCCTGTTCGTCATCTTCTACATCGCCGGCGTCACGTCCGTCTCGGGTGCGCTGCTGGCCGGTGTGATGGCGCCCGGCGCCGTGCTGTCGTACGTGCTCGACATCGGTGATTATTACCTGCTCGTCAGCGGCATCCTGCTGGTGGTGACCGTGGTGACCAGTCCCGACGGCATCGTCGGCCAGTTCCAGCAGATCCCGCGCCCGGCGTTCCTGGGCGGCCGCAAGGCCGCGCCGGTCGCCGAGACGATCGACGCCGAGAGCGACAAGCCGCTCGTCGTCGAGCGCACCCCGATCCCCGCCGACGCTATTCCGGTGCTGACCGTCGACGACGTCAGCGTCCGCTACGGCCAGGTGGTAGCCGTCGACGGGGTCAGCTTCGCGCTGCGACCCGGCGAGATCGTCGGCCTGATCGGACCCAACGGTGCGGGCAAGACCACCCTGGTCGACGCCATCAGCGGGTTCGCGTCGAGCACCGGCACGGTGACCCTGGACGGCACCGAACTGAGCGGGATGGCCCCGCATCGTCGTTCGCGGGTCGGCCTGGGCCGCACGTTCCAGGACATCGAGTTGTACGACGACCTGTCGGTGGCCGAGAACGTCACCGTCGGTG
This sequence comes from Gordonia alkaliphila, assembly GCF_039542465.1. Lineage (NCBI taxonomy): Bacteria > Bacillati > Actinomycetota > Actinomycetes > Mycobacteriales > Gordoniaceae > Gordonia > Gordonia alkaliphila. The sequence goes on along the minus strand of NZ_BAABIE010000017.1, from coordinate 52,076 downwards.
TGCGACGGGACAACCACGATGCCGCGGCGACCGTGCAGGAGGTGCTGGCGCTGCTCGACATCGCGCACCTGGCCGACGTCGAAGCTGCGGGTCTGTCGCAGGGCCAGCGCCAGCTGGTCTCGGTGGCCCGCGTGCTCGCCGGGCAGCCGCAAGTCGCGCTGCTCGACGAGCCGGCCGCCGGCCTGGACTCGTCGGAGAGCCGCTGGCTCGGTGAGCGTCTGGCCGCGGCCCGCAACGGCGGCGTCACCATGCTGCTGATCGACCACGACATGGACCTGGTCTTGTCGGTGTGCGACCGGGTGATCGTGCTCGATCTGGGCAAGCTCATCGCCACCGGTACGCCCGACGAGATCCGTGCCAACGCCGACGTGATCGGCGCCTACCTCGGCACCCCGGTGGCCGAAACGAACGAAGAGGTGCAGGCGTGAGCATGCTGACGTTGCAGAAGTTGGATGCGGGCTACCGGGAGGACAGCCCGGTGGTGCGCGGCATCGACCTGACCGTGGAGCGCGGCGAGATCATCGCGTTCCTCGGTCCCAACGGTGCGGGCAAGACCACCACGCTGGAGACGCTCGCGGGCCTGTACCCGCGGCTCGACGGCGAGGTGGAGGTCGACGGTGTCGCCGTGCGCTCCGGCGATCCGCGGTCCGCGGTGCGGGCCGGCCTCGTGTTGGTACCCGACGACCGGGCGCTGTTCCGCGGCCTGTCGTGCGAGCAGAATCTGCGTCTAGCGATCCGGTCGTCGCGTCGGGCGCCGGTCCGCGAGGGCCTGGACCAGGCGCTGGAATGGTTCCCGGCGCTCGGCAAGCGGATGAAAGTGGCCGCGGGGCAGACCTCCGGAGGCGAGCAGCAGATGCTCGCGATCGCCCGGGCCCTGCTGCAGAAGCCGAAGGTGCTGCTGATCGACGAGCTCAGCATGGGCCTGGCACCGGTGATCGTCGAGTCGATCCTGCCGGTGCTGCGCACCGTGGCGGAGGAGCAGGACACCGCGATGATCCTGGTGGAGCAGCACGTGCGGCTGGCGCTGGAAGTGGCCGACCGCGCGGTGGTGCTGGTGCACGGAAACGTCGCGATCGACTGTCCCGCAAGCGAACTCGCGGGCGACCTCGGCCGCCTCGAGTCCGCCTACCTGGGGGCCACCGCCTGACCCGAGCTCCATGAGGAAGGGGCCCGTCCACCGCATGAGCGGTCGGACGGGCCCCTTCTTGCTGCCGCGCGGGCGGCTACTTCTTCTTGTGCTGCTTGATCTGCTCGCCGAACATCATCGTCATCTTGGTGCCCAGCGGCCAGCCCACGTAGTAGCAGAGGAACAGGCCGATCTCGTTCAGCTCCTCCGGGGTGAGCTCACCGTTGCCGAGGGCGGCACCGGCCTGGATCTCGGCGACGTCGACCATGCCGTTGGCCGCGAGCGCCCCCAGCAGGATCAGGCGACGGTCCCGGTGGGACAGGCCCTCGCGCGACCAGACTTCGCCGAAGACCTGGTCGGCGGTGTGGGCGAAGAAGTCGCCCGGGCCGTCGGCCATCTCCCAGCCGTACACCTCCGACATCACCCGCAGGCCCTTCTGGCGCTGCGCGGACGGTCCGGTGGTCGATTCGGTCATGCCTGTTCTCCTTCGGGATGGGGGACGCCGAGGCCGGCGGCCAGGTCGCGCAGGGCGAGTTCGCCGAGCGGAAGGTCGACGCCGAGCTGCCGTCCGGCGGCGAGGGCGAGGCCGAGGTCCTTCTCGCCCAACTCGCGGACGTGGGTGAAGATCGAATACCAGAAGTCGTCCGGGTCGATCGGGGTGGTGGTCTCGCGGAGCATGATCGCGCCGGCGCCGCCGGTGATGGCATCGGTGTGCCGCACCACGCGGCCGAGCTTGGCCAGGTCGAGGCCGGAGGCCTCCGCGAGGCGAGCCGCTTCGGTGGTCGCGGCGAACGAGATGAAGTGCAACAGGTTGCGCGCCAACTTCATTCGGGTGCCGGCGCCCACCTCGCCGGCGTGTACGAGCATGTCGCCGGCCAGCGTGAACGGCTCCTTGATCGACTCGTAGGCCGCGCGCGGGCCGCCGAACATGATCGCCAGGCGACCCTGCTCGGCGCCCGGCGCGCCGCCGGAGATGGGGGCGTCGAGCAGCGTCACGCCGCGCTCGGCGCAGACCGCGGCCAACTCCACCGCGGTCTCCGGGGAGATGGTCGAATGCACGGTGATCACGGCGCCGTCGCGGGCGGTGGGGAGCAGGCCGTCGACCACGGTGCGGACCTGGGCGTCGTTCACCACACAGATGCCGATCACGTCGGCCGATGCGGCGAGCGCGGCGAGGTCGGCGGCCGCCGTCGCACCGTTGGCGACCAGCGCGGCGACCGCCTCGTCGTTCAGATCGAAGACGTCCAGACCGCCGGGCCAGGCGGCCAGCCGCCCGGCCATCGGGGCGCCGATGTTGCCCAGGCCGACGTAGCCGAGCCGCAGCGTGTCGTCGGTCATGAACGGATGACCTGCCCGCCGTCGACGTTGAAGATCTGGCCGGTGACCCAGTCGGCCTCGGCCGACAGCAGGAACAGGCACATGCCGACCAGGTCTTCCGGGGTGCCCAGGCGCTTGAGCGGCAGTCGGCTCACCATCTCCTGCACGATCTCCTGCGGGGTGCTGGTGCGGGTGGCCTCGGTGTCGATCGGGCCGGGGGCGATGGCGTTGACCCGGATGCCCTGCCCGCCGAGCTCGACGGCGAGCTGCTGGGTGAGGCCGTTCACGCCGACCTTGGCCAGACCGTAGAAGCCGCTGTAGAGCCAAGCGGCCGTGGAGGATTGGTTCACGATCGCGCTGCCGGAGGGCATGTGCGGGTACACCGCGCGCGTCACGTTGAGGGCGCCGTCGAGGTTCACCGACATGAACTTCTTGTAGTAGTCCCACGGCACGGTGATGAGGAAGTCGAGCTTCATGCCGCCGTAGATGGCGGCGTTGTTCACCAGCAGATCGATCTTGCCGTGGCGTTCGACGACGGCCGCCGCGAGCGCGGCCGCCGAGTCCGGATCGGCGACGTCGGTGTGCACGTAGAGGCCGCCGAGGGAGTCGGCCACCGCCTGGCCGGCTTCGTCGTTGACGTCGGCGATCACCACGGTGGCTCCTTCAGCGGCCAACGCGCGTGCGTAGGCCTCGCCGATGCCGCCGGCGGCGCCGGTGACGATCGCGACCTTGTCGGTGAAACGGCTCATGGGTGGGGTTCCTTTCGAGAGTGGGTGCAGCAGAAGGGGATTGGTGGGTCGAGATCAGGCGTCAGGCGGGGCGGGCGACGGCCTTGGTCTCCAGGTATTCGGCGAAGCCGGCGACGCCCATCTCGCGGCCGATGCCGGACTGTTTGTAGCCGCCGAAGGGCACGTCGGCGGAGTACCAGATGCCGCCGTTGATGCCCATGGTTCCGGTGCGGACACCGTCGACCACGTGGTTGATGCGCGCCGGGTCGGTGCCCCACACCTGGCCGGAGAGGCCGTAGGGGGAGTCGTTGGCGATCGCGATCGCGTCGTCGTCGCCGTCGTGCGCCAGGATCACCAGCACCGGACCGAAGATCTCCTCCTGCGCGACGCGGGCGGAGTTGTCCAGGCCGGAGATCAGCGTGGGGGAGACGAAGTAGCCGTGTTCGCGGTCCGCGGGTCGGCCGCCGCCGGTCTCGACGGTGCCGCCCTCGGCCACCGCGAGGGCGATGTACTCCTCGACGCGGTCGCGCTGGCGCGCGGAGATCAGCGGGCCGCAAATGGTTCCGGGCTCGGTCGGGTCGGCGGCGGGCAGCCCGGCGAGGGCGTTGCGCGTCAGTTCGGTGGCTTCGGCGAGCTTCTCGCGCGGCACCACCAGGCGGGTGGTGATGGCGCAGCCCTGGCCGGCGTGGGTCACCACGTTGAAGGCGGCCATCGCGCAGGCGGCGCCGAGGTCGGCGTCGTCGAGCACCAGGAACGCGGACTTGCCGCCGAGTTCCAGGAACACCTTCTTCAATGACGCTGCGGCACTGGCCATCACGGCGCGCCCGGTGGCGGTGGAGCCGGTGAACGAGATCAGGTCCACCCGCGGATCGGCGGTCAGCTGCGCGCCGAGTTCGTGGTCGGTGGAGGTGACGATGTTGATGACGCCGGCCGGGATGTCGGTCTCCTCGGCGATCACCTTGCCCACCAGGGCCGCGCACCACGGGGTGTCCGGGGCGGCCTTGAGGACCACGGTGCAGCCGGCGGCCAGGGCCGGGCCGATTTTGGCGAAGTTGATCTGGTGCGGGAAGTTCCACGGGGTGATGGCACCGACCACGCCGACCGCCTCCGACCGCAGCTCGCGATGGTTCTTGATGCCCATCGGCGACGCCTCACCGAGGTCGACGGTCCAGTCGTAGCTCTCGGCGAGCCCGGCGAAGTAGTCGAGGTCGTTCATCGGGCCCTCCAGCTGCGGGCCGTGGGTGAGGAACACGGGGCACCCGACCTCGGCGACGGTCAGCTCGCGCAGCTCGTCGAAGTGCCCGGCCAGTGCCTCGCGCAGCTGGCGCAGGCACGTCGCGCGGAAGGCGTGGTCGCGGGACCAGTCGGTGGTGTCGAAGGCGGCCCGCGCGGCGGCGATCGCGGCGTCCATATCGGCCGCGGTGGCCTGGGCCGCCTGGCCGATCACCTCCTCGGTGGCCGGGTCCACGACGTCGTAGGTGCCGCCGGACCCGGCGACGAGTTTGCCGTCGATCAGCAGGTCGGAGGCGAAATCAGGGCGAAGAGTCATGTGCTGGAACTCCATCTGGACAGGTGTCTGGACTCGAATCTGAACCTAGTGTAGCGTCGGTCACATGTCCAGCGTCGTGTCCCAGGAATCCACGCGCCGCCGTCTCACGCCGCAACAGGCCGAGACGGTGGCCAGGCTCGCTGATGCCGCCGTCGAGGTGCTCAACGAGGACGGCTTCGACGGGCTGACGGTGCGGGCGGTGGCCAAGCGCGCCGGCGTGGCGCCGGCCACCGCGTACACCTACTTCTCGTCGAAGAACCACCTGGTGGCCGAGGTCTTCTGGCGCCGGCTGGCCGACGGCGTGCCCGCGCCCGACCCGGACCTCGACCCCGTCGAACGCGTCGCGCAGGTGCTGCGCGGGGTGTCGATGGTGGTGGCCGGGGAGGGGCAGCTCGGCGGCGCGGTGACCGTCGCGCTGCTCGGCGCCGACCCCGACGTCGAACACCTGCGACTGCGCGTCGGCGGCTTCATCCGGCAGCGCCTGGCCCAAGCCCTCGACACCGATCCGGCCGATCCGGGCCCCGTCGTCGACGCCCTGGAAATGCTCTACGCCGGCGGCCTGGTGCACGCCGGCATGGGCCACCTCACCTACGAGCAGACGTCCGAGCGGCTCGTCGCCGCCGCACGACTGCTCTTGACCGATCAGCCCCCTCTCGATCAGGAGACCCGATGACTGCCGCAGCCGACCGGGGGATGCAGACGCTCATCCCGTTCGACCCCTACTCGTACGACCTGCACGAAGACCCGTACCCGACGTACGCGCGCCTGCGCGCCGAAGCGCCGGTGTACTACAACTCCGACGGCGACTTCTGGGCCCTGGCCCGGCACACCGACGTGGCCGCCGGCTTCCGCGACAACGTGCGCCTCTCCAACAGCTGGGGCGTGTCCATCGACCCGGCGTCGTACACCCCGCACGCGGAGAAGTCGATGAGCTTCTTGGCCATGGACGACCCGCGCCACCTGCGGTTGCGCAAGCTGGTCTCCAAGGGATTCACGCCGCGTCGCGTCAGCGAGCTGGCCGGGCGGATCGCCGAACTCACCGCGCAGCACTGGGACAAGTGCCTGCAGATGGGTCAGTTCGACTACGTCAACGACTTCGCCGGCCTGCTGCCGATGGACGTGGTCTCCGAACTGCTGGGTGTCGGCCCCGCCGATCGGGCGCACCTGCGCACCCAGTCGGACCTGCTGATCCACCGCGAGGAGGGCGTCACCGACGTCCCCGAGGCGGCGATCTACGCCTACCTCGAGCTGCACCGCTACTACACCGAGCTGCTCGCCGACCGCCGGAAGAACCTCGGCGACGACCTGGTGTCGGCGTTGATCCAAGCGGAGATGGTCGGCGACGACGGCGAACTCGCGCGGCTGAGCGACGAGGAGATCATCGGCTTCATGATGCTGATGGTGGTGGCCGGCAACGAGACCACCACCAAACTGCTGGCCAACTCGGTGTTCTGGGGCAACCGCAATCGCGGCGAACTGGCCAAGGTGCTCGACGACCCGGGCGAGCAGCAGGTGAGCGACTGGGTGGAGGAGACCCTCCGCTACGACACGTCGACGCAGATGCTGCTGCGGCGCGTCAGCGAAGCCGTCGAGTTCGGCGGTCACCGGATCGAGGCCGGGCAGCGGATCCTGCTGCTGGTGGGCTCGGCCAACCGCGACGAAGAGGTCTTCGGGCCCGACGCCGGCCGCTTCCGCCTGGGCCGCGACGTGAGCCGCACCATCATGAGCTTCGGCCTCGGCACCCACTTCTGCCTCGGCGCGCACCTCGCGCGCTTGGAGACCAACATCGGGCTGGCCGAGTTGGCTCGAACCGTCCGCAGCTACGAGATCGACGAGGCCGCCGCCGAGCGCGTGCACTCGGTCAATGTGCGCGGCTTCGCGCACCTCCCGATGACGGTGCAGGCCCGCTGATGGCACTGATTCCGCATCCGGAGCGTCGTCCCGTCCTGGTGGCCGGAGCGTCGTCGGGCATCGGTGCCGCGACCGCCGAATGGTTCGCGGCCGCCGGCTATCCGGTGGCCCTGGCCGCGCGTCGCCTCGACGTCCTCGACGAACTCGCCGACAAGATCCGCGCCGCCGGCGGCGAAGCGGTCGCGGTCCGCATGGACGTGACCGACGACGCGTCGGTGGTCGACGCGGTGGCCCGTGCCAGCGAGGCGCTCGGCGGGCTGGAGATCGTCGTCGCCGGTGCCGGTGACCTGGCGATCGGCCTGACCCACCAGATCACGCCGGACGAGTTCGCCGCGCAGATCGATATCCACCTCAACGGGGCCTTCCGCATCTACCGCGCGACGATCGGACCGATGATCGAACGCGGCCGCGGCGACTTCGTCTTCATCGGGTCCGACGTCGCCAAGCGACCCCGCCCGTGGTCGGCCGCGTACGTCGCCGCCAAGTCGGGGATCGACGGCCTGGTCGCCACCATCGGCATGGAGCTGGAGGGCACCGGCGTCCGCGTCGGCGTGGTCCGGCCCGGGCAGACGCTCACCGGGATGGGCATGAACCTCGACCAGAAGCAGACCGAGGACATGCTCAACGACTGGATCAAGTTCGGGCTGGCCCGGCACGGAAACTTCCTGAGCCCCGAGCACCTGGCGCAGGGCATTCACGCGATGGTCACCATGCCGCGCGGCGCGCACCTGCGCGAACTGGAGATCGAAGCCGAAGGCGCAATCGCCAAGAAGGGAAACCACTGATGACCACGCTGCTCACCCCGCGTCGCGTTTCCGGCGGCGAGGAATCCCACGGGCATCTGACCGAGCTGGCCACCGATCCGATCGCGCTGTTCTGGCGGGTCCGCGAGGAGTGCGGCGACATCGGCATGTTCCAGCTCGCCGACCGCGAGATCGTGCTGGTCTCCGGAGCCGCGGCGAACGAGGAGTTCTTCCGCGCGCCCGACGAACTGCTCGATCAAGCCGCGGCGTATCCCTTCATGACGCCGGTCTTCGGCGAGGGCGTCGTCTTCGACACCAGCCCGGAGCGGCGCAGCGAGATGCTGCACAACCAGGCCCTCAAGGGGCCGCACATGAAGCAGCACGCGGTCACCATCCCCGCCGAGGTGGAACGGATGATCGCCGACTGGGGCGACGAAGGCGAGATCGACCTGCTGGAGTTCTTCGGCGAGCTGACGCTGTACACGTCGTCGTCGTGCCTGATCGGACGCAAGTTCCGCGAGGAACTCAACGCCCACATCGCCGATCTCTACCACGATCTGGAGAAGGGCACCGACCCGATGGCCTACGTGGACGCCCACGCGGACATCGAGAGCTTCCGCCGTCGGGACGCGGCCCGCGCGGAGCTGGTGGAGTTCATCAGCGGCGTGATGGAGGGGCGGATCGCGAACCCGCCGGCCGACAAGGACGACCGCGACCTGATGGACGTGTTGGTGTCGGTCCGCAACGACGACGGCACGCTGATGTTCAGCCCGGACACCGTCACCGGCATCTTCATCTCGATGATGTTCGCCGGTCACCACACCACCTCCGGCACCGCGGCGTGGACGCTGCTGGAACTGCTGCGCAACCCCGACTACCTCGATCAGGTGGTCGCCGAGCTCGACGACATCTACGAGGACAAGGGCGAAGGGCGCGCGGAATACTCGTTCGCCGCCATGCGCCAGATCCCGAAACTCGAAGCGGCACTGAAGGAGACGCTGCGCCTGCACCCGCCGCTCATCGTGCTCATGCGGGTGGTGCAGGAGGATTTCGTGATCGAGGGACATCAGGTGCGTGCGGGGCAGACCATCGCGGTCTCGCCTGCCGTCTCCAACCGTCTGCCGCAGGACTTCCCGAACCCCGACGCCTTCGACCCGGACCGCAATCTGGTTCCGCGCCAAGAGGATCTGGCCAACCGGTGGACGTGGATCCCGTTCGGGGCCGGCCGACACCGTTGCGTCGGTGCGCAATTCGCCATGATGCAGTTGAAGGCGATCTTCTCGGTGCTGCTGCAGAACTACGAGTTCGAGCTGGCGCAGCCGGCCGACTCGTACCGCAACGACCACTCCAAGATGGTGGTCCAGCTGGCCAAGCCGTGCAACGTGCGGTACCGCCGCCGGAGCGTCTGATGCGCGTCGAAGTGGATCTGGACCTCTGCCAGGGACACGGCATGTGCGAGATGGAAGCGCCGGATGTCTTTGCCGCACACCGCGATCACGTGGAGATCCTCAACCCGAACCCCGACGAATCGCAGCGCGCCGCAGTGACCGCCGCGGTGCAGTACTGCCCCACGCAGGCACTGCGGATCGTCGAAGACTGATTCCGAACACCCTCAAGACCCGAATACCTCAAGACTGGAGACAAGTGTGACTGACCACGGACCTTTCGATCGCGCTGAGCTCGACGAGATGGTGGAGCGCTGGCTCACGGCCAACGACGAGGCCGAGCGCGCGGGCGACTGGCGCCCGTTGTCCGAGTTCTACACCGAGGACGCCACCTACGGCTGGAACTACGGACCGCACAAGGACTTCATGGCCGTCGGCCGCGACGAGATCCGCGACCTGGCCCTCGGGCAGGAGATGGAGGGCCTCGAAGGCTGGACCTACCCGTACCAGGCGTGGGTGATCGACGAGAAGACCGGCGACATGCTCGGCCTGTGGAAGCAGGTTTACGAGGCCACCCGCGACGACGGATCGCACTACGCGCTCAACGGGATTCAGGGCAGCTGGTTCAAGTACGCCGGGAACTTCCAGTTCTCCTGGCAGCGCGACTTCTTCGACTACGGCAACGTCAGCGCACTGTTCATCGAGCTGATGAAGGACAAGAAGATGAGCGACGGCATGCTGGCGCGCATCGAGAAGGCCGCTCCCGGGAACCTGCCCGGCTGGTACCCGATCGGCCAGGCGCCGGTCGCGCTCTGGTGACCGACATGACCGAGCGCACCACCTGCCGCGACGGGTACTCCGTCCTCGACCAGACGCAGCTCGCCATCCTGGTGCCGGAGCTGCTGCTGTCCGGGCAGTTGATCGACCGCAGCGGAATGGCCCACCTGATCAGCGCGTTCGGTCGCGAGACCATGACCGCCGTCGCGATCGAGGAGTGGATGGCGTCGAGCCCGGTCTACACCAGCCGGATGCGGGCCGCACTCGCCATCGACGGCGACGGCGTCGAGGACATGTTCAAGGCCATCCAGCTCGACATCGGTGCGCCGCCGCAGTTCATGGACTTCCGCTACGAGGTGACCGATCACGATCATGGCGCCTTCGTGCTCGACCACTGCGGCGCGCTGATGGATGTGGAGCCGCTCGGCGACGAGTACGTCACCGCCATGTGCCACGACATCGAGGACCCCACCTTCGACGCCACCGCGATCGCCACCAACCGGCGCGCGCGCATCCGGCCGATCCATCGGCCCCCGCGGGTGCCGACCGACCGGACCCCGCACTGCGCGTGGACGGTCACCATCGATCCGGAACGCGCCGAGCTTCCGCTCCCGCCGGATGCCGAGCACGTGTTCACCACGCGCGCGGCGAGCGTGGGGCTGAGCCCGATCGATCCCGCCGACGCCGACGGCATGACCGACTACCGCGGCCCGCTGGTGCACGACCTCCAGTTCCGCGAGTTCTCCACCAGCGCCCTGGTGCGCATCGCCGAAGAGGTCGCGCTGCAGCACCAACTGCTCGCGCTCGGCTTCCAGCTCAGCGTGCGACGTCGCGCGGAGAGTGAGGAGCAGGTCCGGGAGATCTTCGGCAAGCAGCTCACCGGCATCAGCGGCCTCACCGCCGAGCGGCTCCAGCGGGCGCTGGGGCTGGGACGCGACGCGGATTCGGTGGCGCAGGTGCTGTCGCTGCATCCCATCCTCGGGCCGGCGCAGTACACCGGTGTCGAGGTGCGGGTCGACGGCGACGACGTCGTGGTCCACCTGCCCGCCGACTCACCCGCGATGACCGACGGCGGCTGGCTGGCGCTGCTCACCGTCGACTACCTCGCACCGCTGCAGGCCATGGCCACCGCGCTCGACCCGTTCCTGGCCGTCTCCGCCACCGCGGCCGACGGCGGCCTGGAAGTCCGCTTCACCCGCGGCGATCAGGAGCTGCCCGAATCCGGGGAGGTGGCCATCACCCGCTTCTCCTCCGGCGCCGACTTCCGCTTCACCGACCGCGGCCCCTCCATCCCCATCACCCCCATCTGACCGCCGCTCCGGGTTCGCTCCCGCGAGAGCTCTCCGCTCCCGCGAGAGGCTTCCGTTCCCGCGGGCCACTGGAAGGCCCGCGGCAACCGAGACCTCTCGCGGGAGCGGACTCGTCTCGCGGGAAGCCGACGGTGTCAGCGGCGGCGAGAGGCGGCCAGGTCGCGCCAGAAGCGGGCGCCGTCGGCGATCGCGTCGAGGACCGGGCGCGGCTGCCAGCCCAGCTCGCGCTCGGCCTTGGCGTGGCGCATCGGAGGAAAGGCGTGCATGAGGCGCACCGAGTCCAGGCTGAGCTTCTGCGGCCTGCCGGTCAGCGCGGCGAACGCCGACCCGGCTGCGCCCGCGAGGTACAGCGTGGGCTTGTGCAGCACCAGGCGCGGCGGATCGCGGTCGACGGCGGACGCCGCCGCGGCCACCACCTCGCCCAGGTCCAGGTAGCGCTCGGCGACGATGTAGCGCTCGCCGACGCGACCGTGCGCGGCGGCCAGCGCCAGGGCGGCTGCGGCGTCGTCGATCCCGACCGACTCGGTCCGCATGCCGCGGACGGTGAACGGCAGCTTGCCCAGCGCCGCCGCGGCGACGAACGCGCCGTGCGGCGTCGGGGCCCAGTCACCGGAGCCGTAGGTGTTGGCCACGCACATCGCGGTCACCGGCACCCGACCGTCGGCCGCGTAGCTCAGCGCCAACGTCTCGCCGGCCACCCGGGCGCGTACGTAGTGCGGTGCCGAATCGGGCCAGTTGAAGGCCTGCGTCTCGTCCACCACGGACCGGCGGTCGCCGCGCCCGATGGTCGCCAGGGTGCTGGTGAACACGAAACGGTTCAGGTCGCGGCGGGCGGCGACGTCGAGCACCGACCGCAGCGCCTCGACGTTGGTCCGGTACAGCGGCGCGGGGTCGGTCAGCCAGGCGCGGGTGTCCACCGCGCAGTGGTACACCGTCGCGCATCCGTCCATCGCGGCATCGACGGCAGCGGCGTCGAACAGGTCGCCGGTGACGTGCTCCACGTCGAGTCCGCCCAGCGTGCGAAGGTCACTGGAGGCGCGGGTGAGGACGCGGACCTGCTGCCCGTCGTCGAGCAGGCGGCGCACCAGGTGCGAGCCGAGGAAACCGTTCCCGCCGATCACCAGGTGCACGGAGCAGCCCTCAGACCGCGGCGTACGACGTGGAGCGGGCGGGCCGGCTCCACAGCTGATCGTCGGTGGTCAGGCCCTGCTCCTTCAGCGTCCGCTTGAGGATCTTGTTGGTCGCGGTGGTCGGCAGATCGTCGGCGATCCGCACATGCGTGGGCCACGCCTTCGGCGACAGATCCGGTTGCGCGGCAAGGAATTCGGTGAGCTCGTCCGGGGTGAGCGTGGCGTCGTCGTTGAGGACGACGGCGGCCATCACCGCGTCGCCGACCACTTCGTCGGGCACCGCGTACACCGCGACCCGGTTGAGTGCGGGCAGCCGCTGCAGCACACGCTCGATGGGCCCGGCGGCGAGGTTCTCCCCGTCCACGCGCATCCAGTCGCCGGAGCGGCCGGCCAGATAGATCCAGTCGTTCTCGTCCACGTAGGCGAGATCGCCGGACCAGTACATGCCGTCGCGGAGCCGCTCGCTGGTCGCGGCGTCGTTGTTGTAGTAGCCGGTGAACAGGCCGCCGCCGTGGGTGTTCACCAGTTCGCCGGTGGCCGCTTCGGCGTTGGCCAGCGCGCCGTGCTCGTCGAACACCGCGCGCGGGCATTCGACGCCGGTTCCGGGGTGGTACACGGCCACCCCGGGGAAGCCCTTGCCGATGGAGCCGGGCGGCGTCCCGGGCTCGCGCGTGATGATGATGGCCAGCTCGGTGGAGCCGAAGGCGTCCCAGACCGCGCAGTCGAAGCGTCGGGCGAACTCGTCGATGTCCCGATCGGTGGCCTCGTTGCCGAACGCGGCGCGCAGCGTGGTGTCGGCGTCGTCGGGCCGTTCGGGGGTCGCGAGAATGTAGGCGAGCGGTTTGCCGACGTAGTTCATGTAGGTCACGCCGTACCGTCGGACGTCGTCGACGAAGGTCGACGCCGAGAACGGCGTCGGCACCATCGCCGCCCCGCTCGCCAACGCCACGCAGTAGCCGCCGAGCAATGCGGCCGAATGGAACAGCGGCATCGACAGGTAGCAGACGTCGCGCTCGGTGATGCCGAATTTCTCCACCAGCGGCGGACCGGCGAACGGAATCATCATGTGCGCGAAGCGAACCGGCTTCGGCTCGCCGCTGGTGCCCGAGGTGAAGATGAGCATGAACGGATCCATCGGGCCCGGAATCGCGTGCGGCACAAGTTCTTCGGCGGTGTCCAGCCGTTGCTGCCACTCCGGTTCGGAGACGTCGAGCACCGTGATCCCGGAGAGGTCGAGGCCGTCGAGCAGGGGCCGGTGGGCAGCATCCACCAGCAGTACCTGGCAGTCCGCGCGCCGCAGATCGGCGAGCAGCTCGGCGCCGCGCCGGGTGTCGTTGACGCCCACCGTCACATAGCCGCCGAGGGCGCCGGCGGCCAGCGCGATCAGCATCTGCGGCGAGTTTCCGAGGAGCACGCCCACGTGCATGGGGCGGCCGGAATCGGTAGCGCTCAGCACCGCGGCGGCGGTCCGGCGGGCGTCGGCCAGGTACTCGCGCCAGGTCCACGAGCCCTGATCGGAGAGGATCGCGGTGCCGTCGTCGTCGGCGCGTTCGGTCAGCAATCCGGTCACAGTCTCGGCCATGTCACCGAATCTAGAACGTGTGCCAGATCACCGTCGGCGAAACGGGCGTTTCGGGCGGGTCAGCGCCCGAACAGGGCCGCCGCGTTGTGGTGGAGCACCGAGCGAATCCAGTCGTCGCCGAGTCCCAGCCGCTCGCAGGCCCGCAGCGCGTGGACGTAGCTGTAGGGGATGTTGGGGAAGTCCGAACCGAACAGGATCTTCTCCTGCAGCGCGGCGACCCGGGGGAGCAGTTCCGGCGGGTACGGAGCGCCTTCCTCGGAGAAGTCGGTGAAGCTCATCGTGGTGTCCAGCCGCACCTCGTCGTGCTCCTCGGCCAGCGCGAGGAACTCCTCGTACTCGGGGGTGCCCATGTGCGCGACGATCAGCGACAGCTTTGGAAAGCGTTGCAGCAGTTCACGAATCGGTGCGGGGCCGGTGTACTCGCCGGGCGCCGGGCCGGATCCGCAGTGGATGACCACCGGGACCTGGGTCTGCTCCAGCACGCCCCACACGTCGTCGAGCAGCGGATCCAGCGGCGAGTAGGCGCCCACCTGAATGTGCGACTTGAACACCTCGGCGCCGTTCTCGATCGCCTCGGCCACGTAGCGCGCCGCGGTCGGCTCCGGAAAGAACGTGGCGGTCTGCAGGCAATCCGGGTGGCGCGCACCGAAATCCGCGCCCCAGCCGTTGAGCCACTCCGCCATGTCCGCCTTGTGCGGGTACAGCATCGAGGAGAAGGCCTGCACGCCGAACGCGCGCAGCGCCGCCACCCGTCGTTCCTCGTCCGCGCGGTACGCGATCGGCCACTCGCGGCCCAGCATCGGGCCCGCCGAATCGAAGTACGCCCACACCTTGTCGAGCACCGGCTTGGGCATGAAGTGCGTGTGCACATCGATCATGCCGTCGAGTCCGAGGCGCTCGGTGAACGCACTAACGGCGGCTGCTTCGGCCTCGCTGAACGGCGTCGTCGCACCGTGGTCGTCACACATCATCGGTCCAATCGACGGTCGGCAGCCGGCGGCAGAGCGTCGCCGGTGGGAAGGACGAAATCCTTGGGGCAGATCATGATCGCGTCGGCCTCGACGGTCACGCCGTCGGCGTCGGACATCGTGGCGTGCACAAAAGTCTTCCGACCTTCGCGGCGGGTCACCTCGGCGCGGGCGCTCAACGGACCGAGCAGCGTGGGGCGCAGATACTTCACCGTGAGGGTGCCGGTGAAACTCGGCAGCCCGTCGGTGCTGGCGGCCTCGCCGACCAACTGGTCGAGCAGCAGCGCCGCCACACCGCCGTGCACGCAACCGCCCGGGCCCTCGTACGCGGCACCGAGCACCATCTCGCATTCGGCGAGGCCGGGGGAGCGCTGGATGCGCAGCGGCGGAGCCACCGCGTTGCGGGCCCCGACCGCGGCATTGCCCCAGGGCATGCCGATGAATTCCTTGGTGTAGGGCGTCCCGAAACTGCCCGGTCGCTGCTGCTCGCGCAGGTCGGCGACGATCGCGTCGACCTTCTCCTTGGCTGCCGCGAGCCGCTCGTCGCTGACCTCGCTGCGGATCACCGCATCGACCAGCTGCCGCACGGAGTCGGTCAGCGGCTCCACCACGCTCAGGCGCCGGTCGATCTCTTCTTCGGTGATGTCTTCGATTCGGAAGTCCACGATGCGAACGATAGGGCATGCGATGCGGCGGCGGTGCCGGGGTGTTGATAGGACTAGGGACATGACCAGCCTGACTGAGAACGATCCCTTCACCTCCTTCGGCATCGGCCGTCGCGCCGGAGCGCCGCTCGCCGACATGGTGCAGGCCCTCGGACCGGGCGTGACCGACCATCGCGGCCTGATCGATCTGCCGGCGCTCACCGTGCTGTTCGACGACATCGGCGGCCTGTCGTTCTTCTACTCCGGATCCGGGTCCACGGTGCAGGCGCGGCTGACGATGTCGATGCTGGATCGGCCGACGGTCGACGAGATGCTCGACGGCACCTCCGAGGTGTCCATGCGACGAGAGCCGTACGGCGTGTCGACGGTGCGCATCACCGGACGTGACGGCCGCCTGCTGTGCACCGGTGTCGCCCGCAGCGTCCGGGTGGGACGTGACCTCGTGGTCGACGGCGATGCGGCGGATCTGGCCGAGCCGGTGGCGCCGCCGGCGGCGGCTCCGCTGCCGACCGCCGATCTCGCACGCGGCGGGCGCGAGATCGTCGCCGACCTCGTCGACGGCCGCGCACCCCTCGGCGAACTGGGCCGACTCCTCGGCGGTTCGGTCTCGGTCGACGACGACGGGAACGTCTGCTTCGCGAGCGTCACCGAGCCGTGGATGGGCAACATCATGGGCACCATGCACGGCGGCGTGATCGCGGCCGTCGTCGCCCAGGCACTGTCCCTGGCCGGCCAGGCCGCGGCACCGGCGGGCGTGGACTACCAACTCGTCGACTTCAGCATCGCGTTCCTCCGGTCGCCGGCCGTGGACGGACGCACCCTGCAGGTGCGGACCCGCGCGGTGAAGGTCGGGCGGCGGCTGGGTGTCTTCACCGCGGAGCTGTACGACGGTGACGTGCTGCTGGCCACCGCCGGCGGGGACGTGCTCTTCACCGGCTGAGCGGGCACCGGCGGTGCGCCGGACACTAAACAATCAAGCGCGCTTGATTTTTTCCGGGGCGGATGTGACACTCGTCGCATGGCTCTCATTGACGACCTGGTTTCCGCGCTCGATGCCGAATCGGACTCCCTCGACGAGCTGGTCGCGCCGCTGACCGCCGAGCAGTGGGCCACGCCGACGCCGGCCGAAGGCTGGACCATCGCCCACCAGATCGGCCACCTGCTGTGGACCGACCGCGCCTCGTTGCTCGCGGTCACCGACCCCGACGGGTTCATCGCGCAGCTGGCCGATGCCCTCGCCGACCCGGAGGGCTTCGTCGACGAGGGTGCCGCGGTCGAGGCCGCGCGCGACCCGCAGGAACTGCTCGCCGACTGGCGGGCCACCCGCGGCCGACTGGCCGGCGCCCTCACCGCGGTCCCGGAAGGCACCAAGCTGCCCTGGTACGGCCCGCCGATGTCGGCGCCGTCGATGGCCACCGCCCGCCTGATGGAGACCTGGGCGCACGCGCTCGACGTGGCCGACGCCCTCGGCGTGGAACGCGAGAGCACCGACCGCATCCGCAACGTGGTGCACCTGGGCGTGCGCACGCGCAACTTCGCCTACATGGTCAACGGGTTGACCGCACCAGAGTCCGAGTTCCGGTGGGAGATCACCGCACCGTCGGGCGAGTTGTGGGTCTGGGGCCCGGAGGATGCGACCGACGTGGTCCGCGGCCCGGCCGTCGACTTCTGCGAACTCATCACCCAGCGCCGCCACTTCGACGACCTCGCGCTGGAGGTGGTCGGCGACGACGCCCGCCAGTGGGCCGCTATCGCGCAGGTCTTCGCCGGTCCGCCCGGAGCGGGCCGCGCCGCCCAGGGATAGATCCCCTCGAGCGGATCAGCACCACACCAGCAGACACATCAGCAGTTAGGGACGCACATGACCGACGTCGTACGCATCGGCAATGCCTCGGGCTTCTACGGTGACCGCTTCAGTGCGGTGCAGGAGATGCTCGAAGGCGGCGAGCTGGACTACCTCACCGGGGACTATCTGGCCGAGCTGACCATGCTCATCCTGGGTCGCGACCGGATGAAGGATCCGAGCACGGGCTACGCCAAGACCTTCCTGCACCAGATGCGGGAGAACCTGGCCCTGGCTCGGGACCGGGACGTCAAGATCGTCACCAACGCCGGCGGGCTCAACCCGCACGGCCTCGCGGTGGCGCTGCGGGAACTGGCCGCCGAGCTCGACATCGACGCGCAGATCGCCTTCGTCTCCGGCGACGACCTGGTCAAGCAGGCCGCCGCACTGAACCTCGGCAGTCCGCTGACCGCCAACGCCTACCTCGGCGGCTTCGGCATCAAGACCGCGCTGACCCGCGGCGCCGACATCGTGGTGACCGGACGCGTCACCGACGCCTCGCTGGCCGTAGGGCCCGCGGCCGCGGCCTTCGGCTGGGGCTACGACGATCTCGACGCGATCGCCGGCGCCGTGGTAGCCGGCCACATCATCGAATGCGGGGCGCAGGCCACCGGCGGCAACTACTCGTTCTTCACCGAGATCGAGATGGGTCACCTGGGTTTCCCGATCGCCGAGATCCATCCCGACGGTTCGTCGGTGATCACCAAGCACGAGGGCACCGGCGGCGCCGTGAACATCGGTACCGTCACCTCGCAGCTGCTCTACGAGGTCCGCGGCCCGCGCTACTACAACCCGGACGCCACCGCGCGCCTGGACTCGGTGCAGCTGACGCAGCAGGGTCCCGATCGCGTGCACATCTCGGCCGCCACCGGCGAGGCCCCGCCGACCGACCTGAAGGTCTCGCTGAACAACCTGGCGGGCCTGCGCAACGAGATCTCCGTGGTGCTCACCGGCATGGACATCGAGGCCAAGGCCGAACTGTTCCGGACCCAGTTCGAAGCGGAACTGCCCAGCCGTCCCGCCGAACTGGAATGGACGCTGGTGCGGCACGACCGCCCCGACGCCGACACCGAGGAACAGGCCAGCGCCATCCTGCACTGCGTCGCCCGCGACACCGACCCGAAGAAGGTGGGCCGCGGCTTCGCCGACACCGCGGTGCAGCTAGCCCTGGCCAGCTTCCCCGGCTTCACCATGACCGCCCCGCCCGGCCACGGCTCGCCCTACGGCGTCTTCGAACCCGGCTACGTCGACGTCGCACTGGTGCACCATCGCGTCACCCAGCCCGACGGGGTGTCGGTGGAGATCGAACCGTCGCCGGTGCGCGCGGCATTGGTGGTCGACGAGGACGCTCCGGCGCCGGCCGCGACCACCGACTGGGGGCCCACGGTGATGGCACCGCTCGGCACGATCATCGGCTCGCGCAGCGGCGACAAGGGCGGCAGCGCCAACGTCGGCGTGTGGGCGCGCGGCGACGACGAGTACGCCTGGCTCGACGCGCTGCTCAGCACCGACAAGCTCAAGGAACTGCTGCCCGAGGCCGCGGACCTGGTGGTGCACCGCTACCGGCTGCCGAACCTGCGCGCCGTCAACTTCGTGATCGAGGGGATCCTCGGGCGCGGCGTGGCCGAGAACGTCCGCTTCGATCCCCAGGCCAAGGGGCTGGGGGAGTGGCTGCGTTCGCGGCACGTGCCGATCCCGCAGCGTTTCCTGCCCTGACCCGACCCGACTTCAGCGCGACCCGAGTAGGAGCACTATGCCCATCAGCAACGCCGACTGGGAGACCCCGGAACGCCGAGCCCTGCGCGAATCCATCGCCGGCTTCGCCGCCCGTCACATTCTCCCGTACCAGGATCAATGGGAAGCCGACGGCGAGATCCCGCGCGAACTGCACGTGCAGGCCGCCGAACTGGGTCTGATCGGACTGGCCTTCCCGGAAGCGGTCGGCGGCGCCGGCGGCGACCTGATCGACGCCTCCATCCTGTGCGAGGAACTGCACCAGCAGGGTGTCTCCGGCGGCGTCTTCGCTTCGCTGTTCACCAGCGGCATCTCCCTGCCGCACCTGATCGCCGCGGGCGATCCGGCGCAGATCGACAAGTGGGTGCGCCCCACCATCGACGGCACCAAGATCGGCTCGCTGGCCATCACCGAACCCAGCGGCGGCAGCGACGTCGGGCACCTGCGGACCACCGCGGTGCGCGACGGCGACCACTACGTGGTCAACGGCGCCAAGACCTTCATCACCTCGGGTGTTCGCGCCGACTTCGTGGTCGCGGCGGTGCGCACCGGCGGCCCCGGCGCCGCCGGCGTCTCGCTGCTGGTGATCGAGAAGGGCACGCCCGGCTTCACCGTCGATCGCAAACTCGACAAGATGGGCTGGCGGGCCTCGGACACCGCGGAACTGTCCTTCGTCGACGCCCGGGTGCCGGTGGCCAACCTGGTCGGCGCGGAGAACTCCGGCTTCATGCAGATCGCGCAGGCCTTCGTCACCGAGCGCGCCGCGCTGGCCGTGCAGGCCTACGCGCAAGCGCAGCGCTGCCTGGACCTGACCCTCGAATGGGTGCGCAATCGGGAGACCTTCGGTCGCCCCCTCATCTCGCGGCAGAGCGTGCAGGACAGCGTCACCGAGATGGCACGCAAGATCGACATCGCGCGGGTCTACACCCGGGCCGTGGTCGATCGCTACGCCGCGGGCGAGCAGGACCTCATCGCCGAGGTCTGCTTCGCCAAGAACACCGCCGTCGAGACCGGTGAATGGGTGGCCAACAAGGCCGTGCAGCTGTTCGGCGGCATGGGCTACATGACCGAATCCGAGGTGGAGCGGCAGTACCGCGACATGCGGATCATCGGTATCGGCGGCGGCACCAACGAGATTCTCCTCGGCCTGGCAGCAAAGCGATTGGGGTACCAGCAGTGACCGTGTTCCAGAGCAAGATCGACACCTCCTCCGACGACTTCCTCGCCAATGTGGAGGCGATGAACGGCAAGCTCGCCGAGCTCGACCTGGAGTTCCGCAAGGTGCTCGACGGCGGCGGCGAACGCGCCGTCGCCCGCCACCGCAAGCGCGACAAGCTCCTGCCCCGCGAGCGCATCGAGATGCTGATCGACGAGGACTCGCCGTTCATGGAGCTGTGCCCGCTGGCGGCCTACGGCTCCCAGTTCGCCGTCGGCGCCTCCGTGGTGGCCGGCATCGGCGTGGTCGAGGGCGTCGAATGCCTCATCGTGGCCAACGACCCGACCATCAAGGGCGGCACCTCCAACCCGTGGACACTGCGGAAGATCCTGCGCTGCAACGACATCGCCATGGAGAACCGCCTGCCGGTGGTGTCCCTGGTGGAGTCCGGCGGTGCGGACCTGCCCACCCAGAAGGAGGTCTTCGTTCCGGGCGGCCGGATGTTCCGCGATCTGACGCGCCTGTCGGCGGCGGGGATCCCGACCATCGCCCTGGTCTTCGGCAACTCCACCGCCGGTGGGGCGTACGTGCCGGGCATGAGCGACCACGTGGTGATGATCAAGGAACGCTCCAAGGTGTTCCTCGGCGGTCCGCCGCTGGTCAAGATGGCCACCGGCGAGGAGAGCAACGACGAGGAGCTCGGCGGCGCCGAGATGCACGCCCGGGTCTCCGGTCTCGGCGACTACCTCGCCGCCGACGAACAGGACGCCCTGCGCATCGGGCGGCGGATCGTCGCCCGGCTCAACTGGCGCAAGAAGGGGCCCGTGCCGTCGGCCGAGGTGGCCGAACCCCGGTACAGCTCCGAGGACCTGCTCGGCATCGTCGGGCCCGACCTGAAGGTGCCGTTCGATCCGCGCGAGGTGATTGCACGCGTGGTCGACGACAGCGACTTCGACGAGTTCAAGCCCGAGTACGGCACCTCGCTGTGCACCGGCTGGGCCACGATCCACGGCTACCCGGTGGGCATCCTGGCCAACGCGCAGGGCGTGCTGTTCAGCGCCGAAGCGCAGAAGGCCACCCAGTTCATTCAGCTGGCCAACCAGACCGACACGCCGCTGCTGTTCCTGCACAACACCACCGGCTACATGGTGGGCAAGGAGTACGAGCAGGGCGGCATCATCAAGCACGGCTCGATGATGATCAACGCGGTGTCCAACTCGAAAGTTCCGCACCTGTCGCTGCTGATCGGCGCCAGCTACGGAGCCGGTCACTACGGCATGTGCGGCCGCGCCTACGACCCCCGCTTCCTGTTCACCTGGCCCAGCGCCAAGTCGGCGGTGATGGGCGGCGCCCAGCTGGCCGGCGTCATCTCGATCGTGTCCCGCGCGTCCACCGAGGCCCGCGGCGGCGTCGTCGACGAAGAAGCCGACGCCGGTCTGCGCGCCATGATCGAGGCGCAGATCGAAGCCGAATCGGTCCCGATGTTCCTGTCGGGCATGTTGTACGACGACGGGGTCATCGACCCCCGGGACACCCGCACCGTGCTCGGCATGAGCCTCTCGGCGATCGCCGGTGCCCCGATCGAAGGCGCCACCAACTTCGGCGTCTTCCGGATGTGAGGAACTCATGAGCAACCAAATCACTTCCGTCCTGGTGGCCAACCGCGGCGAGATCGCCTGCCGCGTCTTCGCGACCTGCCGCGAGATGGGTATCGGCACGGTGGCCGTCTTCTCCGACCCCGACGCCGACGCGCCCCACGTGCGGGCCGCCGATGCGGCGGTGCGCCTGCCCGGCGCCACCTCCGCCGAGACGTACCTGCGCGGCGACCTGGTGATCGCCGCGGCGCAGCGCGCCGGTGCGGACGCCATCCATCCGGGCTACGGATTCCTGTCCGAGAACGCCGAGTTCGCGCAGGCGGTGATCGATGCCGGTCTGATCTGGATCGGCCCGCCGCCGACCGCCATCACCGCGATGGGCTCCAAGGTCAACGCCAAGGAGGCCATGAAGGCCGCCGGGGTGCCGGTGCTGTCGGATCTGGATCCGGCCGCGGTGACCGAGGCCGACCTGCCGCTGCTCATCAAGGCCTCCGCCGGCGGCGGCGGCCGCGGTATGCGCATCGTGGCAGCACTCGACGAAATCGAGGACGCCGTCGCGGCGGCCCGCCGCGAAGCCGAGTCGGCCTTCGGCGACCCCACCGTCTTCTGCGAGCCGTACATCGAGCGCGGTCACCACATCGAGGTGCAGGTGATGGCCGATACGCACGGCGGCGTCTGGGCCGTGGGCGAGCGCGAATGCTCCATTCAGCGTCGCCACCAGAAGGTGATCGAGGAGGCCCCGGCCCCGCTGGTCGAGCGGATCGGCGCCGAGATGCGGACCGCGCTGTACGACGCGGCGCGCACCGCGGCATCGTCGATCGGCTACACCGGCGCGGGCACCGTGGAGTTCCTCGCCGCCGGCGACGGCCGCTTCTTCTTCCTGGAGACCAACACCCGGCTCCAGGTGGAGCATCCGGTCACCGAGATGACCACCGGCGTGGACCTGGTGGCGTGGCAGTTGCGGGTGGCGCAAGGGGAGCCGCTGGACGGTCCCGAACCCACCGCCACCGGCCACTCGATCGAGGTCCGCCTGTATGCCGAGGATCCGGCGCAGGACTGGCAGCCGCAGTCGGGCACGGTGCACACCATCGACATTCCCTCCGATGTGCAGTTCGGGCTGCTGAGCCGTCCGGGTCTGCGGGTGGATTCCGGCGTGGCCGACGGCAGCGAGATCTCCACTTATTACGACCCCATGCTCGCCAAGGTGATCTCGTGGGCGCCGACCCGGACGCGCGCCGCGGCCATGCTGGCCCGCGGCCTCGCCGACGCCGAGATCCACGGTGTGGTGACCAACCGCGACCTGCTGGTGAACATCCTCCGCGAGGAGCAGTACCTCACCGGGGACACCGACACCGCCTACCTGGACACCGTGGGACTGGCGGCGCTGTCGGCTCCGCTGGCCGACGAGAAGAGCGTGCGGGTGGCCGCGGCCGCGGCGGCGTTGGCCCAGTCGGCGGCCAATCGTGCGGCCGCGACGGTGCTGACCGGGCTGCCGTCGGGTTGGCGCAACATGGCCTCCGGCTACCAGCGCAAGACCTACGTGTCGACCCACGCGGGTGAGACCGCCGAGACCGTGGTCGACTACCGCATCACCCGCGGCGCGGTGGAACTGCCCGACCTCGAGGGCGTCGAAGCGCTTTCCTGGACGCCCACCGAGGCGGTGCTGCTGGTGGACGGCGTGGCCCGCCGCTACCGCGTGGCGGTGGTCGGTGAGCAGGTCTTCGTCGACTGGCCCGGTGCCGGTGTCGCGTTCACGCGCGCACCCCGGTTCATCGACCCGTCGTCGGTGGCCCGCCCCGGATCGTTGCTGGCGCCGATGCCCGGCGCGGTGATCCGCGTCGCGGTCGCCGAGGGCGATCGCGTCACCCAGGGCCAGCCGCTGCTGTGGCTGGAGGCGATGAAGATGGAGCACACCATCAGCGCCCCGAGCGACGGCGTGGTGGCCGTGCTCGCCGTGACCGAAGGCCAGCAGCTGTCCGTCGGGGACGTCCTCGCCGTGATCGCCGACGAGGCCGAAGAATCCACTTCCGAAGAGATTGAGGCGTAAATGAAGTTCACCGAACCCGCTGAGCACACCGAACTGCGCGCGGCCGTGGCCGCGCTGGGCGCAAAGTACGGCCCGCAGTACTTCCAGGACTGCGCCCGCCAGGGCCGCAAGACCGACGAGCTGTGGAAGGAAGCCGGTGAGCTGGGCTTCATCGGTGTCAACCTGCCCGAGGAGTACGGCGGCGGCGGTGCCGGCATGGCCGAGCTCGCGATCGTCATGGAAGAGCTGGCCGCTTCGGGTACCGGGCTGCTGATGCTGGTGGTCTCCCCGGCCATCTGCGGCAACATCATCGCCCGTTTCGGCACCGACGAGCAGAAGCAGCGGTGGCTGCCGGGCCTGGCCGACGGCACGTTCACGATGGCCTTCGGCATCACCGAGCCGGACGCGGGCTCCAACTCGCACATGATCACCACCACCGCCCGCCGGGACGGCGACGAGTGGCTGCTGTCGGGCCAGAAGGTCTTCATCTCCGGCGTCGACCAGGCCGACGCGGTGCTGATCGTGGGCCGCACCGAGGACGCCAAGACCGGCAAGCTCAAGCCCGCGCTGTTCGTGGTGCCCACCGATTCCCCCGGCCTCGAAGCCAAGGTCATCGAGATGGAGCTGGTGAACCCGGAGAAGCAGTTCGCACTGTTCCTCGACGACGTGCGCCTGCCCGCCGACGCCCTCGTCGGCTCGGAGGACGCCGGACTGTCGCAGCTGTTCGCCGGTCTGAACCCGGAGCGCATCATGGCGTCGGCCTCGGCGGTCGGTATGGCCCGCTACGCGCTCGACAAGGCCGTCGCGTACGTCAACGACCGCACCGTCTGGAAGGCGCCGATCGCGACGCACCAGGCGATCTCGCATCCGCTGGCGAAGATCAAGATCGACACCGAGATGGCCAAGCTGATGATGCAGAAGGCCGCCTCGCTGTACGACTCCGGCGACGACTGGGGCGCCGCGGAAGCGGCGAACATGGCCAAGCTGGCCGCCGCCGACGCGGCGGTGGCCGCTGTCGATCAGGCGGTGCACTCGATGGGCGGCAACGGCCTCACCGTGGAGTACGGGGTGGCGCCGATGATCGCACTGTCCCGGATCGCCAAGATCGCTCCGGTGAGCCGGGAGATGATCCTCAACTTCGTCGCGCAGGCCAGCCTCGGCCTGCCGAAGTCGTACTGAGAGTGACGGATTCGCGATGACCGACACCCCCGAGACCCTGGTTCGCACGGCCACCGACGCGGCCGTCACCACCATCACGCTCGACTCACCGCACAATCGCAACGCCCTCAGCTCCACGCTGGTGCGGCAGTTGCGGGAGGCGATCGAAGCGGCAGGCGCCGACCCCGCCGTCCGCGCGGTGGTGGTGACCCACACCGGTGGAACCTTCTGCGCCGGTGCGGATCTGGGGGAAGCGGTGGGCCGCGGGCTCACGCCGGAGGAGGCCACCGCCGAGGTCGGCAGCTCCATGTCGTCGCTTATGCGGTCGTTCCTGGACCTGCCCAAGCCGGTGATCGCGATGATCGACGGCCACGTCCGCGCCGGCGGTTTCGGTCTGGTCGGGGCGGCCGACATCGCCGTCGCCGGACCCCGCTCGAGCTTCGCGCTGACCGAGTCGCGGCTGGGGCTGGCCCCGTCGATGATCTCGGTGGTGCTGCTGGCCAAGATGACCGCGCGCTCGGCGGGTCGCTACTTCCTCACCGGTGAGACCTTCGACGCCCCGACCGCGGTGGCCAGCGGATTCCTCACCGCTGCAGCCGATTCCGCCGAGGACCTGCAGGCGCAGGTGGCGGCGATCTGCGAGAGCGTGCGCAAGGCCTCGCCGCAGGGGCTGGCGGCGTCGAAGGCGCTGACCACCGCCGACCTGCTCGACGGTTTCGACGAAGCGGTCGCCGCGCGGGCCGCCGAGTCGATGGCGCTGTTCGGTTCCGACGAGGCACGCGAGGGCATGACGGCGTTCCTGTCCAAGCGCAAGCCCTCCTGGGACGCGAGCTCCTCGTGACCGTCGCGGCCCGGGAACCCCGGCAGGAACGTTCGCGTCAGACCCGCGAGCGGTTGCTGTCGGTGACCGTCGACATGCTGGCCGCCAAGGGGTGGTCGGCCACGACGGTCACCGCGGTCGCCGAAGCGGCCGGGGTGTCTCGGGGCGCGGCCCAGCATCATTTTCCCGCGCGGGAGGACCTCATCACCGCGGTGCTCGAGTCGATGTTCGAGGTGATGACCGCCGAGGCGGCCCAGACTCTGGAAAACCTGCCCGAGGGGCCCGAACGGATCGACGCCGTGGTGGAGCGGGCGGTCTCTATCTACACCGGTCTGCAGTTCAAGGCGGCCCTGCAGGTGTGGGCGGCGGCGGCCTCCGACGAGAACCTGCGCGAACTGATTCTGCCGCTGGAAGCCAAGCTGGCCCGGGCGGCGCACAAGCTCACCGTGGCCGGTCTGGATCCCACCGGCGCGCACGGGGCCACGGCCCACCGACTGGCCCAGATCACCTTGGACCTGGCGCGTGGTTTCGGCCTGGCCGACACCCTCTCCGACGACTCGGCGCGACGCGCGCAGGTGACCGCGGCGTGGGTGCAGCAGGTGAAGGCGGCGCTGGATGTCTGACACTCCCGCCGACCTCCTCGGCATCCGCGCGGACCTGCTCCAAGTGCTGGCACGCGGGGCCCTGACCGAGGACGCGGCGCGGCCCGACGCCGTCGCCAAGCTGCATGCGCGGGGCGGCCGCACCGCCCGCGAGCACATCGCCGCCGTCGTCGACCCCGGATCGTTCGTCGAGTACGGCCGGTTCGTGACCGGTGCCCAGGAGGACCGGCGGTCCGTCGACGAACTGCTGGATCGGACCGTGGCCGACGGCATCGTCGGCGGCCTGGCGACGATCGACGGCCGCAGTTGCGCCGTGCTGTCGTACGACTACCTGGTGATGGCCGGAACTCAGGGCATGCGCGGGCACGTCAAGACCGATCGTCTCCTCGACGTCATCGAACGGCTGCGCCTGCCGACCTTGTTCTTCGCGGCGGGCGGCGGCGGCCGACCCGGCGACACCGACATCCCGTTGGCCTCGGCCCTGGACACCCCCACCTTCGCGGCGTGGGCGCGGCTGTCCGGCAAGGTGCCGCGCATCGCCGTGGTCGACGACAACTGTTTCGCCGGTAACGCGGTGATCGCCGGCTGTGCCGACCTGATCGTCGCCTCCGACCGCAGTTCCCTCGGCATGGGCGGCCCCGCGATGATCGCCGGCGGTGGGCTCGGTGACGTCGCGGCCGCCGACGTGGGCCCCCTGGAGGTGATGGCCGCGAACGGTGTGGTCGACGTGGCCGTCGAGCAGGCCGACGTGGAGGAGGCCGCCCGCGACCTGCTGGGCTATTTCCTGGGCGCGACGCCCACCTGGTCGGCGCCGGATCAGACGGTGCTGCGCACCCTGGTCCCGGAGACCGAGAACGTGGCCTACGACCCGATGCCCATCATCGAGACCCTGTGCGATGCGGAGTCGGTGACCGTCCTGCGGAGCGAGTTCGCCCCGGAGCTGGTCACGGCGCTGGGGCGCATCGAGGGCCGGACCGTCGGCGTGCTGGGCAACGACACCCAGTACGTGGCCGGGGCCATCACCGCCGACGCGGGCGACAAGGCCAGCCGCTTCCTGCAGCTGTGCCAGGCCAACGGTTTTCCGGTGCTCTCGCTGGTGGACACCCCGGGCATGATGGTGGGTCCGGCGGCCGAGGCCACCGCGATGGTGCGGCACTGTTCGCGGTTGCTCATCGCCGGTGCCGCGCTGACCGTGCCGCTGGTCGGCGTGATCCTGCGGCGCGGCTACGGTCTCGGCGCGCAGGCGATGCTCGGCGGCAGCACCCGCGAACCGCTGCTGACGCTGGCCTGGCCGGGTGCACACCTGGGCCCGATGGGGCTGGAGGGTGCGGTCCGACTGTCCATGCGCGCCGAGCTCGCGGCCATCGCCGACGACGCCGAACGCGAGCGCACCGTCGTCGAACTGACCGCGCACCTGCGCGAACACGCCTCGGCGCTCAACGTCGCACGGTACGGGGAGATCGACGACGTGATCGATCCGGCGCAGACCCGCGGGCTGATCGCCCGACTGCTCGAGGCGGCGGCGGCCCCGCCGCCCCCGAGTGCCGGCGGGGCCGTCGACGTCTGGTGATCGGCGACGGCCGTCAGTCGGCCGGGCCGAGGTGCGGCTCCGCGGTGGGGCCGGGGTGCGGCGGCGGTTCCTTGAGCTCGACGAAGAGCACGTGGGTGGCGGTGTCGCCGATGTTCTCCCCGGCATGCTCCTGCGCGGGCAGCCACCCGACGAACCCCGCGTCCATCTGCACCTCGCGGGCCGCGTCGCCGCTGATCAGTCGTCGGCGGAAGCTGCTCAGCGTGTACATGACGCTGTCGGGATGCCGGTGGGGCGTCGTGCGATGACCGGGTCGGTCGGTGTACTCGAGCACCCGAACCCGATCGTTCTCGAAGACGACCTTGTAGACATCCCCATTGCTGACCGCCGGATCACTGGTCATCTTTCGACGATACGCCCCGTCTGACCTGCGAACAACGGTCTGCGACCGCCGGATTCGGTGGCCGCGCCGCCGCGCGGCTACCGTGGGCGCATGCGAGTGGTGACGTGGAATGTGAACTCGGTGAAGCCGCGGATTCCGCGGCTGCTGCCGTGGCTGGACGAGCGCGAGCCCGACGTGGTGTGCCTGCAGGAGACCAAGGCCACCGACGAGGCCTTCGCCGCCGAACTGGGCGAGGAGCTGGCCGCGCGCGGCTACGAGTTCGCACACTTCGGTCAGGGGCAGTGGAACGGGGTCGCGATCCTCAGCAAGGTGGGGCTCGACGACGTCCGGATCGCCTTCCCCGAGGCGCCCGGCTTCCCGGACCCGACCGCCGCGCCGGAGGGCCGGGCGATCTCCGCGGTGTGCGGCGGCCTCCGGATCTGGTCGGTGTACGTGCCCAACGGGCGGGAAGTGGATTCGGACCACTACCGCTACAAGCTGAACTGGCTGAGCAAGCTGCGGTCCGCGGTGGCCGACGACGCCGCCCAGACCATGGTGTGCGGCGACTTCAACATCATCCCCGCCGACCGGGACGTCTTCGACCCGACCGCCCTGGTCGGGCACACCCACGTCACCGACGCCGAGCGGGCCGAACTGGCCGGCCTGCTCGACCTGGGCATGGTCGACGTGCAGCGTGCGCACTGGCCGCAGGCGCAGATCTACTCGTACTGGGACTACCGCGCAGGCATGTTCCACAAGGACCTGGGCATGCGGATCGACCTGGTGGTGGCCGGGGCGCCCGTCGCCGAGCGAGTGCAGGCGGCGTGGGTGGATCGCAAGGCGCGCAAGGGCACTAAGCCCAGCGACCATGCGCCGGTCGTCGTGGACCTCGACACCGCACCCGACGGCAACGTCGGCCCGATGGTGCCGCCGCCGTCGCGCCCGGCCAAGCCGGCCCCCGGCTCGGTCCGCCTGCCGCACTCGATCGCCGACTGACCCGCCCGCGCGGAGTTCCTTCCCGATTGACGACTCCGCTCCCGCGCACCTTCAGAAGGCGCGCGGGAGCGGAATCGTCAATCGGGAACCGTTGCGAGCGTGAATGCGCTCAGAGCGCGCTGAGTTGCAGGACGATCAGGACGTACCAGGCGACGACGGTGACCTGCACGGCCAGGGTGATGTAGCCGAGGATGATTCCGGCCAGGGCGAATCCGGAGCGCGGCTGTCCCTCGCGCTTGCTCTGCGCACTCGACATGTGTCCGAGGATGACCGCCACAATGCTCAACGCCGTCAGTCCGAAGACGAACGATGCGATCGCCAGGCCGTTCGGTCCGGTGCTGGGCCCGTGCGGGGGCGTACCCACGCCGTACACGGCCTGCCCGTCCGCAGTGTGCCCGACGACGATGCGCTGCGGACCCATGGGTGCGACCCGCCGCGGCGGGCTGGCGAATTCCATCTTGCTGCGGGGATCGAGGTAGGCGGACACCCACGCGATGACGACGGGCAGCGCAGGCAGGAGAAACATCAGGTATTGGCCGGTGCGCAGCGCTATTCCTGCCTCAGTGGCAAGGAACAACAGAACGACTGGCAGCGAAGCAGCCACTGCTACCAGCGTAGATGTGAGCGGATCTCTGGAACGAGCGATACTCCACGCCAGTCCACACAACGCCGGTACCAGAAGGGCCAGTAGTTCCGGCGGGATGAGAACGGCGACGTTCAGTAGCGCTTGTGAGGCGACCAACGCGCCCAGGAGCAGCGCTATGCCGGAGCAGGTCAATGCCAGGCGACGTGACTTCGTTGTTTCCGCGGCGAGGGCGACCCCGACGCACATCGCAAGAGGTGCGATGACGAGAGCCAGTATCGGCGTCCCACCGAGAACGAAGAGCGCGCCCCAGAGCGCCACTCCGACCGCGATGGCCACGAACGTGTAGGCGCCGGCCATTCGGCCGTCGCTCACTCGCTCTGGAAGATCGCGCCGGGGCGCGGCCTCGGCGGTTTCTACTCCTCGTGCGCGCGCGACCTGCCCTGCGGTCTGTCGAGGCGGCGGAAGGAACCGGTCTTCGCTCGCGCGGCCGGTCTGGCGCGGAATCTGCTGCGTCGGGCCGGGCGCGCTCGGCGGGTATCCGTACTGATGCGGTGGGCCGCCACCCACATGCGGCGGTACCCCGGGCGCAGGCATTGGCCGCGGGGGTCGCGGTGGTGCGCCCGGATGTCGGGCTGGGGGCAGCGGTCCTTGGCTGTTCATAGCGCCGCCAGTATCCGACAAATCCCCACCGGACGCTATCCCATCAGGAAATCCCGCGCGGAGATCTTTCCCGATTGACGACTCCGCTCCCGCGCACC
The DNA here is from genome assembly GCF_039542465.1 of Gordonia alkaliphila. Classification (NCBI taxonomy): domain Bacteria; kingdom Bacillati; phylum Actinomycetota; class Actinomycetes; order Mycobacteriales; family Gordoniaceae; genus Gordonia; species Gordonia alkaliphila. The sequence continues at coordinate 21,701 of NZ_BAABIE010000017.1, read as the reverse complement.
TTCTGAAGGCGCGCGGGAGCGGAATCGTCAATCGGGAACCGCGTCAGAGCGGTCGCGGCTCGATCAGGAGGCGTGGTTGATGACGCCTCGGATGTTCTTGCCGTCGCGCAGGTCCTGGTAGCCCTCGTTGACCTGCTCCAGCGAGTAGCGCTGGGTCACCAGCTCGTCGAGCTTGAGCTCGCCGGCGTCGTACAGGCGCAGCAGTTTGACGATGTCGTACTGCGGGTTCATCGACCCGAACAGCGTGCCCATGATCGTCTTCTGGTTCAGCGTCAGGTCGGTGCCGGAGACCTGCACGGTGAGCTCGGCCGGGTCGGCCAGGCCGGTGATCACCACGCGCCCGCCCTTGCCGATGATGGCGGTGGCGTTGCTGACCACCTCCTTGTCGACGGTGCCGACCAGGATGAGCGCCGCGTCGGCGCCCTGACCCCAGGTGAGCTCGTTGACCTTCTCCGCTGCCTCTTCGGCGGTGGCGAAGGCGTGCGTGGCGCCCATCTTCAGCGCGGTGTCCCGTTTGAGTTCCGCCGGATCGACGACGACCACGTACTTGCAGCCGGCCGACACCGCGCCCTGGACGGCGTTGATGCCGAGGCCTCCGATGCCGTAGATCACCGCGGTGTCGCCTGCGCGGAGGTTGCCCGCGTTGACGGCGGTACCCCACCCGGACGGGACGCCGCAGCCGACCAGAACGGCGGTCTCCAGCGGCAGCCAGTCGTCGACCTTGACCACCGAATGCTGGGAGATGGTGGCCCGCTCGGCGAAGGTGCCGAGCATGCACATCGCGCCGAAGTCCTGGCCGTCCGGACCGTGGAAGCGGAACGTGCCGTCGGGCATGGAGCCTTCGAGGATGGTGGCGCCCATGTCGCACAGGTTCTGACGCCCGGTGGAGCAGTAGCGGCAGGTGCCGCAGTTCGGGATGAAGCTGCAGACGACGTGGTCGCCGGGCTTCACCTTGGTCACGCCCGGGCCGACTTCCTCGATGATGCCGGAGCCTTCGTGGCCGCCGACGATCGGGTAGCGCGGCGGCAGGTCGCCGTCGGTCAGGTGCAGGTCCGAGTGGCACAGGCCGGCGGCGGTGTACTTGATCAGCACCTCGCCGGGGCCGGGCGGATCGAGCTCGAGCTCCATGATCTGGAACGGTTCGCCCGGGCCCAGCAGGACAGCAGCTTTGGTCTTCACGGTGATCTCCTTGAGGGGTGTACTTGTTGAGGGTGTTTCGCTGAGGGGTGTCGCGGAAGCGCGAGGGGTCAGAGCGCGATGTTGACGGACTTGACCTGGGTGTAGGCGTCGATGGCGGAGTCGCCGAGTTCACGGCCCCAGCCGGACTGCTTGAAACCGCCGAAGGGCAGCGCGGTGTCGAAGCCGTTGTACTGGTTGACCCACACCGAGCCGGCCTGCACGGCGGCCGCGGTGCGGTGGGCCTTGGACAGATCCTTGGTCCAGATCCCGGCGGCCAGGCCGTAGATGGAGTTGTTGGCGGCGCGGGCCACGTCCTCCTCGTCGTCGAACGGCAGGGCGGCCACCACCGGGCCGAAGATCTCCTCTTCGACGATCGAGTAGTGGGGCTCCACGTCCACGAATACGGTCGGCTCGATGAAGTAGCCACGATCGCCCCAGCGGTTGCCGCCGGTCAGCGCGCGCGCACCGGAGGCCAGGCCCTGCTGGATGTAGCCGTTGACCCGGTCGAACTGCTCCTGCGAGACCAGCGGACCCAGTTCGGTGGTCGGATCCAGACCCGGGCCGATCTTGGCGGCGGCGGCCGCGTCGGCCACGGCCTGCGTGAAGTCGTCGAAGATCTCCCGCTGCACGAACATCCGGGTGCCGGCCACGCAGCACTGGCCGTGGTTGAACATCCAGGCGGCGACCGAACCGGCGACGGCGGCCTCCAGATCGGCGTCGGCGTAGACGATGTTCGGGCTCTTGCCGCCGAGCTCGAGGGTGACCTTCTTCAGGTTGCCGGTGGCGGCCTGCACGATCTTCTTGCCGACCTCGGTGGAACCGGTGAACGCCACCTTGTCCACGTCCATGTGGGCCGACAGCGCGGCACCGGCGTCGCCGAAACCGGTGACGATGTTGACCACGCCGGGCGGGAATCCTGCCTCCTCGAAGACCTCACCGAGCAGCAGCGCGCTGAGCGGGGTCTGCTCGGCAGGCTTGAGCACCACCGTGTTGCCTGCGGCCAGCGCGGGCGCCAGCTTCCAGGTGGCCATCAGGATGGGGAAGTTCCACGGAATGATCTGGCCGCACACGCCCAGCGACTCGCGGCGGGTGTAGGCGTGGAATTGGCCGTCCGGTGCGAACGGCATGGACGGGGTGATCGACGACCCCTTGATCTTGGTGGCCAGGCCGGCGTTGTAGCGCCAGACGTCGGCCGACCAGCCCACGTCCACGGCGGTGGCGATGGCCACCGACTTGCCGTTGTCGAGGGCCTCGAGCTGGCCGAAGATCTCCGCGCGCTCGGACAGGATGTCGCCGACCTTCCAGATCAGGCGTTCGCGCTCATTGGGCTTCATCCGCGACCACGGGCCCTCGTAGGCGGCACGGGCGGCGGCGACGGCGCGGTCGATGTCTTCCGCGGTGCCCTTGGCGACTCGGGTGATCACCTCGCCGGTCGCCGGGTCGACGGTCTCGAACTTCTCGCCCGACGCGGCGTCCACCCAGGCGCCGCCGATCAGCAGCTGTCGATCACGGGAGACGAAGTCGGCCACGGCGGGCAGAAGTGCGGGGGTCAAGACGGCGGTCATCGGATCCTCCTCCCGGCCGCCTCGGGGGCGGACCGGCGATACGGGGCATATGAGATCTGCGCCACTGTGGCGCAGATCTCAGTGTGCCCCTATTCGCTGAGGTCGCGCTGTCCGGAAACTGAACAGCGCCGATGGACAGCCGTGAACAGCTGTGGACCGGGTGCGGTCAGCGCCCGATGTCGAGGGCCCGGATGCGGGCGTACAGGGTGGTGCGACTGATGCCGAGGGTTTTGGCGGCATGGCTCTTGTTGCCGCCGGCGGCGTCGAGGGCGTCGACGATCGCCAGGCGTTCGGCGTGCTCGAGACCCAGGAGGCGGGATACGCGCGCGGAACCGCGGTAGTCGCGCGGCAGATCGTGCACGTCCAGCGTGCGCGACCCGCGGGCGCGGGCCACCGCGGCGGCCTGCTCGAGCACCATCGCCAGTTCGGGGAAGTTGCCGGGCCAGTCCTGCGATGCCAGCGCGTCGGCGGCGTCCGCGCCCAGTTCGAGGCTGTCGGCACGCAGGAACTCCTGCGCGAGCGCGGCCAGTTCGGTGCTGCGCTGGCGCAGCGGCGGCAGGGTGGTGCGGTGGCGGCAGCGCGCCACCAGGGCCGCCGCGCCGGGGCCGAGTGTGTCGGGTGGTCCGGTCACCACCACGATCGGCGGTTCGGCGCCGCTGCGGGCGCTCACCGCGGACTGCAGCAGCGCCAGGGAGCGTTCGTCGAGGAGGTCGGCGCCGTCGATCACCACGCCGTGCCCGCGGCTGCGAGCCAGGCGCAGCGCGGCGGCCAGGTCGATCGGGGCGTCGTCGATCAGCGCGGCCGGCACGTCGATCACCACCGCGGCCGCCCGATCGGCCACCGTGAATGCGCGGGCGGTCCGGCCGGTGCCGGGCTCGCCGCAGATCGCCACCGTGGGCGCGCCGGCCGCAGTGCTGCGCGAGGGCAACGACGCCGGCGACAAGTCGGACAGCTGCGGACGGAGGCGGAACACCGCGGCATGCCGGACGGACGGCACGCGCACGGCCTGCACCGCCACGGTGACCCCGGAGAGGAGAGTGATCGTCGGCGGCACGTCGTTCTGTTCCACCAGCTGTCGCAAAGTGCCGAAGTCGCCGGGCGCCAACAGTTGCGCGGCCAGGGAGTTGGACAGCTGGAGGTCGTCGCCGAGGGCGGCGACCGCGGTGTCGCGTCGTTCCGCGGCCTTCTCGTAGGCCGCGATCACCCGGCGGTGGTCCGACGACGAGCGGGACAGCAGGCGATCGGCGATGTCCTCGACCACCCCGCGGACCAGTGGCACCGACAGCGGATTCAGGCGCGGCGCGGCCTGGGTCATGCACAGGATGCCGGCCACCCGGCGGGTGGTGGGATGGATGATCGGCTGCCCGAAGCAGCTCAGGAACCGGAACTGCTCCAGGTAGTGGTCCTCGGCGTTGATCACCACCTCGCCGCGCACCTCGGCGACGGTGCCCAGCGCGGTGGTGCCCATCGCGGCCTCGGTGAAGGTCGCGCCGGTGACCGCACCGGCGTCGGCGAGGGTGCGCTCCAGGGACGCGTCGGCACTTACCCGCGCCACCATCCGGCTGCGGTGGTCCACCAGCAGCAGCGCCGCCGGGGTGCCGTGCAACTGCTCGGCGGCGCGGGCGAGGATCGGCCGGGCCGCATCGAGCAGCGGGTCCGACGACGAGATATCGGCGAGCACCGGATCGGGTCGGGCGTCGGGGGCCAGCCCGCAGTCCCGAGCCCGTTGCCAAGATGCGGCGATGACCTGTCGTTGGGGCAGCGAAGTGGTCACAGCCTCCACTGTTACACGGCGGGCAGGCTGTCCTCCAGGAATCGCGGTCGGCAGATCACGTAGCCGCCGATCAGCATCAGGCAGGTGGCGACGACGAGCAGACTCAGCGAGAGCCCCCAGCCGCCGCTGACCTCGCGCAGGATGCCGAACAGGAGCGGCCCGGCGCAGGCCAGCAGGTAGCCGACGCCCTGGCCGAATCCGGACAGCGATGCCGAGCCCGCCGCGGTGCGCGTGCGCACGTTGATCAGCGTCAGGGCCATCGGGAACGAGCTCACGCCCAGCCCGGCCAGCAGCACCCACGCGATGGTCCCGGTCAACGGGGCCCAGTACAGCCCGGCGAGACCGCTGAGCATGCAGGCCGCGAACCCGACGACGAAGCCGTAGGGGTTGGCGAAGCGCAGGCACAGCCACGGCGCCACGAAGGTCGCCAGGAAGCCGACCCCGGCGAACGCGGCGACCGCCGTCCCGCCGAGCGCGTCGTCGGCGCCGGCATCGGCCAGCAGTTCGGGGATCCAGGTCAGCAGGGAGTAGGTCATCAGCGACGTCATGCCGAACAGGAACACCAGGCCCCACGCGATCGGCGAGCGCCACACCGGCAGCCGCGGGGTCGCGGCGGTCTCGATCTCACCGGATGTCTCGGCGCGGCGTCGTTGTGCCACCGCGATCCACGGCACCAGGGCAAGCAGTGGAATCACCGCCCAGCCGGCGAGCGCCCACCGCCAGCCGACGGCGTCGGCGGCCGGCACCGCCACTGCGGCCGGAACCGTGGTGCCCAGCTGCACGCACAGGATGTAGGCGGTGCTGCTGGCCGCGATGCGGCGCGGGAAGTAGCGCTTCACCAGCGGCGGGATCAGTACGTTGCCCAGGCCCATGCCGAACAGCGCCACCGCGGACAGCGCCATCAGACTCCACGTGTCGCCGGCCAGGCCGCGCAGGCCGGTACCCGCGGCCGTCACGATCACCGCGCCCACCGTGGCGATCTCCAGTCCGAATCGCCTGCCGAGTCCCGAACCGACCAGTCCGGCGACACCGAACATCAGGGTCGGCAGCATGCCGATCGCGCCGATCGCGGCGTTGCCGAAACCGAGGTCGTCGGAGACGCGGCCCAGCAGCGGCGTCAGGGAGGTCACGGCCGCCCGCAGGGACAGAGCGAACACCAGGATCGCGAGCAGTACGAGGACTTGGCCGCCGCGGTGCGAACCGCGGGAGAGGGGGGCGCATCAGCAGCGCGCCGGGATGAGGTCGAGAGTCACCGGACACCTGTGTCATGGTGGCAGTCGACGGTGCGTCACGCGACCCGATAACGGTGCGATCAAACCCACGTCCATCATTTTGACCTGTCGAAACTCGGGCGGTAGAGTAGATCGTCGGTGTCCAGCACGCTAGATGCCGCCCGCCCGAAATCGGAATCACCTTCGATTGCCGGGTGGGGGTCGTGAACCAGTCGTACCCCGTACGACACGCCCGACTACGGGTGCAGAATAACTCATTGACCAGGGCGGAAGTCCTGGTGGGGCGAGTTGCGGAAGTTGCTCACAGCGCCGTTCCGGTGCGGTGAGCTTCCTGCCCGGAGCACCAACCGCGACGAAAGACAGGCCGACACCACGTCGGCCACGAGGAGAAAGAACCTAGTGCCAACTATTAACCAGCTGGTCCGCAAGGGCCGCAAAGACAAGGCTTCGATCAAGAAGACCGCAGCCCTGAAGGGCAGCCCGCAGCGTCGTGGCGTGTGCACCCGCGTGTACACCACCACCCCGAAGAAGCCGAACTCCGCTCTCCGGAAGGTCGCCCGTGTGCGTCTGACCAGTGGCGTCGAGGTCACCGCTTACATCCCGGGTGAAGGCCACAACCTGCAGGAGCACTCGATGGTGCTCGTCCGCGGTGGTCGTGTGAAGGACCTCCCCGGTGTTCGTTACCGCATCGTCCGCGGCTCGCTCGACACCCAGGGTGTCAAGGACCGCAAGCAGGCTCGCAGCCGTTACGGCGCAAAGAAGGGGAACTGATCCATGCCTCGTAAAGGACCCGCACCGAAGCGCCCGCTGATCCAGGACCCGGTTTACGGTTCCACGCTGGTCACCCAGCTGGTCAACAAGATCCTGCTGGACGGCAAGAAGTCGACCGCCGAGCGCATCGTGTACCAGGCTCTCGAGCAGACCCGCGACAAGACCGGCACCGATCCGGTCATCACCCTCAAGCGCGCGCTGGACAACGTCAAGCCGACGCTCGAGGTCAAGAGCCGTCGCGTCGGTGGCGCCACCTACCAGGTGCCCATCGAGGTCAAGCCGGGCCGCGCCAACACCCTGGCCCTGCGTTGGCTGGTGACCTTCAGCCGTCAGCGTCGTGAGAAGACCATGGTGGAGCGTCTCGCCAACGAGCTGCTCGACGCCTCGAACGGCCTCGGGGCCGCTGTGAAGCGTCGCGAGGACACCCACAAGATGGCCGAAGCCAACCGCGCGTTCGCGCACTACCGCTGGTGACAACCCTGCGCAAGGCTGATCCAAGGATTAGCCTTGCGCAGTGGCCACCGCCGCGGCCCGCGTACTCCGCAGACCTTTTTCCGCTGACTCCCCGAAGGGAATCCCATGGCACAGGAAGTGCTGAACGACCTCACCAAGGTCCGCAACATCGGCATCATGGCGCACATCGATGCCGGTAAGACCACGACGACCGAGCGCATCCTCTACTACACCGGTGTGAACTACAAGATCGGTGAGACCCACGACGGTGCCTCGACCACCGACTGGATGGAGCAGGAGAAGGAGCGGGGTATCACCATTACCTCCGCGGCCGTCACCTGTTTCTGGGATGACAACCAGATCAACGTCATCGACACCCCGGGCCACGTCGACTTCACCGTCGAGGTCGAGCGCGCGCTCCGCGTGCTCGACGGCGCCGTCGCCGTCTTCGACGGCAAGGAGGGCGTCGAGCCCCAGTCCGAGCAGGTCTGGCGCCAGGCCACCAAGTACGACGTCCCCCGCATCTGCTTCGTCAACAAGATGGACAAGATGGGCGCGGACTTCTACTACACCGTGAAGACCATCGTCGACCGTCTCGGCGCCACCCCGCTGGTGCTGCAGCTCCCGATCGGTGCCGAGGATGCCTTCGACGGCGTCGTCGACCTGATCGAGATGAAGGCCCTGCTGTGGCCGGGCACCGTCGCGATCGGCACCGAGGCCACCGTCGCCGAGATCCCCGCGGATCTGCAGGAGCGCGCCGAGGAGTACCGCGAGAAGCTGCTGGAGAAGGTCGCCGAGTCCGACGAAGCTCTCATGGAGAAGTACTTCGCCGGCGAGGAGCTCTCGATCGATGAGATCAAGGGCGCCATCCGGAAGATGACCATCAACTCCGAGGTCTACCCGGTGCTGTGCGGCACGGCGTTCAAGAACAAGGGCATCCAGCCCATGCTCGACGCCGTCGTCTCCTACCTGCCGAACCCGCTGGACATCGGCGAGATCGAGGGCCACGTTCCGGGTAACGAGGAGGAAGTCCTCACCCGTAAGCCGAGCAAGGAAGATCCGTTCTCGGCGCTGGCGTTCAAGATCGCCGCTCACCCGTTCTTCGGCAAGCTCACCTTCGTGCGCGTCTACTCCGGCCGGGTCGATCCGGGCACCCAGGTGCTCAACGCGACCAAGGGCAAGAAGGAGCGCGTCGGCAAGCTCTTCCAGATGCATGCCAACAAGGAGAACCCGGTCGACGACGCGGTGGCCGGCCACATCTACGCGATGATCGGCCTGAAGGACACCACCACCGGTGACACCCTCTGCGACGTCGCGAACCCGATCGTTCTGGAGTCCATGACCTTCCCGGACCCGGTCATCAACGTCTCGATCGAGCCGAAGACCAAGTCGGACCAGGAGAAGCTGGGCACCGCGATCCAGAAGCTCGCCGAAGAGGATCCGACCTTCTCGGTGCAGCTCGACGAGGAGACCGGCCAGACCGTCATCGGCGGCATGGGCGAGCTCCACCTCGACATCCTGGTGGACCGCATGAAGCGCGAGTTCAAGGTCGAGGCGAACGTCGGCAAGCCGCAGGTGGCCTACCGCGAGACGATCCGCAAGACCGTCGAGAAGCACGAGTTCACCCACAAGAAGCAGACGGGTGGCTCGGGCCAGTTCGCGAAGGTCATCATCAAGCTCGAGCCGTTGGTCGACGCCGAAGACGGCGCGACCTACGAGTTCGCCAACGCCGTCACCGGCGGTCGTGTCCCGCGCGAGTACATCCCTTCGGTGGATGCCGGTGCGCAGGACGCGATGCAGTACGGCGTCCTGGCCGGCTACCCGCTGGTCAACCTGAAGGTCACTCTGCTCGACGGTCAGTACCATGACGTCGACTCGTCGGAAATGGCCTTCAAGATCGCCGGTTCGCAGGCTCTGAAGGAGTCTGCACGCATGGCAAGCCCCGTCATTCTGGAACCGATCATGGCCGTCGAGGTCACGACTCCGGAGGACTACATGGGTGACGTCATCGGCGACCTGAACTCCCGCCGTGGTCAGATCCAGGCCATGGAGGAGCGCAGCGGTGCCCGCGTCGTGAAGGCTGCGGTCCCGCTGTCGGAGATGTTCGGCTACATCGGAGACCTCCGGTCGAAGACCCAGGGCCGTGCAAACTACTCCATGGTCTTCGACTCGTACGCCGAGGTTCCGGCGAACGTGGCGAAGGAGATCATCGCGAAGGCGACGGGCGAGTAATTCGCCCGCCCGCTTACGCGGCCCGCGCTGCGGCGCAATAAACTGTCAATCACTTCTGCCGGGATCGCCTCGGCAGACCAGAGTCCAGGAGGACACAAGTGGCGAAGGCGAAGTTCGAGCGGACCAAGCCGCACGTGAACATCGGCACCATCGGTCACGTCGACCACGGCAAGACCACCACGACGGCGGCCATCACCAAGGTGCTGGCTGACCAGTACCCCGACCTGAACGAGAGCTTCGCTTTCGATCAGATCGACAAGGCGCCGGAGGAGAAGGCTCGTGGTATCACGATCAACATCTCCCACGTCGAGTACCAGACCGAGAAGCGTCACTACGCTCACGTGGACGCCCCCGGTCACGCCGACTACATCAAGAACATGATCACCGGCGCTGCCCAGATGGACGGCGCGATCCTGGTCGTGGCGGCTACCGACGGCCCGATGCCGCAGACCCGCGAGCACGTGCTGCTCGCTCGCCAGGTCGGCGTGCCCTACATCCTGGTCGCCCTCAACAAGGCCGATATGGTCGACGATGAGGAGATCATGGAGCTCGTCGAGATGGAGGTCCGCGAACTGCTGGCCGCCCAGGAATTCGACGAGGATGCCCCGGTCGTGCCGATCTCGGCACTGAAGGCACTCGAGGGTGACCCCAAGTGGGTCGAGTCGGTCCAGAAGCTGATGGCTGCTGTCGACGAGTCGGTGCCGGACCCCGTCCGCGAGACCGAGAAGCCCTTCCTGATGCCCGTCGAGGACGTCTTCACCATCACCGGCCGCGGCACCGTGGTCACCGGTCGTGTGGAGCGCGGCGAGGTCAACGTGAACGAGGAAGTCGAGATCGTGGGTATCCGCGAGGGCTCGACCAAGACCATCGTCACGGGCATCGAGATGTTCCACAAGCTGCTCGACTCGGCACAGGCGGGCGACAACGCCGGTCTGCTGCTGCGCGGCCTCAAGCGTGAGGACGTCGAGCGCGGTCAGGTCATCGTGAAGCCGGGCACCACCACCCCGCACACGGAGTTCGAGGGCCAGGCGTACATCCTGTCGAAGGACGAGGGTGGCCGTCACACCCCGTTCTTCAACAACTACCGTCCGCAGTTCTACTTCCGTACCACGGACGTGACCGGCGTCGTGACCCTCCCCGAGGGCACCGAGATGGTCATGCCGGGTGACAACACCGAGATGAGCGTCAAGCTGATCCAGCCGGTCGCCATGGACGAGGGCCTGCGCTTCGCTATCCGCGAGGGTGGCCGCACCGTCGGTGCCGGCCGCGTCACCAAGATCGTCAAGTAATCATTGCTTGAGATCTTGACCACCTAGGTCGACGAAACGCCCGCTCCACTTCGGTGGGGCGGGCGTTTTGCATCGGTCGGCGATCGCGGTCGCGGAGTTCAGGGTGCGAGCACTTCGATGAGTGCGACGAAGGACGCGAGGCGGGGCGCAGAGCCGCCGCGTGGCCGCGATGCCGGTGACGTGGGCGAGGGCCGCGGTGATCAGGGCCAGCAGTGGCGGCGACCCACCAGGGAACGGCACGGCCGCCGAGTTCGACGTCGCGGAAGTCGACGGCGATCGGCAGCACCCCGACCAGGCCGCCCACCGCGAGACCGGTCGCGGCGGCGAGCAGACCGCCGGTGGCCAGGGCGAGTCCCGGCAAGGAATCGCGCACAAGTGGATCAGTCGGCGGCGCGCTGCAACGCCGCGCGCAGATGATGGGTCATCGGCACGTCGGCGAAGGACATCCACATGTCGTAGGAGAGGGTGTCGCCGTCGAGCACGAAGCGACGCCGCACCGCGTGCACGTCCTTCGCGTCGGGGGAGGCGCCGAGGGTCACCTCGGTGAAGTCGAGGACGCCGTCGACCAGGGCGGCGCGCTGGATCTCGACGAAACCGGTGGGCTGGGCGATCAGCAGTTCGACCAAGTCGCCGGCCGGGCGCAGGTAGCCGGTCTCGGTGTGCAACGGACGGCCGTCGTCGCCGGCCTTGGTGCGTGAGCGGTAGAACAGGAAGGGCTTGCCCGGCACCGGGGAGAGTTCGATCTCCTCGGTGTACGTGAAGTCGTCGATGGTCGGGTAGTGGCCTTCACCGGCGCCGCGCCAGACGCCGGCGAAGGCGGCGAGCGGGTCGGTGGGCGAGGGTGCGGACTGCGTGGGCTGGGACATGCCCCTGACGTTAGCGACTGCCACGGATGAAGGCGGAGTCAACGGTGTAGCGGCCCCGCGGCGTGTTGCCGGTGTTGTAGTGCAGGTTGTCCGGGCGCCACCAGAACGGCAGCGACTCGTGGACGCGTTCCCAGTGATTCACGTCGAGGTTGCGCCACCGGGCGCGGGCACGGTCGAGTTCGACGGTCATCTGGAACAGGGTGTGCCGCGACCACCGGCCGGTGAGGTGGCCGCTGGTGCTGGTGACCCAGTCGACCGTGTGCTCGCGACCGACGGCGGTCATCAGGGCGTCGATCGACTGGCGCAGGATGCGGCGGTCGCCGCGGGTGCGCATGGCGTCGTTGCCGCCGATGGCGATGACGAAGCAGTCGGCGCCGGCCCGCTTGGCATGCCCGACGGCCTCGATGGCGCTGCCGTGGCGCTTGTCGGTGCCGAAGCCGGGGCGATGCACCGTGCGGCCGCTGGAGGTGCTCACGAAGTAGGGGACGCCCCGGCGCTGCAGCTCGTTGATGATCACCTGCCGTGCACCGATCTTGCGTTCGCTCTTGCTGTCGCCGATCACGGCTATCTTGGTGCACCGGGTGCGGGCGTCGGCGGGAGCGGGCGTGATCACGGCGAGCAGACCGGCGGCGACGGCGGTGACGAGCAGGACGAGGACGACTCTGGAGGACATGCGAGAGCTTTCGTTCGGTATCGGCGGCATGCTCCGATGGCAAGGAAAGCACCATATCGAATGCCTCCGGGGGTACTCCGAACGGGCGACAGCGCTGTCGCCGCCGGCGGGCTCGAGGAATAGGGTGGTCGTCGTGCGTGTACTCGGTGGAAACGGCAGCGGCCCCGACCTCGCGGTGCAGATCGCCGGGCGGAACCCCGGGTCGACGGAGCCGCCGGTGCTCCTGGTGCACGGGATGGGCGGCGACCACACCACGTGGCGGCGACTATCGGGTGCCCTGACCGCCGCCGGGCGGGAGGTGATCGCGGTGGACCTGCGCGGGCACGGCCGCAGCGGCCGCGCGCAGCGGTATCGGCTCAACGACTTCCGGGACGACCTGGCCGCCGTGCTGGACAGCCTCGACCTGGACCGGGTGGACGTGGTGGGCCACTCCCTCGGTGCGCATTCGGCGCTGCGGTTGGCGATGGCCCAACCCGATCGTGTGCGGCGCCTGCTGGTGGAGGAGCCGCCACCGATGCCCCGCGATGCCGCGGACCTGGCCGAAGCCATCACCCCCACCTCGACGCTCGCGGAGCGCGTGCGCGGACTCGCGATGCTGGCCGCCGACCCGCGGCCGTTCCTCCGGTTCGACCGCAGCATGCCCGAGGTAGTCGGCGTGCAGTTCGAGCAGGCGGATCCGCACTGGTGGGACGGGCTGCAGGCGGTGCTCGCGCCGACCTTGGTGATCTCCGGCGGCGACCGCAGCTTCCTGCCGCCGCGCCACCTGCGCAGCCTGTCGGAGGCGCTGCCCCGCGGTGAGTTCGCCACCATCGACGCCGGCCACAGCGTCCACCGCGACCGACCGCGCGAGTTCCTGGCCGCCGCCACCGCATATCTGACCGCCCCCTGACCCCTGCCCGGCGACATCTGCGGCGGGCGCCGCGAGACTGTTGCGCTTGGTGTGCTGTGACCATCAAGTGCGTCGGTTTCGCGGCGCGGGGAACTGGGCGGGTGGCTGCTGCGTCTACAGCACATGGGGGAGAGCGGAGAACTGGCGCGGATCTTTGCCGACCAGGACGGGGTGATCATCACGGCGCAGGCGCTGGGGTGCGATCTGACGCGGAGCGAGATCCACGGGCGGGTGGCGCGCGAGGAGTGGCAGCCGGTGGCGCGGGGTGTATCGGCTGCAGTCACACGCCTACACCGAACGCGCGATGGTGCGTGCGGCGGCGCTGGCGTGGCGGGGCGTGCTCGACCGCACCACGGCCGCGTGGTGGCACGGACTGCTCGAGGACCTGCCGCAGCCGCTGACCCTGTCGGTGCCCCACGCTGTCCGGGAAGACCCGTGGGAACACGGTGCCGCGGACGTGGTGCGGCCGCCGCTTCTGCGTCGAAGACCTGACCCAGGTACGCGGCGTGGACGTCACCGCGAAGGAACTGACGGTGCTCGGGTGCGCGGGACTGGTCGAGTATCAGTCACGCTTCCTCGACCGCGTGCTGCAGCGAGGCGAGGTGACGTTGACCGGGCTGCAGGCCTGCCTGGAGCGCAATCCCCGTGCACGGGGCATGGCGCTGGCGCGGAAGCTGGTGGCGGTCCTGGATTCGGACACCGAGTCGGCGGCCGAGCGACTCTTCATCGAGCTGTTGCGCGCCGAGACCCTGACGGCGGTGCTCGCCGACCGCGCCCTGGCGGCGGGATGACGCCGGGCGACGAACGGCGAGAAGATCAGGCCGGCTTGTTGTGCAGCGGTCGGGGATCGATGCCGGCGCGGGCCCAGCCCTCGTAGGCCCACGGCACGTACAGGACGCGCACCGGCAGCTTGTTGACCACCGGGTTCACCGCCCGCATGAACTTCGCGAAGCGGTCGTAGCGGCGCTGCTTGCGGTCGTCCCACGGCAGCTCGCACACCGCGCGCATCTCGGGCGGCAGGGTGCCGGTGATGACGGTCTGCAGGAAGCCGTTGAGCGGGCGGGCGGCCACGCGCCACAGCGGCGCGGGCAGCCAGGCCGGGCCGGGCACGCCCTTCCGGAGATAGCCGGTCGCGTAGACGATGGTCCGCGTGGGCACGAACTTCTCGCACATCGACTGCCAGTAGTCGCAGAACTCCTCATAGGTCTGCGGCTGGCTGCGCGGGCTCACCCCGTACAGCTGGTACCAGACCTTGCTCTCCTCGAAGATCTGGACCTTCTCCTCGTACGACAGCCGCCGGACGAACGTGTCGGTCATGGTCAGGACCTGATCGACGAACGTCGCATGCGCCCAGTAGAAGAGCTCGGGGTTGAGCGCGTGATAGCGGGAGCCGTCGGCGATGGTGCCCTTGATGTCCCGGTGGAAATCGCGCACCCGCCGCCCCCAGCGCTGCGGCTCGTCCGAGTACACGGTCCGCATCACCGGCGGCCCGGTGCGTCGCGCCCGACCGAGGAAGTCGCTGAAGATGATCGAGTGGTCCTCCACGCCCTGGGCGAGCTGCTCGATGCAGTTCTCCGTCCCGGCGAGACGCTGAAATCCCAGGATCATGCGTACGTCGCCCGCGTACTTCCAGAGTAGGGAGTCGGACCCGAGGCGTAGGGGCAGTGCGTCGAGGTCGTCCTCGTCGACGATGCCGGGTTCGGCCTCGCGGACACCGGTGGAGAAGTCGGTCGTCATGGGGACAGCTTACTCAAGTTAGACACAAATGGAAGAACTTGTGTCTAACTGGCCGAGGAGGTGGCCGCAGTAGGCTCGGGACATGGTCTATCAGCCCGGCAACAACAATCCGTTCGCGATCCCGAGCAAGCACGGCGAGATGCCGACCTTCGTGGTGCGGGCCAGCAAGCCTCAGCTGCCGCCCGTGGACGTGATCCTGGAGACCGCCGAGGTGGTGTCGCTGCCGATGCGCACGCGGTTCCGCGGTATCGCGGTGCGCGAGGCGATGATCTTCCGCGGTCTCAAGGGCTGGGGCGAGTTCTCGCCGTTCCTCGAGTACGACGACGTCGAGTCGGCCAACTGGCTCGCGGCCGGCATCGAGGCGGCGTGGCAGGGGCCGCCGCCGGCTGTGCGCGACACCGTGCCGGTCAACGCGACCGTGCCGGCGGTGCCGGCCAGCGAGGTCGCCGAGATCTTGGCCCGCTTCCCGGGGGCGACGACGGCCAAGGTGAAGGTCGCCGAAGCCGGGCAGACCCTGCACGACGACGTCGAGCGGGTCGCCGCCGTCCGGGAGCTGATTCCGCGCGTGCGGATCGACGCCAACGGCGCGTGGGACGTCCCGACCGCGCTCGAGGCGATCAGCGCAATCGGCGACGTCGAATACGTGGAGCAGCCGTGCGCGAGCATCAAGGAGCTCGCCGCGGTCCGACGCGTGGTCGACGTGCCGATCGCGGCCGACGAGTCGATCCGCCGCGCCGAGGACCCGCTGCTGGTGGCCCGCGCCGAGGCGGCCGACATCGCGGTCCTCAAGGTGGCCCCGCTCGGCGGCATGCGCAAGGTCCTCGCGCTGAACACCGCCCTCAAGATGGACGTGGTGATCTCCAGCGCCCTCGACACCGCCGTCGGCATGGCGGCCTCGGTGGCGACCGCGGCCGCGCTCCCCATGCTCGACCATGCCTGCGGGTTGGGCACCGGCGCGCTCCTGGAACGCGACGTGGCGCCGTCGTTCGTCCCGCGCCGCGGCGCGGTGAGTCTGCGACTGGTGACGCCCGACGACGACCTGCCGCTGGCCGCGCCGGACCGAGTCGCCTGGTGGGAGGCGCGGCTGCGCCGTTGCCACGCCATCCTCATGGCCCGCTGACCGGCCCGGGAAACACGCGGAAATCGGACGGACCCTAGAAACAAAACTAAATATCTGTTCCAATGGAGTGAGCTGCGGCACTCGCGGCACGACTTCAGGAGGAACCATGGCCATGCCCGTGCTCGCTCAGCCGGAAGTCGGCAGCGACCTGCGTCCCGTCCCGGTCAGCACCCGTAACGGGCTGCTCGAGATCCTCACCATGCGTCGCGATCCGTTCGACTTCTCGCAGAAGCGGCTGGAACAGTACGGCGAGGTCTTCGCCATGAGTGCGCTCGGCACGCGATTCGTCACCGCCCACGGCGCGGAGGCGGCCAACGAGATCCTGATGAACAAGGACCGCGCCTTCGCCAACGCCCCGGCCTGGAGCTACTTCATCGGCCCGTTCTTCAACCGCGGCATCATGCTGCTCGACTTCGACGAGCACCGTCACCACCGGCACATTCTGCAGCAGGCGTTCGCGCCGAAGGTGCTCAAGGGCTACTTCGACGAGATGCAGCCGGTGATCGTCGACCGCGTCGCGAAGTTCCCCACCGGCGAGGTGAAGCTGTTCGAGGAGTTCAAGGAGCTCACCCTCGACATCGCGTTGGAGATCTTCCTCGGTCTGGAACTGAGCAAGCCCGAAGCCGACCGCCTCAACAAGGCGTTCATCGAGACCGTCCGCGCCGGCGTCGCCCTGGTGCGCAAGCCGGTGCCCGGCGGCCGATGGTGGAAGGGTCTGCGCTCGCGCAAGATCCTGGAGGAGTTCTTCTACAAGCACATCCCGGCCAAGCGGGCGACGGCCACACCCGACCTGTTCTCGGTGCTGTGCCATGCCGAGGGCGACGACGGCGAGCGATTCACCGACGAGGACGTGGTGAACCACATGATCTTCGTGCTGATGGCCGCCCACGACACGACGACCATCACCATGACCCAGATGGCCTACCGAATGGCCGAGCACCCGGAGTGGCAGGCCCAGGCGCGCGCCCAGTCGATGGAGCTGAACGCCGAGCTGACCTACGACGACCTGGCCGGAATGACCATGATCGACTCCATCATGAAGGAGTCGCTGCGGATGTGTCCGCCGGTGCCCGCGCAGCCGCGCATGGCGATCAAAGACACGCAGATCAGTGGACACTTCATTCCGGCCAACACCATGGTCACCATCCCGCAGCTCGCGAATCACCGGGACCCGCGCTACTTCACCGATCCCGACGTCTTCGATCCGACCCGCTTCGGACCCGACCGCGCGGAGGACAAGGGACACCGCATGGCGTGGATGCCGTTCGGCGGCGGCGTGCACAAGTGCATCGGTCTGTACTTCGGTCAGATGGAGATCAAGACGATCATGCACAACCTGCTGCGCGACTACGAATGGTCCGTGCCCGCGGGCTACCGTCTCCCCATGGACTACAGCGCGTTGCCGGTGCCGAAGGACAAACTTCCCGTGACGTTGGTTCGACGCTGATGGCGGCTGCGCGCAAAACCCGCGTCACCACCACCCCGGAGGAACAGGAGACGGCGATCCTCGCCGCCGCTGCGGCCGAGTTCACCGCGGTCGGTCTGCGCGCCGCGAACATGGATCAGGTGGCCAAGGCCGCGGGGGTCAGCCGATCGACGCTGTACCGGCGCTTCCCGAGCAAGGACAACCTGGTGATCGCGCTCGCGAACGCCACCTTCGAGCGCGGCATGGCCGAGTTGGAGGAGGCGGTGGCCGGGCAGAGTCCGGCCGAC
Organism: Gordonia alkaliphila; assembly: GCF_039542465.1. Lineage (NCBI taxonomy): Bacteria > Bacillati > Actinomycetota > Actinomycetes > Mycobacteriales > Gordoniaceae > Gordonia > Gordonia alkaliphila. The sequence continues at coordinate 4,208 of NZ_BAABIE010000017.1, read as the reverse complement.
GCCGTGGTCGAGGCGTTCGTCACCGGCGCCACGCTGATCGACACCGATCCGCTGCTGCACCGCATGGTGATCGAGGACGAGGAGATCCGGAGTCTCACGTCGTCGATCACCTCGCTGTTCATCGACATGGTGATCGAGCGGGTCGCCGGCGCGCTCCGCACCTGCGGCGCCACCATGCCCGACGATCAACTGCGCCGCGCGGTGGACATCCATGTGCGCCTGGTGATCTCGTACCTGGAGGTTCCCGCCTCCGACGACTCACTGCGCACGCCCGAAGCTGTGCGCAGCTTCGCCGCCACCTTCCTGGCGCCGATGGTCTACTGACCCACAACTCTTCGCACGCGAGGGAGCAAGCGATGCTGTCCATTCTTCTGTCGTCCCGTCGTGCCCGCGCCGATCGTCGTCTCGCCGACGTCCGGAAAGCGTTGGCGGGCAAGGTCATCGCCGTCACCGGCGGTGCGCGCGGGATCGGCTTCGAGACCGCGACGCAGTTACTCGCGGCCGGAGCGCACGTGGTGCTCGGCGACATCGACGCCGACGCGGTCGGCAAGGCCGCCGCCGATCTGGGCGTGGAGGGCATCGAGTTGGACGTGACCGACGCCTCGTCGTTCACGGCCTTCCTCGACGAGATCGAACGACGCGTCGGACCGCTCGACGTGCTGGTGAACAACGCCGGGATCATGCCGGTGGGCTCCTTCCTCGACTACAGCGAGGCGCTGATCCGGCGCACGGTGGAGATCGACCTGATCGGCGTGATGCTGGGCAGCCAGGCCGCGGCGCGCCGCATGATCGACGGCCGCGGCGGACAGATCGTGAACATCGCCTCCGTCGCCGGGCGACTGCCGAATCCCGGCCTCACCGTCTACAACGGCGCCAAGGCCGCGGTCATCGAGTTCTCCGAGGCGCTCGACGCCGAACTCGCGCCGCGCGGCGTACGCGTCAGCACCGTGCTGCCCACCTTCACCACCACCGGGCTGATCGACGGACTCGAGACCAACTCCATGGTCGCCGCGGTCGGGCCCGAGCAGGTCGCCGCCCGCGTGGTGGAGGTGATCGCGCACCCGCGCGTCCGCGTCACCGCGCCGCGGTCGATGGGCTGGGTGGGCGTCAACACGATCCTTCCGCACCCGGTCAAGCAGGCGCTGCGGCGACTGATCAAGACCGACACCATCTTCCTGAACCCCGATCACGACGCGCGCTCGGACTACAACACGCGCATCGGCCAGTAGACGGTCACCGCGCCCCGCGTAGGGTCGAGCCGTGGCAAGAGGTTCGGATCCGGCGGTGACGCGATGGCGGGCGGCGCGCGCTGCCCGCAAGCAGGCGTATGCGCGACTGGCGGAGGCGGAAGTCGACGCCGGTGTGCGCGAAGGGCTGACGCGCAGCGTCCGGCTCACCCTCGCGGTGGTCGCCGTGCTCGCGGTGGTGCTGGCCGGGCTCGCGGTGTGGCAGGCGCAGGAGCGGGGAAACGGGTACAGCGACGCTGAGCTCGTCGACGCCGCGACCGCACGCGTGCAGGTGCTGCTGACCGCCGACGCCGACAACGAGAATCGGGTCCGCCAGATCCTGGCCGGCGCGACCGGCGAGTTCTACGACGAGTTCTCCCGATCGGTGGAGGCCTACAGCGAGTTCGTGCGGGAGCAGGGCAGCGACGGCCGCGCCTGGGTCGACGGCGCGGGCCTGGTGGGTCGCAGCGGCGACCGCGGCGTGGTCCTGGTGGCCGCCGCCGTCGCGGTCAAAGCCGACGGCAGCTCGGGCAAGATCCGGCGCCAATTGCGCTTGCGGGTCGTCGTCGAACCGGACGACGGCCGGCTCAAACTGTCGGGGGTGGCCTTCCTGCCATGACCGAACGTACAGAAAGCCCGAGGAAGCAGAAGCTGATCGACCGCCTCGAGGCGCCGCTGAGCCCGCGGGCCGCTGTGGTGCGCGGCCTCGTCACCGTGCTGCTGTTCGCTGCCGCGGCGACCGCGTTCGGCGTGGCCGAGGAGCGGCGGGAACCGGTCGTCGAACGCGTCGACACCACCGCGCAGCTGCAGGAGCAGGCCGGTCGGATCGTTGCCGACGTGTTCTCCGCGCGGGCCGCCAGCTGGGAGCAGGACCGGGCGCACGCGCGCACCCTCATCACGCCGTCGTTGGCCGCCTCGGTGGCCACCGCGCTGTCGGCGCAGCCGCCGGCGGGTACGCGGTCGGTGCGCTGGGAGCCGCGACAGGTGGGCGTGGTCGACGCGCACGAGGACTCCGGGACCGCGCTGGTGGTGGTCGACGTGGTGGTGACCTCGGATCGCGGGGAGCCCACGGTGCGCACCAAGTCGGTGAACGCCGAGTTCCGGCGCTCCGGCGATCGCTGGCTGTTGAACGGATTGGACGAGTTGCAGTGACGGGCACGACGGAGAAGGTGACGGGGGAGAATGCGACGCGGGAGCAGAGCAAACGGCTCACCGCCGCGCGGGAGGCCTATGCCGCGGCCGAGCGTGCCGAGCGGGAGGCGCGGATCGAGGCGGCGCCGGGGTTGCGGCGTGCGGCCCGACGTCGTCGCGCCGGGCTGCGGCTGATGATGATCGCGGCCCTCGTGGTGGCCGTCGCCCTCGTCGCGGCCGCCGGGTGGGCAACGGTCGATCGTGCCTCGGCGCAGGAGACGCTGGATCGGGACGCGGCCGCGCGCACCGGTGCGACCGAGGCCATCGAGGTGATGCTGTCAGCCGATCCGCGGGCTGCCGACGAATACGTGGACCAGGTGCTCGCGGTGAGCACCGGTGCTCAGCACGAACGGCTCTCGAAGGCGCGCGACGACCTGCGCGCCGCCGTCGCCGGCTTGGGTGCGCCCAGCACCGGACGGGTGATCTCGGCCGGCGTACAGACCGAATCCGGGGACACCGTCCCGGTGCTGGTGGTGGCGCAGGCGACCGCACCGGAACTGGTCGGCGGCGCCCCCGGAACCGATCGCGTCGCGGTGCGCGTGCTGATGACCCGCTCCGGCGACCGGTGGCTGGTGCAGGACACGGAGCGGGCCGCATGATCGCCCGTCGACTCACCGTGCCCGCGGATCGTCGTTTCGTGGCGATCTGGGCCGTGGTGACCAGCGTGGCGGTGATCGTGGCCGTGGTGGCCGGCGTCCTCGCGTGGCGCGGCACCTCGGTCGACGACGACGACGATGCCGCCGCACCGATCCGTCAGGCCGCGGCGATCGCCGTCACCGACCTGATGAACTTCCGTCCCGATGACGACGCGGCCGACCGTGCACGCGTGGCCGAACGGCTGACCGGTGCGCTGGCCGCGGACTATCTGACGCGCGGACCGGACGTGGTGTTCCCCGCCGCCACCACTTCGCGCGTGGAGATGGCGGCGGTGGTCCTCGACGTCGGCGTCGCCGAGTGGACCGGCAGCCGGGCGCGGGTGCTGGTCTTCGTCGATCAGTCGATCGCCCTGCAGGGTGCGCCCGGTGAGCCGGAGCGGATCGGCGTCGCGCGTTGGGCGACGATGACCGCCGAGGGCGGCCGCTGGCTGTTGGCGCGCTTGGAGCCGGTGTCGCCACAATAAGGTTGAGCCAGTAGGGCCAACCGTCAGTAGACTCGTCCCATGCTGATTGATCGGATGGCGAAAGCGCTCTCGGGACTGCTGATCTTCATGGGCGTGCTGCACTTCGTGGCACCCAAGCCGTTCGACGGGATCATCCCGAAGGAGATCCCCGGAGATCCGCGGCAGCTGACCTATGCGTCGGGCGCGGCGGAGATCGGCATCGGCGCGGCACTGCTGCCGCCGCGTACCCGGCGCGGGGCCGCGGCGGCGGCTGCCGCGCTGATGATCGCGGTGTTCCCGGCGAACCTCAACACGGTGCGCCTGGTGGTGGACGCCGGCCCGGCCGTCAAGACCCTCGCCTGGGCGCGGCTGCCACTGCAGCTCCCGCTGATCGCCGCCGCCGTCGCGGTCTGGCGCAAGAGTCCGCGAGTGCGCAACGACTGACTAGATGTCGCGTTGCCGGAGGCGACTAGATGTCCGTTGCCGAAGGCGACTAGATGTCCGTTGCCGAAGGCGACTAGATGTCCGTTGCCGAAGGCGACTAGATGTCCGTTGCCGAAGGCGACTAGGGCGTGTTGATCAAGAGGTTTCGCGCTGTCGTGGGCGAGTCTTGAACGGTGACGCGACAGGAGATCTCTGACGAGGTGTGGTCTGTGATGGAGCCGTTGATGCCGACGGTGTCTGGCCGGTCG
>NZ_BAABIE010000016.1:0-93468 GCF_039542465.1 Gordonia alkaliphila | reverse complement strand
GGTGATGTGGAACCCGGACGCACCGACGCTCGGCCACCTTGTCGTACCCGCCAGGCATACTCTGCCGCGCAGCCCCCATCCGAAACCGCACAGGCCAGGACGTCACCCCGATGAAATTTCGAGGCTAGACTTGGTGGAGCATATTTCCAGCGAAGGGATAGCTGTGTCGCCATCCGATCCGCACGACGAGCCGACGCCGGAGGAGACCCCGGACGAACTCACCGCTCGATTCGAGCGAGATGCCCTGCCTCTCCTCGACCAGCTCTACGGTGCCGCGCTCCGCATGACCCGCAATCCGGCCGACGCCGAGGACCTGGTGCAGGAGACCTACGTCAAGGCGTTCACCGCCTTCGCGTCGTTCAAGGCCGGTACCAACCTGAAGGCCTGGATGTACCGCATCCTGACCAATACGTACATCAACTCGTATCGGAAGAAGCAGCGCCAGCCGGCGCAGTATCCGACGGACGAGATCACCGACTGGCAGCTCGCCGCCAGCGCCGAGCACACCTCCACCGGGTTGCGGTCCGCCGAGATCGAAGCCCTGGACGCGCTGCCCGACAACGAGATCAAGGACGCGCTCGGCCAGCTGCCGGAAGACTTCCGGATGGCGGTTTACTACGCCGACGTCGAAGGGCTGCCGTACAAGGAGATCGCCGAGATCATGGACACCCCCATCGGCACCGTGATGTCGCGCCTGCACCGAGGGCGCAAGCAATTGCGTGAACTGCTCGCCGACGTCGCCCACGAGCGAGGTATCGGCCGCACCAAGAGTGAGGCCGGCCGATGAGCGGATACGAGGAACTGGACTGCTCGGCGGTACTCGCCGACATCTACCTGCTGCTGGACAACGAGTGCGACACCGGCGCCCGCGATCGGTTGCGCGGCCACATCACCGGCTGCTCGTCGTGCCTGGAGCACTACGAGGTGCAGGACCAGCTCAAAGCATTGCTGCGGCGTAAGTGCGGGGAGGCGGCACCCGAGGGACTCCGCGAGCGGCTGCGCGTGGAGATCCGGCGCACCGTGATCGTGCAGACCACCCAGATCCGCGACGTCGACTGACCCCGCCGGTACCTAGAACAACGGCCCGGCCCCGAGTGAATCGGGGCCGGGCCGTCGGCGTTCCTGGCTGAGCGAGAATGCTCAGGCGTTGGGGCGCTTGCCGTGGTTGGCGGCGTTCTTCTTCCGTGCACGCTTCTTGCGTCCGCGCTTACCCATGACGGGCCTCCTGTCGTTCTCGGGAAGTTCGCCACTGATTCTGTCACGACGGCGCAGATCAGCGGTAATCGCATGCCACGGATTCCCGCGGGGGCCACTAGGATTGACCGCATGATCGAAGACGTGGTCGCAGAGATCGTCGCTACGGTTCTGGAAGTGACCGCCCGCCCGGGCCAGGAGGTCGCCGTCGGCGACACCCTGTTGCTGCTCGACTCGATGAAGATGGAGATCCCGGTGATCGCCGAGTACGAGGGCGTCCTGGACACGGTCACCGTGACGCCGGGCGATCAGATCCGGGCCGGCGACGTGCTGGCCACTTACCGGCACTGAGCGGGGCCGTCGCCGATGGCCACGCTGCACGATCTCCTCGCCGAGCACACCGCTCTCTCCGAAGCCGCGGCCCTGCACCTGCAGCGTCTCGTCGCCGAATGGCAGCTGCTCGCCGACCTCTCCTTCGCCGACTACGTCCTCGCCGTCCGCGGCGCCGACGGTCAGCTGGTCTATGTGGCGCAGGTGCGCCCGAACACCGCGTCGACGCTGTTCCAGCACGACGAAGTGGGGCACCGGGTGCAGAATCCGGCGAGTCCGCAGGGCGACAACCCGCTCGTCGAGGCGGCCTATGCGAGCGGCCGGATCGAGCGCGACGCGGCGCCGGTGCGGTTCGGCGACCTGCTGGTCCATCGGATCGCGGTGCCGGTGACCTTCGACGGCGAGGTGATCGCCGCGCTCGGGCGGGCCGGTGACGCGGGCGACGCCTTGCCGTCGTCGCCGCTGGAGTCGGCCTACCGGGCCGCCGCCGAGGCGCTGTGCCGGATGGTGGTCGACGGCGTATTCCCGCTCGACGAAGCGAATTCGCTCGGACTGTCCACGCCGCGCGCCGGCGACGGCTTCATCCGCCTCGGCGCCGACGGCCGCGTGGTCTACGCCAGCCCGAACGCGCTCTCGGCGGTGCATCGGATGGGGTGGACGGCCGATCTGGGGTCGGCGCGTCTGGCCGACGTCTTCGCCGAACTGCTGACCGATCCGTTCGATGCGGTCGACGTCGGGGCCATGCTCGACGCCGCCGTGGGCGTCGACGGGAGCGGCCGCCTGCCGGATCCGGATCTGCCGCTGCGCATGGAACTCGATGCGCGCAGGTCCAGCGTGCTGATCCGCGCGGTGCCGCTGCGCGCGGGGGAGGCGGCCGACGGCGCGGTGCTGCTGATCCGCGACGTGACCGAGGTGAAGCGGCGTGATCTGGCGCTGCTCAGCAAGGACGCCACGATCCGCGAGATCCACCATCGGGTCAAGAACAATCTGCAGTCGGTGTCGGCGCTGCTGCGACTGCAGGCGCGGCGCTCGGATAACAGCGAGACCGTGGTGGCCCTCAACGAGGCCGTGCAGCGGGTGTCGTCGATCGCCCTGGTGCACGAGATGCTGTCCGGCAGCGTCGACGAAGTGGTGGATCTCGACGTGGTGGTCGACCGGCTGCTGCCGTCCCTGGTGGACGTGTGGGCGCCGGGCGGCGCCGGCGGGGTGCGGGTGCGCCGGGTCAGTCGGCTCGGGGTGCTGCCGGCCGATCTGGCCATGCCGCTGGTGCAGGTGCTCACCGAGGTACTGCAGAACTCCATCGAGCACGCCTTCGTCGGAGTGACCGACACGGCGGAGCTCATCGTCGACGGGGAACGCGATCTGCGGGGGCTCACGGTGCGGGTCATCGACAACGGCGTCGGCCTGCCCGCCGACTTCGACCTCGCCGCCTCCGACCGTCTCGGCCTGCAGATCGTGCGCACCCTGGTGAGCGGTGACCTCGGCGGCCAGATCGACATGCGGCCCGGTCCGGACGGCCGCGGCACCGTGGTCAGTATTCGGATTCCGCTGCACTGACCGGGCCGGGTGCCGCAGAGAAGCACGAAGCCCGGCCGTGAAGAGAACGGCCGGGCTTCGTGGTGTTGCGGTACTGCAGTCTTGCGGGGCGTCCTTAGACGGCGCTGCGGGCGCGGGTGCGCGCGTTGCGGCGCTTGAGCGCGCGACGCTCGTCCTCGCTCATGCCGCCCCACACGCCGGCGTCCTGACCGGTCTCGAGGGCCCAGCTCAGGCACTCGGCAGTGACCGGGCAGCGCTGGCAGACCAGCTTGGCATCGGCGACCTGCGCGATGGCCGGGCCGCTGGTGCCCACCGGGAAGAACAGTTCCGGGTCTTCATCGCGGCAAATGGCATTGTGACGCCAGTCCATGTCAGTTCTCCTTGAAGCAGGGGCTTCATCGCACGCTCGTTATTCGGGTGCGAGAAGCTCGGGTGTATGTGTTTCGGGCTGTGAAACAGCAGGTGCTTCACCTAGCAGGCGCGCTTAGATCCGGTGCGCACGGGGGTGCCGTTTTGCTGTCTGTATCCGTTGTACTAGCCTGTCTGCGGATTTGGCTAGGGTTAATTCTGGATTGCCGAATAAGTCACAAGGGGTTGGCAAGCACGTTAATCCATGCTTACCAGCCGGTAGCGGGCCGGTGACCTGCGAAAACCTGGTCTGAAAAACCTAGTCTGCAGTGGCGCCGGGGCGGGCGGCTGCGACGTGCAACACATTCGGTCGGCAGCCGAAGGTCATGTCCGTGAAGCGGCCCAGATAGTCGCCGTCCATCTGGACGTCGGCGGGTTCGGAGCCGCTGAAACGCACCCATTCCACATCGTCGTCGCGGTAGAGATGTTTCGCGTGCGGGTTGTCCACGCCGCGGAGCAACTGGCTGCCGAGCATGATGTTGGGGAGCACCGAGATGCTGGTCGCGGCGAAGACACCCAGACCGTGGTCGAAGTCGGTGCTCGGGTTGGTGGCGATCGGGCGGGTGCCGAAATACGTCCACGGCCCGGTGTTGCTCACGAAACCGAAGCGCACGCCCTCGATCGGTTCGCGGTCGGGCACCGTCACGGTGAAGGCGGGCGGCACCACCTTCGAGGAGAAGAAGGCCGCCAGGGTGGTGCCGAAGTAGCGCTGCGCGGTGGCCTTCTTGCCTGCGCGCCGCTTGTCCTCCATCCGGCGCACCACGATGGCGTCCATCCCCATGCCCGAGTTGAACAGGAACCAGCGGTTCAGCGTGTGGCCGAGGCTGATCGGTCGACGACTGCCTGCGTCGAGAAGTTTGATGAGCTGGGCGGTCGCCACGATCGGGTCGCGGTCGATGCCGAGGGCCCGGGCGAACACGTTGGCGCTGCCGCCGGGCACCACGCCGAGGGCCGGCAGCGTGGCCGGGTCCACCGGATCGGGGCGGTCGGGCGTGCCGAGCAGTCCGTTGACCACTTCGTTCACCGTGCCGTCGCCGCCGTGCACCACGATCGCGTCGTAGCCTTCGGCGGCGGCGCGGGCGCCCAGTTCGCCCGCGTGGCCACGGTGCGTCGTGTGTTCCACGTCGACGTCGTACCGCGCGCTCAGCGTGTTCGCCAAGGTGTCGCGACCCGCCGGGGTCGTGAAGGTGGCAAACGGATTGGAAACAAGCATGACGCGCACGAGTGATCAGCTTACCGGTGACCGGGGCGCGGCCGGTCGCGGCGTCCGTCGCGACCGCCGAATGTGAGCATTCGCCGTTCCGCAATAGGCTGGGGAGCGTGAGCAACCCCGATTCGACCACACCGGTACCGCTACCTCTGCGCTGGGCGGGCGGCCTCGTCGCCTTCCAAGGTGCCCTCGGGCTGGCGGTGGCGGTCTTTCTGGTGATTCGGGCCGCGGGCGGCAACCATCACGAGGACTTCATCAGCGGGTACGGCACCGCGCTGTGGTTCGTGCTGATCGGCGGCGGCGTGCTGGCCGGCGGCCTGGCCGTGTATCAGGGTCGACGATGGGGTCGGGCGATCGCGCTCCTCACCCAGTTACTGTTGATTCCGGTGGGCTGGTCGCTGTTGACCGACAGTAATCTCCCGGTGTTCGGTGCGCCGCTCCTGGCGCTCGTGGTGGTGGTCCTGTGCCTGCTGTTCGCGCCCGTCTCGCAGCAGTACTGGGCCGCCGACAGCCTTCCCCCGGACGCGTGAATCCCGACGCCCCGAAATCGGTGTGCGCGGACGCACACTAGGGTTGGGGTTATGACGCGTACGCTCGCCATCGCGAACCAGAAGGGTGGGGTCGCCAAGACCACCACCACCGCCTCCATCGGCGCCGCACTGGCCGACGAAGACGTCTCCGTCCTCGTGGTGGACCTGGATCCGCAAGGCTGCCTTACCTTTTCCCTCGGCCACGACCCCGACGCGCTCACCAAGTCGGTGCACGACGTGCTGATCGGCGCGGAAGACATCGCCGACGTCCTGCTCGACACCGACGACAACGTGACCCTGCTGCCGGCCACCATCGACCTGGCCGGCGCCGAAGCGCTGCTGCTGATGCGGCCGGGCCGCGAGTACGCCCTCAAGCGCGCGCTGGCCGAGGTAGCGCAGGACTACGACGTGATCCTGATCGACTGCCCGCCGTCGTTGGGCGTGCTGACCCTCAACGGGCTCACCGCCGCCGACGAGGTGGTGGTACCGCTGCAGTGCGAGACCTTGGCGCACCGCGGCGTGGGGCAGTTGCTGCGCACGGTCACCGAGGTCCAGCAGATCACCAACCCGGAGCTGAAGCTGCTGGGCACCGTGGCGACGCTCTTCGACGCGCGGACCACGCACAGCCGGGACGTGCTGTCGGACGTGTCCGACCGCTACGACCTCCCGGTGCTGTCGCCGCCGATCCCGCGCACCGTCCGCTTCGCCGAAGCCTCGGCGTCGGGCGCCTCGGTGATGCGCGGCCGCAAGAACAAGGGCGCCACCGCCTACCGCGAGCTCGCCGACAATCTGCGTGCACACTGGGCCGGCGACGAGCTGGCGACCTTCGAACTGTCCGAGTGAGCCGCGCCGGTCACTCGGCGGGCGGGCCGAGGACGACGATCTCGGCCCCGCGCTGCTCGATCACGTAGGGGCCCAGGGTGCGCAGGGACACCATGCCGCGGTAATCGCCGCGGTCCACGGGGATCCGCCGCAGTTCGGCGCCGTTGACCGGATCGCGCACCGTGATGCCGCCGACCACCGGGATCAGTAGGCCGGTGGCCTGCTCGCCGGGGCCGATCGTGTCGGAGATCTGCACCCGCGCCTCACCGGTGGTGCTGTCCAGCACCAGCGTGGACCGGCCGGTCCAGTAGGTGGTCAGGGCCCGAGCGTTCAGCGGCCGGCTGTCGGCCGGGGGAGTCGCCGCGCCCTCGACCGAGCGGGCGCCCCGCTCGATCGCATCGGTGCCGAAGGTGCGCACGGTGGGGCCGGGCCGATTCGGGTCACCGCCGTCGTACACCGTCACGGTGGAGTCGGTCGTCGCGATCACCACGGGGGGCGCGCCCTGCGCGGAGTCGGTGATCAGTTCCGATCCCCACTCGCGGATCTTCTCTTCGTCGGTGAGTGTCGAGGAGAGGATGGTCAGCCGGTAGCCCTCGTCGCGGGAGCAGCGCTCGATCACCGCGACCCGACTGCTGCCGGAGATCGCCGAGTACAGGTGGCAGGCATCCCGGTCCGGGGCGACGTCCGGGTTGACCGGCGCGTCGACGCGCCCGTACTCGATGCCGCGCACCAGGTTGGTGCCCCAGGTCTCCAGTCGGGTGTCGCCGGCGGCCAGCGCGAAGGTCTGATCGTAGGAGAGGGTGATCGAGGCGTCGGCGTCGCTGGTGCGGTTGCCGCGGCGTTCGCCGGAGCTCGCATCGAGCGCGGTCACCTCGCTGCAGCCGCGGCTGTTGCGGTACACGCCGAGGGCGTCGTTGGTTCCGCCCGGCCAGGCGGCGACGGCCGCGCACAGCTGCGCGTCGCGGCGGTAACTCCACAGTTCGCGGCCGGTGGCCGGATCACGGCCGGCCAGCAGGCCGCCGTCGCCAGTGACGACGGTGGCCTTGCCGATGGCCGGGACGTCGGTGGCCGCCGACGGCGCCCGCCACAGTTCGCGGAACGCGGTCGGCAGACTCTCGGTCGGCAGCGCGACGACCGGCTCCTCGGTGGCGGTGCGCAGTTCGGTGGTGCGCGACGGCGCGGTCCACCAGAGCAGGACGCCCGCCAGCACCACGGACGCCGTGATCACCGCCGTGATCGTCAGATCCAGGCGGGTGCGGCGTTCGGGCGCTAAGCGGGCGGCCAAGAGGGGGAGCGGTCGGTGCTAGTCGGCGGCCGGGGCAGCGGCGGCGGTCTCACCGGCACCGGTGCCGCCGGAACGGCGACGACGGCGACGGCGCGGGCGGGTCGCGCCGCCCTCGGCCTTGCCGCCTTCGGTCGGTGCGGTTGCGGCATCGTCGGTCGACGAGGCGGCCTCGGCGGCGGGCGCGGCGCCGTCGGTGTCCGCGGTCTTGCCGCCGCGGGTGCGACGACGGTTCCGGGCCGGACGGTCGGTGCGCGGTTCCCGCTCGCGGCGCGGCTCACGGCGTTCGCCGGAACGCGAGCCCGACGTCGAACCGGAGGGCTTGCCGATGCGGCCGGTGGCGTCGGCGGGCACACCCAGTTCCTCCTGCAGGCGCTCGGACGTCGAGTACGTCTCGATCGGCTCCGGAATGCCCAGGCCCAGGGCCTTGTCGATGAGTTCCCAGCGGTGCAACTCGTCCCAGTCGACGAAGGTGATCGCGGTGCCGGTGCGGCCTGCGCGACCGGTGCGGCCGATGCGGTGCACGTAGGTCTTGTCGTCCTCCGGGCACTGGTAGTTGATCACGTGCGTCACGTCGTCGATGTCGATGCCGCGCGCCGCGACGTCGGTGGCCACCAGGACGTCGATGGTGCCGTCGCGGAACCGGCCCAGGGCCTTCTCGCGGGCCACCTGGCCGAGGTCGCCGTGCACGGCGCCCACCGAGAAACCGCGGTCGGCGAGGTCGTCGGCCACCTTCTGGGCGGTGCGCTTGGTGCGGGTGAAGATCATCGTCGCGCCGCGGCCGTCGGCCTGCAGGATGCGCGCCACCAGTTCGGCCTTGTCCAGGGCGTGCGCGCGGTAGACGTACTGGGTGGTGCGCTCGTGCACCGCGGAGTCGTTGGCCTGCTCGGCGCGAATATGCGTCGGCTGGGTCAGGAAGGTGCGGGCCAGCGTCACGATCGGTCCCGGCATGGTGGCCGAGAACAGCATGGTCTGGCGCGGCGTGGGCAGGGCGCCCATGATGCGCTCGATGTCCGGGAGGAAGCCCAGGTCGAGCATCTCGTCGGCCTCGTCGAGCACCAGGATCTGAACCTTGCCCAGCACCAGGTGGCCCTGTTGGGCCAGGTCGAGCAGACGGCCCGGGGTGCCGACCACCACGTCGACGCCGGCCTGCAGCTCAGCGATCTGCGAGTCGTAGGGGCGGCCGCCGTAGATCGCGGTCAGCTTGAGGGGGCGGTTGGCGGCGGTGTCACTGCCCGCGGCGGTCAGCGCGTCGACGGTGACGCCCTTGGCGGCGGTCTGCAGATCCTCGTGGACCTGGATGCAGAGCTCGCGGGTGGGCACGATGATCAGGGCGCGCGGAGTGCCGTCGAGCGGGCGCAGGCCGAAGTCGGCGGCGTGCACCAGGCGGTGCAGCAGCGGGATGCCGAAGCCGTAGGTCTTGCCCATGCCGGTGCGCGCCTGACCGATGAGGTCGCTGCCGGCCAGCGCGAGGGGCAGCGTCAGTTCCTGGATCGCGAAGGTGCGGGACTTGCCGTCGGCCTCGAGGGCGGCGACGATCGCGGGGTCCACGCCGAGTTCGGCGAAGGTGGGGGCCTGGTGGTCTTCGGCGACGATGGTGGTCTGCACGTCGTCGTTCGGATCTGTGGCGGTGCTGATATCCGTGGTCATGATTGGTTTTGGTGCCTCTCGTGTGCGTCGTGCACGCACTCGTCAAGCTCCACGGGGTCCCGAGAATCGGTGGGGTCGCCGGCGTGAGCGATCTTGGTGCGCGCTCATAAGTTCGACGGGCACAGCGGAAAAACTCCCGGCTGCGACCTGCGTCTGGTCACAGTGTAGCCCGTTGCCTACGCTGACTCCCATGCCGAACACGCCCGCAGCGCCCGAGAACCCCGTCGTCGTGACCCTGTGCGAGATCTTTCTCGCCGGCGAGTACGCCGCTGTCGCACGGCTGATCTCCGAAGGGGCGATGGCGCCGACCACCGCCGATCGGGTGGCCCTGCTGCGCATGACCGGTTCGGAGATCAACCATTTCCAGGTGCTCGCCGAGCAGGTCACGGCCGCCGGGCGCGACGTCGCCGACGCCGTCGACCAGCATGTTGACGTATTCAACCGCTATCACAAGGTCACCGACCCCTCCACCTGGCTGGAGGTGCTGGTCAAGATGTATATCGGCGACGGCATGTCGGCGGACTTCTTCGCCGAGATGGTCGATCACCTGCCGGAAGAGGTACGTGACACATTCGGCGAGGTGATGGCGGACACATCGTCGTCGGAGTGGGCGTGCGAGCAGGTGCGGGCGGCCGTCACGGCCGATCCGGCGGTGGCGGCGCCGCTGACGCTGTGGGGTCGTCGACTGCTCGGCGAGGCCATCACGCACATGCAGTGGGTGCTCGCCGAAGACCCCGACGTGACCGACCTGCTCTTCTCCGGCACCGGCTCGCTCACCGACGTGGCGACCTTCTTCGACTCGATCGCGGAGCGACACGGGGAGCGGATGCGCGCCCTCGGCCTCGCGTGAGCGCGGCGGGGCCTGCAGTAGGATTCGACACCATGAGCGTTGAGGTCAAAATCGGTATCGAGAACACCGCACGGGAACTGTCGCTGTCGACGACGGAGAAGGCCGACAAGGTGTACAAGTCCGTCGCGGACGCGTTGGCCACCGGCGAGGGCGTGCTGGAACTGACCGACGAGAAGGGCTCCCGCGTCCTGGTGCCGGCAAGCAAGATCTCCTACGTCGAGGTCGGCAGCTCGGAGAGCCGCCGGGTGGGCTTCGGCGCTTCCTGACCTTCGCCCCGAGGGCCCACTCGGTCGCGACCTATTCGGTCTACTCCACGGTTTCTGCGGCGTCGCTGCCCTCGGCAGCGGCGCCGCCGGCATCTGCGGAGTCAGCCCCCGCAGCGATGCCGGTCTCGCCGTCGATGCGCGGGACACCGGACAGGCCGTGCCACAGCAGGGCCACGGTCACCTCGACGGCCTCGGCCTTCTCGATCGGCCGGTTGGCCTCGAGCCAGTAGCGCGCGTTCACCTGGCTGGCGCCGACCATGCCGGCGGCGAGCATGCGGGAGCGGTGCGGGTCCAGGCCGGAGTCGGTCATCACGAGGCCGTAGACCGCGTCCACGCACGCTTCGCTGGCGCCCTCGACGCGACGGATCACCGCCGGATCCTTCGCATCGGAGGAGAAGATCAGGCGGTAGCCGGAGTTGTCCTCGTCGATGAAGTCGAAGAAGGCACCGACGGCGGCGCGGACGCGCTGGTGATTGTCGGTGGTGGTCAGCAGCGCGCGGTTCACATCGGAGACCAGCTTCTCGGCGTGCGAGTCGACGACGGCGATGTACAGGTCGAGCTTCGACGGAAAGTGCTGATACAGAACGGGTTTGCTGACGCCCGCCGCGGCGGCGATCTCGTCCATACCTGCGCTGTGGTAGCCGCGTTCGACGAAGATCTCGCTGGCCGCATCGAGCAGTTGGCGGCGTCGCGCGCTGCGCGGGAGACGAGTGCTGCTCCGATACTGGGCGGCGCCTCCGGCGCCCGAGGAAGCAGAGAAATCAGCGGCTGACATGGCTAGCAGCGTACTCGCCGCCCCGGCCGCGCCGAACGGGGTGCACGTCGAAACGACGGGGCGGATGCGGTATGGTACCCCGTGCTGTGAGACAGTTGGGACGTGACTGCTACACCTCCACCTGGCCCGACGCGGCCCCGACGCCCGCGGCCCGATCAGCCGTTGCGGGCCCGTTGGGATCCGATCGGTGAGCGCGACGAGGACTCCGAGGAGCGCAAACGCGGCGCTGTGAGCGGTTTTCTGCACGCCTACGGGTGGCGTGCCTACGCCATCGGCGTGCTCGCGGTGCTGACCGTCGTCCTGCTGGTCGTGACGATCACCGACGACGGTTCCGGCGACGCACAGGTGGCCGCGCCCATCGATCCGAAGGCGCGCAACGTCGACGTCGCGCAGGAGACCACGGCGATCGGTGCGCCGACCGCCGACATCGCCGCCGCGGCGCTGCCTGCCGGTGCGCTGCCCGCGGGCGGGGCGTTCACGGTCAAAGGGGAGCAGGTCTTCTCCGTGGTGCCCGGTACCACCGACAAGCTGGGTCACGGCAACGAGGTGTACACCTACACCGTCGAGGTGGAGGACGGACTGAATCCGCAGAACTTCGGCGGTGACAAGAGTTTCGCCAAGCTCGTCGACGCGACGCTGGCCAACCCGAAGAGCTGGATCGGCGGCGGCAAGGTCGCCTTCCGGCGCATCGACAAGGGGGAGCCGGATCTGCGGATCTCGCTGACCTCCACGGCGACCTCGCGCGATCTGTGCGGCTACCAGATCAAGCTGGAGACGTCGTGCTTCTACCCGCCGGAGGGCCGGGTGGTGCTCAACGAGGCGCGCTGGGTGCGCGGTGCCTCGGCCTTCGGCGGCGACGATCTGGCCTACCGCCAGTATCTGATCAACCACGAGGTCGGCCACGGTATCGGCTACGAACACCATCTGCCGTGCGAGCAGAACGGCGGGCTCGCGCCGATCATGATGCAGCAGACCTTCGGTACGTCCAACAGCGAGATCATGGCGCTCGATCCGGAGATGAAGGCGAACCGGACGTACACCTGCCGAGCGAGCGCCTGGCCCTACCCGGACAAATGACCCCGGCGTCCGCGCTGCCGCCGCTCGTCGAGCCGGGGCCCGAGCTGACCGCCGAGGAGATCGCGCGGTACAGCAGGCACCTGATCATTCCCGACGTCGGGGTGGCGGGTCAGCGTCGTCTGAAGAACGCGCGCGTCCTCGTGATGGGGGCGGGCGGCCTCGGCTCGCCGACGCTGCTCTACCTGGCGGCGGCGGGCGTGGGCACGCTGGGCATCGTCGACTTCGACGTGGTCGACGAATCCAATCTGCAGCGACAGATCCTGCACGGCGTGGCCGACGTGGGGCGCGCGAAGATCGAATCGGCGCGGGACGCGATCGCCGCGATCAATCCGCTGGTTCGGGTGGAACTGCACGACGTCGTGCTCACCAACGATAATGCGGTGGAGCTGTTCGGTCGCTACGACCTGATCCTGGACGGCACCGACAACTTCGCCACCCGCTACCTGGTGAACGACGCCGCGGCGCTCGCGCACAAGCCGTACGTGTGGGGCTCCATCTTCCGGTTCTCCGGTCAGGTGTCGGTGTTCTGGGAGGACGCACCGGACGGGCGCGGCCTCAATTATCGCGACCTGTACCCGCAGGCGCCGCCGGCCGGACTGGTGCCGTCGTGCGCCGAGGGCGGCGTCTTCGGGCTGCTCTGCGGCACCATCGGTTCGCTGATGGGCACCGAGGCGATCAAGCTGCTCTGCGGCATCGGCGATCCGCTGCTGGGGCGCCTGCTGATCTACGACGCGCTCGCGATGACGCACCGGACCGTGCGGTTCGCGCGCGATCCGGACCGCGCGCCGATCACCGCGCTGATCGATTACGACGCGTTCTGCGGCATCCCCGCCGTCGTCGACGCCGACACCGCGGCCGACACGTCGTCGATCACGCCGCTGCAGCTGCGCGCCGAACTCGACAGCGACGATCCGCCGGTGCTGATCGACGTGCGCGAACCGGTCGAATGGGAGATCGCGGCGCTGCCCGGCGCCCGGCTGGTGCCGCGCGGCGACATCGTCGACGGTCGGGCGTCGGCCCAGATCCCGCGCGAGGGTCGGGTGGTCCTGTACTGCAAGACCGGGATCCGTTCGGCGCAGGCGCTGGCGGCGCTGCGGGCGGCCGGACTGGACCGGGTGGTGCACCTGGAGGGCGGCATCCTGGCGTGGGCGCAGCAGGTGGACCCCGAGATGCCGACCTACTGACTCCGCCTCCGTCCTGCGCGGCGGGGTGGATCACCGCTGATCGGCGACGCGCGGGCCGGTGTGGCACCCGGAAACCGAGCGCTTGCCTGGGTAGTCTGTGGCATCGTGACCACGATCGCCGCGCCACCGGAACAGGTGCTGACCACCTTCGGTCTGACCGCGCACCCGCCCATCGCCATGGAAGGCAGCGGCGTGCTCGGCTGGCGCGTCGGCGAAGTGGTCCTGACCCTGGTGCCCGACCACGCGCGGGCCGCCTGGTCGGCGAACGCCCGGGAGAACCTGTACGTGGAGGGCATGCGGATCGCCCGCCCGCTGCGCGCCACCGACGGCCGCTATGTGGTCTCCGGCTGGCGCGCCGACACCTACGTGGCGGGCAGCCCGGAACCGCGGTACGACGAGGTGCTGGCCGTCGCCGATCGCCTGAACGCCGCGCTGGCCAAGCTCGAACGTCCGCGTTTTCTGCTGCAGCCGCCGGCGCCGCCGTTCGACGACGTCGACGTCTTCAACGCCGCCGACCGCGGCGCCTGGGAGGAGCCGCCCCTGCGGTCCGCGCGCGGGGCGGGCATGCCGACCCCGACCGAGGACGACGGCGATGCCTCCGTCGCGGCGATCAAGGAACTCGCCGGTCTGCGTCGACCGGTCAAGATGACCCAGCAGGTGGTGCACGGCGACCTCTTCGGGACCGTGCTGTTCGCCGGTGCCGCGGCCCCGGCGATCACCGACATCGTGCCGTACTGGCGCCCGGCGTCGTGGGCGTCGGCGGTGGTCGTGGTCGACGCGCTCGCCTGGGGCGGGGCCGACGACGAGCTCATCGAGCGCTGGTCGCACCTGGAGGAGTGGCCGCAGATGCTGTTGCGCGCCACCATGTTCCGGCTCGGCGTGCACGCGCTGCACCCGCGTTCCACCGCGGGCGCCCTGCCCGGTCTGCTGCGGGTCGTCGACAAGGTCCGACTGCTCGTTTAGCTTTCCGTTCGTCGTCCGCGTGAGTCCGGTTCACGGAGCAGGCGAGTGCGGCACTCGCGCAACAGGATTCGTCCGTCGTGGATCGGAACCCCTTCGGCGGCAAGGAGATCCAGTTGGCGGGTCGCCTTGTCGATGGTGGGCCGACCGGACGCAGGCACCACACGCTGCCACGGCAGGTCGGCGCCGTCGGTGCGCAGGATCCACCCCACCTGGCGCGGATTGGTGAGACCGGCGGCCTCGGCCAGGTCCCCGTACGTGCTGACCTCGCCGGGCGGGATCGCCGCGATCAGCGCGCGGACCGTTTCGATCTGGGCGTCGCTGATCCTGGCCATCGGCTAGAGCACCTCCCGGATCAGCGCGGCCACCGTGTCGGGCGCGAGAAAGGGCACCATGTGTTCGGTGTCGACGTGCGTGACCCGCACGGTGTCGGCGCGGTCGGCGGCGCACGCGGCGAGGAAGTCGGCGGTGACGAAGGGCGGCTGCACCCGTGCCGCCACGACGACCCGGGTGGGCACCTGTGCCGGCGGCAACAGCGCCGGACGCGCCAGTTCGCTCCACGCGGCGGTGGCGGCCGGGGCGCACACCCGCCAGGCCACTCCGTCGCCGTCCTCGATCAGATGGTCGACGATCTCCCCGTCGAGGATGTTCGCGTGCACCGCGCCCCAGCCCTCGGCGCGTTTGGCGGCCTGCGCGGTGGCCGCATCGGGGTAGCCGCGGTAGGTAATGCTGTTCTGCGCCATCGCCAAGGCGAATTCCGGGTCCAGGCCCTGCGCGGGGTCCAGCAGCACCAGGCCGTCGACCAGGTCGGGGCGGTCGTGCGCCAGTCGCAGGGCCACGGCGGCGCCGAACGAGTGGGCCACCACCGTCAGCGGCCGCCGCTCGCGGGGGACGTGCGCCTCGACGGCGTCGGCGACGGCCGCGGCGTGATCCTCGATCGACCACGGCGGCGTCCATGGCGAATGTCCGTGCCCGAGCAGGTCCGGTGCCACCACCCGCAGCTCGGGCAGCAGCGGTGCCAGATGCTCCCAGCGCTTGCCGTGCCCGGTGAGACCGTGCAGAGCCAGCACGGTCGGCGCGTCGGCGGGTCCGAACAGATGGGTGTGGAGGGCGCGGGCCATGTCATCAGTGTCGCAGGGGCGTGCTTCCATGGGCGTATGGCCACCGCGCAGACTCGATTGATCGCCTCCCCGGCACCGTTCGAGCTGCCCGCCCGCACCTGGCCGGCGGAAGCGGCGGCGCTGTTGACACCCGGGCATCAGGCCGACCCCGAACGCCCGTGGCGGCCGTATCGGGTGCGCGGCGGACCCGGCACCGGCAAGACCGCGCTGCTGATCGACGTCGCCGTCGCCCGACTGCTCGACGACGCCGCCGACCCCGAATCGGTCCTGGTGTTGACCGCCAACCGCCGGTCGGCGGTGGCTGTGCGCAGCGAGATCACCCGGCGCGTGCTCGCGGCCGGGCACTCGCGGACCGGCGCGGCCCTGCGCGAGCCGCTCGTGCGGACCGTCCACTCGTACGCGTTCGCGGTGCTGCGCTTGCAGGCCAGCGCGCACGGCAATCCGCCGCCCCGGTTGATCACCGGATCCGAGCAGGACGTGATCCTGCGCGAACTGCTCGCCGGCGACCTCGAAGACGGCGCCGCGTACTGGCCGGCGTCGCTGCGTCCGGCGCTGGCCACCGACGGCTTCGCCCAGGCCCTGCGCGATCTGCTGATGCGGGCCGCCGAGCGCGGCCTGGGGCCGGAAGACCTGATGGCACTGGGGCGCGAGCACGCGCGGCCCGAGTGGGCGGCGGCGGGACGCGCCTTCGCCCAGTACGAGCAGACCATGCTCCTGCGCGGGGCGGTGGGCATCGACTCGCCGGAAGCCGGTCCGCAGGCGGTCGATGCCGCCGAACTGGTGGGCTCGGCACTGTCGACCTTCGCCCTGGAACCGCACCTGCTGGCCGATCAGCGCGCCCGCATCCGACACCTGCTGGTCGACGACGCCCAGCACCTGGACCCGCAGGCCGCCCGGCTGGTGGAGCTGATCGGCACCGGCGCCGATCTCACGGTGATCGCCGCCGACCCCGACCAGTCGATCTACTCCTTCCGCGGTGCCAGTCCGCGCTTCTTCGCCGAACTGCCCGACGGCCGGGATGTGGTGCTGACGCAGAGTCACCGCGCCGCGGGAGAGGTGCCGACGGTGGGTCGCGCGCTGGCCGCCCGACTGCCCGGCGCCCGTTCGCAGCCGTTCCCCGACCCGGCGCCGGGTCCCGGTGCCGCGTCGGTGCGGGTGTTCTCCTCGGCCGCCAAAGAGGCGACCGCGGTGGCCGACCTGCTGCGGCGCGCGCACCTGTTCGACGACGTGCCGTGGTCGGAGATGGCGGTGATAGTACGCTCGGTGCCGCGGATGCTGCCCGCGCTGCGGCGCGCCTTCTCCTCGGCCGGAGTACCGGTGGTGACGCCCACCAGCGACCTCCCGCTGTTCCGGCAGCGCGCGGTGGAGGCCTTCGCGCTCGCCCTACGGGCCGGCAGCTCCCCGGAGCTGCTGGGCCCCGACGACGTGGTGACCCTGTTGTCCGGGCCGATCGGTGCGGCCGGCCCGGGTCAGTTGCGTCGACTCCGGCGCGGTGTCCGTCGGTTGCACGAGGAGGGCAAGGTGGTCGTCGAACCGGCGGCCCCGGCGGTGCCCGACGTCGACGGACCGCCCCACACCGTCGAAGACGGACCGCCCCACACCGTCGACGACGGACCGCCCGACTCGCTCAGCGCTTTGGCCGCAGCCCTGGCCGATCCCGATCGGGCCGCGCCCTACCTGGCCGGTCTCACCGAGTTCGAGGCGCAGCCGCTGGCCCGGACCCTGAAGGTGGTGCGGGCCGCGTGGGCCGCCGACCGCGGCGGACTCGGCGTGGAGGAGACGCTGTGGAGGTCCTGGCAGGCGTCCGGCCTCGAACGCACCTGGCTGCTCCGGTCCCTGCGCGGCGACCGGGCGGGCGGGCAGGCCGACCGCGACCTCGACGCCATGCTGGCGCTGTTCGAGGCGGCCGCGTCGTACACCGACAACGTCCCCGCGGGCGGGCTGAGCGGCTTCCTGCACTACCTGAGCCAGCTGCAGATCCCGCGCGAATCGCGCACGCCCGCCGCCGCGGCCGACGCGGTGCAGCTGCTGTCGGCGCATTCGGCGGCCGGCCGCGAGTGGGAGGTGGTCGCCGTGGCCGGGGTGCTCGACGGGCTGTGGCCGTCGCTGCGCAGTCGGGGCAGCGTCCTGGGCACCCCCGCGCTGCTCGACGTGCTGGACGGGCTCGACGCGCAGGCCGTGGACACCGTCTCCCGGAACGCCCAACTGCTGGCCGACGAACGCCGCCTCCTGCTGGTGGCGTGCACCCGCGCGCGCAGTCAGCTGCTGGTCACCGCGGTGGAGGACGGCACCGGCGATGCCTCGCCGTCGAGGTTCGTGCCGGAGATCGCCGACGCCCTCGGTGGCTACGGTGCCGACCACGACCGCCACGGCGACCAGGCCGACGAGATCCCGCTCGACGGCGGGCTGCGCCGCCTGCTGTCGTTGCCGTCGATGGTGGCCGAGTTGCGCGCGGCCCTCGTCGATCCGGACACCACCGCGGTGCGGCGCGAGGCGGCCGCCGCGCTGCTGGCCGAGCTGGCCGACGCCGAGGTGCCCGCGGCCCCGCCGCAGCAGTGGTACGGCCTGCTCGACCCGTCCAGCGGCGCCCCGCTGTGGACGCCGGACCAGGGCGCGCTCACGCTGTCGCCGTCGACCGTCGACTCGCTCACCAGCTGCTCGTTGCGCTGGATGCTCGAACGGCACGGCGGGCGCGACGGCGACGCCGAACCGGCGGTGACCGGCACCCTGGTGCACACGCTGGTGCAGGCGGTGGCCGGGCAGCTCGACCACGCCGAGGTCACCACGGCCCTGCACGAGATCTGGGACCGCGTCGCCTCGCCCGCCGCCTGGTTCAGCGAACGCGAGCTGCGGCGCGCGGAGACCATGCTCACCAACTTCCGGGACTGGCTGGAGTATTCGCGGTCCGAACTCACCGAAGCCGCCGTCGAGGTGGCGCTGACCGCCGCGGTGCCGCCCGGCGTCGACGCCGACGGCCGCCCGGACGAGCTGCCGGTGACCCTCACCGGACGCATCGACCGGTTGGAGACCGACGATCTGGGCCGTCCGGTGGTGATCGACGTGAAGACCGGCAAGACCGTGATCACCGCCGCTGACGCGGCCGCCCACCCGCAGTTGGCCGCCTACCAGTTGGCGCTGCTGCTCGGCGGTGTGGAAGGGCTGCCCGCGGGCACCACCGGCGGCGGCCGACTGGTGTACGTGGCCACACCGAACCGCAAGACCGGCGCCGCCGAACGCGTGCAGGAGCCGCTGACGCCCGAGCAGGTGGACGAATGGGTGGCGGTGGTGCGCGGCGCGGCGCGCGCCGGGATCGGGCCCGGTTTCGTCGCCTCCGTCAACTCCGGCTGCCAACACTGCGGGCTGGTCACCAGCTGTCCCGCCCAACTCCGCGGGAAGGCGGTCATCGATGACTGAACAGCCCTCTGCGCCGCACCCGTCCGGCCTGATCGGCGCTCGGGTGCTGGCGGGCGCGCTCGGTCTGCCGCTGCCCACCGACGAGCAGGTCGAGGTGATCGAGGCGCCGCTCGAACCGATGCTGGTGGTGGCCGGGGCCGGTGCGGGCAAGACCGAGACCATGGCGTCGCGGGTGGTGTGGTTGGTGGCCAACCGACTGGTGGCCCCCGACGAGATCCTCGGCCTCACCTTCACCCGGAAGGCGGCCAGCGAGCTCGGCGCGCGCATCCGCCGTCGTCTCGCCATGCTCGCCGGCTCGTCGGCCCTGCACGACTGGGATCCGGGCGGGGAACTACGGCAGGTGCTGCGCAGCGCCGACGCCGAGGTCAGCACCTATCACGCCTACGCCGGGCGGCTGATCGCCGACTACGGGTTGCTGCTGCCGGTGGAACCGTCGTCCACGCTGCTCAGCGAGACCGAACTGTGGCAGCTGGCCTTCTCGGTAGTCACCTCCTGGCCGCACGAGCTGAACACCCCCAAGGTGCCGTCCAGCGTCACCGAGGCGGTGCTGAATCTGTACTCGGAGATGGCCGAGCACCTCGTCGACGACGACGCGCTGCGCGCGGCCGGTACCGACCTGTACACCCTGATCGACACGCTTCCGAAGGGGCCGCGCCAGCGCGCCGAGCCCAGTCAGGCGCTGCGCGGGGTGCAGGCCGTGATCGACGAGCGCCGCGAGTTCCTGCCACTGGTCACGGCGCTGCGAGCCAAGATGGCCGAGCAGGGCGCGCTGGACTTCGGCAGCCAGATGTCGCTGGCCGCGCGACTGGTCACCACCCACCCCGAGGTGGTCGCGACCGAACGCGGCGGCATCAAGGCGGTCCTGCTCGACGAATACCAGGACACCGGTCACTCGCAGCGGCTGCTGCTGTCGGCGCTGTTCGGCGGGGCCGGGCAAGCGCCGGTCGCGGTCACCGCGGTGGGCGACCCCATCCAGTCGATCTACGGGTGGCGCGGCGCGTCGGCGGCCAATCTGCCGCGCTTCGCGCACGACTTCCCGCGTCCGGTGGACGAGCCCGGCGGCTGGGCGCCCGCGCACCGTCGGGAACTGCTCACCAGCTGGCGGAACTGTCAGGGCACGCTGTACCTGGCCAACGAGGTCTCGGCGCAGCTGCGGGCCCGCGGGGTGCCGGTCTCCACGCTGCGTCCGCGCGACGGGGCCCCGGAGGGCACGGTGCGGCTCGCGCTCACCGAAACGGTCGACGACGAGCGCCGGTGGATCGCCGACCACGTGGAGGCCGCCTACCGGGACGCCGAGGGTCGCGGGGAGCAGCCGCCGACCGTGGCGGTGCTGGTGCGCCGCAACGAGGACTCCGCGCCGATGGCGGCCGAGATCTCCGAGCGCGGCATCCCCGTCGAGGTGGTCGGCATCGGCGGCCTGCTGCACGTCCCGGAGATCACCGACATCGTGGCGACCCTGACCCTGATGGCCGACCCGATGGCCGGGACCGCCGCCATGCGTCTGCTCACCGGTGCCCGCTGGCAGCTCGGCGCCGCCGACCTGTCGGCGCTGTGGCGCCGCGCGCGGGAACTGGCCGCGCGCCGCCTGGACCCGGTGTCCGGTGCCGTCGCCACGCGCGAAGAACTCGATTCCGCGCTGGCGGCCTCGCTGCCCGCCGAGTCCGTCGACGCCGCCGGACTCGGCGATGCCCTCGTCGATCCGGGGGAGGCGGAGCGGTACACCGCCGCCGGCTACCAGCGGGTGCGGGCGTTCGGTCGCGAGCTGGAGCGTCTGCGGCGGCGGATCGGCCAGCCGCTGCCGGAGCTCGTCGCCGACGTCGAACAGACCATCGGGGTGGCCGTCGAGGCCCAGCTGCGGGCCCGCCGCATGCGCGGTGCGATCACCGGCCGCGAACACCTCGACGCCTTCGCCGAATACGTGGCCGCCTACGCCGAGCGGCCGGGAGCCACGCTGCCCGGCCTGCTGAGCTTCCTCGACGCCGCCGAGTCGGTGGAGAAGGGACTCGAGGCCGGGCAGGTGGAAGTGGCCGAGGACCGCGTGCAGATCCTCACCGTGCACGCCGCCAAGGGGCTGGAATGGGACATCGTCGTGGTGCCGCACCTGGCGCGCGGCATCTTCCCGAGCGCCAAGGCCGACACCACCTGGCTGGGTTCGGCGCGGGAGCTGCCCGCAGCTCTGCGCGGGGACCTGAGCCAGGACGACACCGAAGGCTTTCCGTCGCTGCGGCTCGCCGGGCTCGGCGACCGCAAGGAACTCGAGGAAGCGCTCACCGAGCACAAGGAGGCAATCAAGGCGCGCCGCCTCGACGAGGACCGGCGGCTGCTCTACGTGGCCCTGACCCGCGCCAAGGAGACGCTGCTGGTGACCGCCCATCACTGGTCGGCCACCGGCGACAAGCCGCGCGGCGGCTCGGACTTCTACCTCGAACTGGTGGAGCTGGTGGCCGCCGCCGATTCGCCGGCGCTCACCGTCGACGTCGACGCGCCCGTCCCCGAGGACGGCGTGGAGAACCCGATGACGCTCGAACCGGTGAGTGCGGCCTGGCCGGTGGACCGCTTGGGCGATCGGCGCGGAGCGCTGCTGGCGGCGGCGCGCGCGGTGGACGAGGCGCGGGCCGAGCGGGCCCTGGTGCCGCGACCGGCGCCGCCCACCGACGACCCGGAGATTCTGGCGTGGCGGGCGGAGGTGGAGGCGCTGCTGGCCGAACGCCGCCGGTCCGCGGCCGAGGCCGTCGACGTCGAACTGCCCGGACAGATGTCGGTGAGCCAGCTCGTGGAGCTGGGCACCGACGAGGCCGCCTTCGCCGCGCGGCTGCGTCGCCCCGTCCCGTTCCGGCCCAATCCGATGGCGCGTCGCGGCACCGCCTTTCACGCCTGGGTGGAACGCCGCTTCGGCGCCACCCGGCTGCTCGACCTGGACGAGCTGCCCGGCGCCGCCGACGAGACCGCTGTCGACGACGACCTCGAAGTGCTGCGCGCCGCGTTCCTCGCCTCGCCGTGGGCCGACCGGACACCCCTGGAAGTGGAAGTGGGCTTCGAGACGGTGATCGGATCGACGGTGGTGCGCGGCCGGATGGACGCGGTCTTCGCCGACGGCGACGGCTACCTGGTGGTGGACTGGAAGACCGGTGCGGTGCCCGAACCCGCCAAGCGGGGCGCGCTGGAACTGCAGTTGGCCGCCTACCGGGTGGCGTGGGCGCGGCTGCGCGGCGTCGATGTCAGCGCGGTCCGCGCCGCGTTCGTCTACGTCCGCCACCATTACACGCTGGAACCGGACCGGCTGCCGGACGCGACGGAGCTGGCGGCACTCTTGGCCGTCGAGCCCGCATCGATCGAGTAGCCTTCACAGACGTGAGGACGACCACGCGCGAGGCCTGTGATGCGTAAGCGCCTGCGGATGTCCCGGCTCACCGGCGACGACCTGTTCGACAAGCCCGATTACGCGCTCGTGGGCATCGTCAAGATCCCGGAACTGGAGAAGAGTCCGGCGCGCGCCATCGGCCGCCGCGTGCTCTGGGCGCTGCTGGCGTTGTTGCTGTGCTCGCTGGTGGTCTACATCGACCGGTCCGGCTACCGGGACGCCAAGGGCACCACGCTCAGCTATCTCGACGCGCTCTATTACTCGGCGGTGACGCTGTCGACCACCGGCTACGGCGACATCACGCCGATCACCGAGTCGGCCCGCCTGATCAACGTCCTGTTCATCACCCCGCTGCGCGTGCTGTTCCTGATCGTGCTGATCGGTACCACCCTGGAGGTGCTCACCGAGCGGTCGCGGCAGGCCATCAAGATCCAGAACTGGAGGAATCGGGTGCGCAATCACACCGTCGTCATCGGTTACGGCACCAAGGGGCGGACCGCCACCGCGGCCGTCCTCGCCGACGGCGTGCGACCGAGCGAAGTGGTGGTGGTCGACGAGGACCAGGCCGCCCTCGACGTCGCTGCCGCGCACGGCCTCGTCACGGTCCGCGGCGACGCCACCAAGTCCGACGTGCTGCGACTGGCCGGTGTGCAGCACGCCGCGGCCCTGGTGATCGCGGCCAACCGCGACGACACCGCCGTGATGGTGACCCTCACCGCGCGCGAGTTGAATCCGCGCGCCAAGATCGTGGTCTCCATTCGCGAATCGGAGAACACCCACCTGATGCGCCAGTCCGGCGCCAACTCGGTGGTGGTGTCCTCGGAGACCGCCGGCCGCCTGCTCGGCATCGCGACCATCACCCCGTCGGTGGTGGAGGTGGTCGAGGACCTGCTCAGCCCGGAGGAGGGCTACGCCATCGCCGAGCGCGAGGTGGAGCCGTCGGAGACCGGCGGTTCGCCCGCACACACCCGCGACCTGGTGCTCGGCGTGGTGCGCGACGGCACGCTGTACCGCGTCGGCGACTCGCACGTGGAGGAGATCGAAGAGGGCGATCGGCTGCTCTACGTGCGTCAGGGCGGGCGGGCCTGATCCGATGGCCGCCTTCGCGTTCCAGACGCCCCCGCTGCTGTCCCAAGCGGTCTTCGACCGTGCCGATCATCTGCGCGACGACGCCGAGCGACTGGCCGCCGGATGGGCGCGCGCCCAAGTCCTGCTGGTCGACGAGCGCGGTCGCTACCCGGTCGACGCGACGGGCGCGCTGCGCTGGACGTCGGCCGTCGACGTGGGTGCCCAGCCGGTCGCCGATGCCGTGTTCCTCGGGGTGCTCGGCGAGACCGACCTGTGGGCGCTGCGCCGCGGCGAGGTCGCCGAGCCGTTGGGCGAGCCGCGCAGCGGCGCCCACCTGCTCTCCGGCGACGAGGCCGGTCTGGTCGCCACCGCGCTCGGCGTCCTCAACTGGCACCGGTCCGCTGCGTTCTCACCGTCCGACGGCAGCCCGACCACGAGCGATCGCTCCGGCTGGGTCCGCCGCACCGCGGGCGGCACCGAGGAGTATCCGCGGACGGATCCCGCGGTGATCATGGTGGTCCACGACGGCTCCGACCAGATCCTGCTCGGCCGCCAGCACGCCTGGCCGCGCCCGTGGTTCTCCACCCTCGCCGGCTTCGTCGAACCCGGAGAGTCGTTGGAGCAGTGCGTGATCCGCGAGGTGGCCGAGGAGGTCGGCGTCGTCGCGCATTCACCGCAGTATGTCGGGTCGCAGCCCTGGCCCTTCCCGCGATCGCTGATGCTCGGCTTCGAGGCGACCGCCGATCCGGCCCAGCCCGTGGAACTGCTCGACGGCGAACTCGCCGAGGCGCAGTGGTTCACCCGCGACCAGGTGCGCGAGGCACTCGAGGCCGACGCGGACTGGGGCAGCGGCAGCGACGAGACGGCGCTGATGCTGCCGCCGCCGGTGTCGATCGCGCGGTCGCTGATCACCAGCTGGGCGGTTGCCCGCACGCGGCCTCTAGAATGGTCCGTATGGCCGATCTGACTGTCTACACCACCTCCTGGTGCCCGTTCTGCAGCCGCCTCAAGGGTGGGCTGGACCGCAACAAGATCGAGTACACCGAGATCGATATCGAAGCCGACCCGGAGGCCGCCGCGTTCGTCGGCAGCGTCAACGGCGGCAATCACGTGG
This sequence comes from Gordonia alkaliphila, assembly GCF_039542465.1. NCBI lineage: Bacteria > Bacillati > Actinomycetota > Actinomycetes > Mycobacteriales > Gordoniaceae > Gordonia > Gordonia alkaliphila. The sequence goes on along the minus strand of NZ_BAABIE010000016.1, from coordinate 69,316 downwards.
TCCCCACGGTGAAGTTCGCCGACGGCTCCACCAAGACCAATCCGGGCATCGGCGAGGTCATGAGCCAGCTCGGTCTGCTCTGACCGCTGGCCCACCGCGCTCGCGGCCACCGATGTCGGTGCCGCGTGAGAATCTCGTGCCATGACTCGTCCAGATAGACCCGGGCAATCGGGCATCCGCGACGGGCTGGACCCGCAGCAGCTCGAGGCCGTGCTCGCACCGCGCGGGCCGGTGTGCGTGCTCGCCGGTGCGGGCACCGGCAAGACCCGCACCATCACCCGCCGCATCGCCGCGCTGGTCGATTCCGGTCAGGTCAACCCCAGCCAGGTCCTGGCCGTCACCTTCACCGCCCGCGCCGCCGCCGAGATGCGCGACCGGCTCGGAGCGCTCGGGGTGTCCGGGCCCGGCGGCCAGGTCTCCGCCCTCACCTTCCACGCTGCCGCGCTGCGCCAGCTGCGCTACTTCTGGCCGCTCGCCTTCGGCGATACGCGCTGGGAGCTGATGGACAGCAAGTTCCCGATGGTGCGCCGTGCCGCCCGCGAGGTGGGCCTGGACACCGCCGACCGGGAACTGATCCGCGACCTGGCCGGGGAGATCGAATGGGCCAAGTCGAGCCTCATCGGTCCGGAGGGGTACGCCGCGCGCAGCGCCGGCCGCGATGTGCCGATCCGCGCCGAACTGATCGGGCAGGTCTTCGCCGCCTACGAGGAGGGCAAGCTCCCGTCGTCGGGGGACTGGCTCTTCGACTTCGAGGACCTGATCATCTATACCGCCGAGGTGCTCGGCAGCACGCCGTCGATTGCCGAGGAGTTCCGGTCGCGCTACCGCAGCTTCGTCGTCGACGAGTATCAGGACGTGACCCCGGCGCAGCAGCAGTTGCTGAACGCGTGGCTCGGTGGACGCGATGATCTGACCGTGGTGGGCGACGCCAACCAGACCATCTACAGCTTCACCGGGGCCACCCCGGACTACCTGCTCGACTTCACGCGCACCTACCCGGAGGCCACGCTGGTGCGCCTGGAGCGCGACTACCGCTCCACCCCGCAGGTGGTGGCGCTGGCCAACGGCGTCATCGAGAAGGCGAAGGGCCGGGTGGCCGGCACCCGCCTCGAGCTGATCGGCATGCGCCCGAGCGGCCCGGAGCCGGTGTTCGCCGAGTACCCGGACGAGAACTCCGAGGTGGTCGGGGTGGTGGCCGAGATCAAGCGTCTGCTGCGGGCCGGTGTCGACGCCGACGAGATCGCCGTGCTGTACCGCATCAATGTGCAGTCCGAGGGCTACGAGGAAGCGCTGAGTGCGGCCGGCATCGCCTATCGCGTGCGCGGCGACCAGGGCTTCTTCGAACGACCCCAGGTGCGGGCGGCGCTGCGGCGTCTCGGGACGCTGGCGCAGGGCGCTCCTCCGCCGATGGCGCCCGCGCAGGCCGTGCGGGCCGCGCTGTCGCCGCTGGGCTACGCCGAGTCCGAGCCGTCCGGCGTCCAGACCAAGGTCAATTGGCAGCAGATGACGCGGCTCGTCGAACTGGCCGACGAGGTGCTCGCCGAACGGCCGGACCGCACCTTCGCCGACCTGGTGCGCAGCCTGCACGACCGCGCCCGCACCGGCGGCGACGAGCAGCGCGGTGTCACCCTCGCGTCCCTGCACGCGGCCAAGGGGCTCGAGTGGGACGCGGTCTTGATCACCGGCGTGCACGAGGGGTCGGTGCCGCTCGGGCGGGCCAGTAAGTCGCCCGAGGAGGTCGAAGAAGAGCGGCGCCTGCTCTACGTCGGCGTCACGCGTGCGCGGCAGCACCTGCACGTGTCGTGGTCGCTGGCGCGCAACGAGGGCCGCGCGGCCACGCGTCGTCGTTCCCGCTTCCTCGACGGTCTGGTGCCCCACGAGAAGTCGGCCCCGACGCTGCCGGAGGCGTCCACCGGTCCCGACAAGGCGGTCTTCGAGGCGCTCAAACAGTGGCGGAGCGACTACGCCGCCGAGAACGAACTCGCCGAAGTGAACGTGTGCAGCGGCAACGTGCTCAAGCAGCTCGCCCGGATCCTGCCCGCCGACACCGGCGCACTGAGTCGCGTCAGCGGCATGACCGCCGACCGCGTCGACGCGATCGGCACTCCGATCCTCGCCGTGATTGCCGCCCACCGCTCCTGACACTCCCAGCCTCCGCCGCGTGTCGCGACCCTGTTGCCGAGTCGCCGTCGGGGCTCCTGGATCGACGCGCGAACAGCGTCGCGAAGTCGGCTAGCTAGGGAGTGTCGTCGCAGGTCAAAAATAGATTGTGCGCCGCCGGGCGGTCGGCGTACCCTGGTCGACGTTGACCACCGCTTCGCGATCGAGGAAGGAATCGTTCCGATGAAGATTCATCTGGCCCATGGCGCCCATCTGGCAGCAGCACGCGTACCGGCGGCTGCGCGAGCGCGCCGGCGATTCCCCGTGGCCCCCACTGGCGGCCCGTCGATCCAGTTGAGTATCTGACGGACTGACCGAGTCTCTGTACCGGCCGCGGCGAATCGCTTCAGCGAATCCCCGCGGCCGTGATCTTTCTGCTCCGGCCCGGGGCTTCGCACACGGATCCCTCTGACCCACCTGCGAAAGCCCACTTCATGACCATCACCGATCTACCCACCATCGAATCGTTCCCGTCCGATTGCGACCCGGCACCCGGCCGCCTGAAACAGCTCGAACTTCCCTGCCAGAGCGGCGACGCCGACCTGTGGTTTGCGGAGGACCCCGCCGACCTCGAGGCTGCGAAAGCCCTGTGCGCACGGTGCCCGCTGCAGCGGCCGTGCCTCGCCGAAGCCGTCGACCGCGGCGAGCCGTGGGGCGTCTGGGGCGGCGAGATCTTCGACCGCGGCGTCGTCATCGCCCGCAAGCGCCCCCGGGGCCGCCCCCGCAAGAACGCCTAGTGCCACGGGGCACTAGTCCGCTCTCGGCCCTTCGGCGAGTTCAGGGAGCGGGTTCGACCGGGGCGTCCTCGTCCTCCACCAGACCCGGCACCCAGCGGTACATGATCTCGCGGTAGGGGGCCTCGGCGTCGAGCTGCGCGGCGATACCGACGCAGCCGAGCAGTACGCGGAAAACCATCACGTACTCCTTCGGCAGGTTGAGAAGCCGGGAGGTCTTGTAGACGTCGCCGCTGACGTCGGTCGCCTTGCCGGCCGCCCGCTGCAGCCACTTCCGGGTGAAGTGGAACGAGTCGGTGTACAGCGGATCGACGTACGGCTGCAGGTACTTCGCCAGGTCGTCGCCGCTGACCTTGTCGGCGTACTGCGGGCGAATGAAGTTGTGCTGCACCAGAAGTTCGCGGAGCTCGTCGTACTTCTGGTCCCGGGCCAACGCCAGAATCGGGCCGGTCTCGGCGGGCAGGCCGTCCGGGTACTCGCCGATCGCACCGAAGTCGAGGATGCCGAAGCGGCCGTCGTCGAGCACGAAGAAGTTGCCGGGGTGCGGATCGCCGTGCAGCAGTCCGACGCGGGCCGGGGAGCTGAACTCGAACGTGGTCATCTTGGTGGCGGCCGCATTGCGCTGCTCGCGCGTGCCGTCGGTGATGATCTTGCTCAGGCGGGTGCCCTCGATCCATTCCGAGACCACCACCTTGGGGGCGCTGGCGACCACCTTCGGTACCACGAAGTCCGGGTCGCCGTCGAAGGCCTTCGCGAAGGCCCGCTGGTGGTCGGCCTCGGCGATGTAGTCCAGCTCGTCTTCGGTACGGTCGATCAGCTCGTCGATCATCGCCTTGGCATCGGTGCCGGGCGACAGCTTCTGGATCAGACCGGACATCCGGCTCAGGGTCTTGAGGTCCGCCTTGAGCGCCTGGTCGGCGCCCGGGTACTGAACCTTGACGGCGACGACGCGACCGTCGGCCCAGACCGCTTTATGGACCTGGCCGATACTGGCCGACGCGGCGGGCTCGTCGTCGAACGACGCGAACCGCTCCCGCCAGCGGGTGCCGAGCTGCTGGTCGAGAACCTTGTGCACGGTCTCGATCGGCATCGGCGGCGCTTCGGCCTGCAGTTTGGTGAGCGCCTCGCGGAACGGCCCCCCGAACTCCTCGGGGACGGCAGCCTCCATGATCGAGAGGGCCTGGCCCACCTTCATGGCGCCGCCCTTGAGCTGCCCGAGCACCTCGAAGAGCTGTTCGGCGGTCTTCTCCATCAGCTCGGCGCTGACTTCGTCTTTGCTCTTGCCGGCAAGTCGTTTACCGAATCCTGCCGCTGCTCGCCCCGCCATGCCGAGCGGTAGTGCCGCCAGCTTGGCATTGCGGCGGCCCTGTCCCCGTGTGATGTCGCTCAACGCTGTCCTTTCGCCTGCTCTGAGAGTAGTGGACGCGCGGTCGAGGCGGCAGGGTGGCCGGGACCGATCGGCACCCGCAGCGAGGATGCGGCGGTGCCGCGACCAGCGTGGTTCCCGCCGGCGAGGAGTGGATCTGAAGCCGATGGTTCAGGGTCTGCGGCGGCGACGTGTCGCGCATCCGGAGTCGACGGGCGATACCGGCGACCTCCTGGCAGGTGAGCGCCGCGGTGACGGCGAGGTCGTCGGGAGCCGCGTCGACGCCGACCACCGCGAGCTGCGCCGCCAGCCGCGGCCACTCCGGATCCAGTTCGGCGCGGTGCAGATCGGCACAGCGCAGACAACTCGACAGGCCGGGCAGCACCAGCGGTCCGACCAGGCCCACGCCGTCGTGCACGACGACCGGCAGGTGCGGGGTGCGCGCTGCCATCAGCGCGAGCCGCACCGGCGGATCGACGATCAGCCGATCGGCCAGCAGCAGCAGGTTGCAGTCGAAGCGCCGCGACGGGTGCAGCGCACCCGGACCCAGTGTCTGCGAGACCACCGGGATGTCGAGGGCGGCCAGCCCGTCGGCGAGTCGTGCCGCCAGCGGTCCGCGACCGTGGATCCGCACCCGAAGGTGCGGGGCGTCTGGTCCGGCCGGCGGCTCCGCCTTGCCCGCCGCGACCAGTCGCTGCAGCAACGCGGACAACGCAGCCATGGTGAGGCCGGCCGCCCGCGCCCGCGCACTGAGCTGGGCGCGGGTAAGCGGGCGACGCAGGTCGTCGAGCAGTTGGGCCACGGCGGGCGCGTCGGCGGGCGGCTCCAGCGTCAGGACGAGCGCCGAGGACGGTTCGCCGCCGATGTGCAGCCGTCCGTCACCGCGCGGCAGGATCGGGGTGCCCGCACTGATCACCGGCAACAGCTGGTCGGAAGTCGTGTGCCCCATGGAGCACACGGTGTCACCGTGGGCGCGGCCCGTCGAGAGCGTTGTCCACAGGCCGACCGCTCAGGACCGACGGCTCAGGCGTCGTCGTCCCCGCGCGCTTTGCGCTCTTCCTCGATGGTGCGCTCGAGCTCCGCGATCGGATCGTCGAACGCTCCGGTGCCGCCGCCGATCACGCGATCGATGAAGGCGGCCGGCTCGTCGAGATCGGTCGAATCGGGGAGCAGGTCGGGGTGCGCCCAGACACCGTCGCGGACGTCGTTGCCCGCCGCAGCGCCGGACTCGCCGACGGCCTGCGCCAGACGACGCCACAGCTCGCCGGCCTCCCGCACCTTGCGCGGTCGCAGATCGAGACCGATGAGGGTGGCGAAGGTCTGCTCGGCCGGTCCGCCGGTGGCCCGGCGACGACGCATCGTCTCGGTGAGCGCAGCGGTCGACGGAATGCGGTCGCCCAACGCGGCGGTGACGACGTTCTCCACCCAGCCCTCGATCAGCGCGAGCAGCGTCTCCAGGCGGTTGAGCGCCGCCTGCTGTTCCGGGCTGAGGGCGGGCTCGAAAGCCGCCGCCTGGCTCATCAGCTCTTCCATCTTGGCGGGATTGCTGAGCAGTTCCTGCGGATCGACGCCGGCTCCGAGCTGTTCCAGCCCGCTCATGTCCAGGCGGATGCCGCGCGCATAGTCCTCCACGCTGGAGAGCAGCCGTTGCCGCAGCCAGCCGACGCCGGCGAACAGGCGCTGGTGGGCGGCTTCGCGAGCAGCCAGGAACACCACGATCTCCTGACCGGGCACGTCCAGGCCTTCGGCGAACTTCGCGATCGCCTCCGGCAGCAGCGCCGCGGTCCCGGCCGGGGCCAGGGGCAGGCCGATGTCGGTGGAGGTCAGAACGCCGGTGGAGAGGTGCCCGAGGCCCTGCCCCAGCTGGCTGCCGAACATCATGCCGCCGAGCCCGGACATCATCGACAGCATCTGCCCGGCCATCGCCTTGGCCTCCTCGGGCAGCCCGTCCTGCCAGGTGGTCTCCAGCGACGTCGCGATCGGATCGCACAGCAGGCGCCACGTCGGCAGCGTCTGCTCCAACCAGTCGACGGGGGTCCACGCGTGGGTCACGGTGATCCCGGACGGCAGGGCGGTCTGCTCGTCGAGCCACAGTTCGGCCAGGCGCACGGCGTCGGCGACGGCGCGCTCCTCACTCTCCAGCATGGGACGGAAGTCGCCCATCTGCTGGCGGGCCAGGCGGGCGGCGAGGTCGTAGTTCACCGGTCCGGAACCCGCGGCGCCCGGAGCGCCGATCCCGCTGAACATCTGGCCCAGCTGGGTGAACATCTGGCCGAGCTGCGACGGATCGAATCCGGCACCGCCCGCCGCGCCGCCGAACATGGACGGGTCGAAGCCGCCGAAGCCGCCGGCGCCGCTCTCTCGCCGTGCGCGCTCCTTGTCGTCGTCGTCGCGGCCGTCGGACGAGGAGAAACCGAAGGGCAGATCAGTCATGCCACCACGGTACCGGGATCGGACGGGATGCGGCGGCGTCGGTATCCTCGGCCGAATGAGGCTCAACCCTTCGCGTCGCCGGCTGATCACCATCGGTGTCGCGGCGGTCATCCTGATCGCCTTCGTGCTCCTCGGCAGCAATGTGCGCGTGCCGTACGTGGCGCTCAGCCCCGGGCCGACGGTGAACACCCTCGGTGAGGTCGACGGCAAGCCCGTGGTTTCGGTGACCGGGGGCGTCGACAACGACCCGAGCGGCAACCTCAACCTGACCACCGTGTCGCTGACCGACGGTCTCACCCTGTTCCAGGCGCTGGGTCTGTGGTTCTCCAGCGACTACCAGCTGCAGCCGCGGGAACTGTACTTCCCGGCGGGCGTCTCCAACGAGGAAGTGCAGCAGCAGAACACCGCGCAGATGGCGAGCTCGGAGGACAACGCCACCGGCGCCGCCCTGACCTACCTGCAGCGTCCGACGGCGGTCGGGGTCGGACCGATCGCCGACGACAGCCCGGCCCAGGGCAAGCTCGAGGTGAACGACGTGATCCGCGCCCTCGACGGCCAGCCGGTGACCACCGTCGAGCAGGTGCACGAGAAGATCCGCGGTCTCGCGCCGGGCTCGACGGTCGCGGTGACCGTCGACCGCAACGACACCGAGCAAGTGATCGACGTGACGCTCGGCACCCGCCCGGACGATCCGAAGGCAGGCTTCCTCGGCGTGACCCCGAAGGTGGTCAGCGCCGATCCGAACGTCACGATCACCTACAACGTGGGCGACATCGGCGGCCCGTCGGCCGGACTGATGCTGACCCTCGCGGTGATCGACCACCTGACGCCCGACGACCTGGCCGACGGCCGGTTCATCGCGGGCACCGGCACCATCGTGCCCAGCGGCGAGGTGGGGCAGATCGGCGGCATCACGCACAAGCTGGCCGCCGCGCGGGAGGCCGGGGCGACGTCGTTCCTGGTGCCCGCGGCCAACTGCGCCGAAGCCAAGACGGATGCGCCGGACGGTCTGGAGCTGATCAAGGTGGACACCCTGACCAGTGCCGTGGACTCGCTCGGAGCGCTCAAGACCGGAGCGCCGCGCCCGCACTGCTGAACGCCGAACCCCTGAGCCAGGGCTCAGCCTTCGGTGGGTACCTCGTCGAAGGTGGCGGCCAGCGCGTCGAGCAGCTCCGGGGCCAGCTCCGGGTGGGTGCGCAGGTGGTTGGGGGAGTCGGGGTCGTCGGACTCGTCCGGCTGCACGTCGAGCAGCGCCAGACGCGCACCGGTACGCAGCGCGCCGCCGATGAGGCGCGCACGACGGCCGTCGTCGTCTCCGCCGTCCGGCGCCACCACGGTGATCTCGGTGAGCAGTGCCGTGCCGACCACCGCGTCGGGCCAGCCGATGCCGGCCAGCAGGGTGGCGGTGTCGACCGAGGGGTCGTCGACCTCCTGCAGCACCGGGCTGAGTGGCGCGTCATCGCCCTCACCGACCAGATCGGGTGCCTGCAACCGCAGTTCGGCGGTCGGGACGAGAGCGAAAAGCAGGTCGTGCGAGCCCCACGGCAGGTCTGCCGCGTAGGCGGCGCACTGCGCCAGAGCGTTGCCGAGATCGGCTTGGGAGAAGGTCACGGCACCATTGTGACCCGAGCCGGATTCGGAAGCTTGCGTAAGGTGGTACCCGTTGCTGTCCCCTGACCCCCAATTGGAGTAAACGATCGTGGTGGGTGTGCGCAGTCCTATCGGACGGCCGTCGTTGTCTCGTAGAAGCAAGATCCTGATCGGCGTGGCGGTGGTGCTGCTGCTTCTGCTGATCCTCGGGCCGCGGCTCGTCAGCCTGATCACCGATTGGCTGTGGTTCTCCGACCTCGGCTTCTCGTCGGTCATGTCCACCATGCTCACGGCGCGGGTGGTGATCTTCCTGGTGGCCACCCTGGTGGTCGGGGCGATCGTCTTCGCCTGCATCTACTTCGCCTACCGGACGCGTCCGGAATACGTGATGGCGGCCGGACCCAATGATCCGCTGGCGCGCTACCGGGAGACGATCAGCAAGCGCCCCCGCCTGCTGGGGATCCTGCCCGCGCTGCTGATCGGCGTGATGGCCGGTCTGGTGGCGCAGGCCTCGTGGGCTACCGTGCTGACCTTCCTCAACGGGGAGTCGTTCGGGATCACCGATCCGCAGTTCGGCATGGACATGGGCTTCTACGCCTTCACGCTGCCGTTCGCCCGCCTGGTGATGGATCTGCTGTTCCTGGCGCTGGGCATCGGCTTCGTCGCGAACCTGCTGACCCAGTACCTGGTCGGCGGCATCCGTCTCGGCGGCGGTGGCCGCACCGGCTCCATCAGCAATCCGGCGCGCGTGCAGCTCGCCGTGATCGCCGGCCTGTTCGTCGCGCTCAAGGCCGTGGCCTACTGGTTCGACCGCTACGACCTGCTCACCAGTGAACGACGCGGCGACATCTTCACCGGCGCCACGTTCACCGACATCAACTACGTGCTGCCGTCCAAGCTCATCCTGATGGTCATCGCGGTCGTGTGCGCGCTCGCCTTCTTCTCGGCGATCTTCCTGCGCGACCTGCGGATCCCGGCGCTCAGCGCCGTGCTCCTGCTGCTGTCGTCGCTGGTGATCGGCGTGGCCTGGCCGATGGCGATGGAACAGTTCGCCGTCAAGCCCAGCGCCGCCGACAAGGAACGCGAATACATCCAGCGCAACATCAACGCCACCCGCGACGCCTTCCGGATCCGTGACGGCCTAGACGTGACCTACGACGGCGACTGGACGCGCACCCCGGCGATCCCGGCGGAGGTCAACTCCGACGCGGCGACGCTCAGCAACATTCGCATCCTGGATCCGGAGCTGCTGTCGAAGGCGTTCTACCAGCGTCAGGCGCTCAAGAACATCTACGGTTTCCCGTCGCAGCTGGCGGTGGACCGGTACGAGGTGGACGGACAGCAGCGCGATTTCGTGGTCGCGGTGCGCGAGGTGGATCCCAACCGCCTCGGCGAGAACCAGACCAACTGGATCAACAAGCACACCGTCTTCACGCACGGCAACGGTTTCATCGCCGCGCAGGCCAACACCGTCGACGAGGCGTCCGGCGATTCGTCGTCGGACCGCGGCGGCATGCCGGTGTTCATCGTCGCCGACGTGCAGACCATCAAGGACCCGAAGTTCCAGGCGAACGCCCCGTTCAAGGTGACACAGCCGCGGATCTACTTCGGCGAGCTCATCGGCAGCCTCAGCCCGGACTACGCGATCGTCGGATCCTCGGACGGTGACCGCGAGTTCGACGGCGACGGTGCGCAGTACACCTACACCGCCGATTCCGGCGTGAGCCTGAGCAACTGGGGCTCGCGTCTGCTGTACGCCCTCAAGTACGGCGAGCGGAACTTCCTGCTGTCCAACGCGCTCAACGACAACTCGCGCATCCTGTACAACCGGGACCCGCGGGACCGCGTGAAGCAGGTCGCGCCGTGGCTGACCGTCGACGCCAAGACTTACCCGGCCGTCATGGCCGACGGCTCCATCAAGTGGATCGTCGACGGCTACACGACCCTGGACAAGTACCCGTACTCGCAGCAGATGTCGCTGCAGGACGCCACCGCCGATTCCCGGCAGGCCGACAGCGGCACCACCGGCCGCACCCAGGTGAACGAGAACGTCTCCTACGTGCGGAACTCGGTCAAGGCGACCGTCGACGCCTACACCGGCAAGGTGGATCTGTATCAAGCCGACGACACCGATCCGGTGCTGAAGACCTGGATGAAGGTCTTCCCCGGCGTGGTGAAGTCGAAGGTCGACCTCGACAAGCAGCCCGACCTGAAGGCGCACCTGCGCTACCCGGAGGACCTGTTCAAGCTGCAGCGCGCGCTGTTGACTCGCTACCACGTCAGCGACGCGCAGACGTTCTTCCGGGCCAACAACTTCTGGTCGGTCCCGGCGGATCCGCGGAACGAGTCCAACGAGGGGCCCAAGCAGCCGCCGTACTACTTCACGGCGTCGGCGCCCGGACAGATGAACCTCCCGCAGTTCCAGTTGACGGCCGCGTTGAACGCGCTCGACCGGCCCAACCTGGCGGCCTACATGACGGCCAACTCCGACCCGGACGGCTACGGCAAGATCACCGTGAAAACGCTGCCCACCGACACCACGACCATCGGTCCACGGCAGGCCGGCGAGAACATGAAGACCAACGCCCGTGTCCAGCAGGAACTGAAGCTGCTGGAGAACACGAACGTGTTGTACGGCAACCTGCTGGCGCTGCCGGTGGGCGGCAACGGTCTCCTGTACGCACAGCCGATCTATACCGAGGCCAAATCCGGTGACTCGGCCATGCCGAAGCTGTACCGCGTCCTGACGTACTACAACGCCGCGGCCGGCGAGGGCGGAGTCCGGGTGGGCTTCGCGCCGACGGTCGGCGAGGCGTTGAGTCAGGTCGGCATCAACCCGAGCGCGGCCACGCCGACGCTCGCCGGTGAAGGGGCCACTTCGGGCCCGCAGCAGAAGCCGGAGACCGACGAGAAGCCGCAGCCGACGGCCCCGCAGCAGGGTGGCTCACCGGAACGCGACGCGGCGGTGCGGGACCTCGGTGCCGCGCTCGACGCCGTGCAGAAGGCGCAGGGCAGCGGTGACCTCGGTCAGCTCGGCGATGCGCTGAAGAAGCTCGACGACGCGGTGAAGAAGTACGAGTCGCTCGAGAACTGATCGGAGAAAGACGACGACGCGGGTCCCGCCTTCTGGGGTGGCGGGGCCCGCGTCGTCTTCACAAGGGGCGTAAACCGTGCTGCCTACTCAGTTCTCTCTGGCGCTTCGGGTCGGAGCCCCGGCTTCTCGAGGGTCATGCTGAGCCGCGAACCTTCTCCAGGTACCGCTTCTCTTCGGCCTCGGTGTGGTCCGGGAGCAGCGGCGAGTGGTGCAGGTGTCGGGTGAGCCAGCCGAAGATCACCGCGGTCGACAGCAGCAGCCCGAGCGCGATGATGCCGTAGGCGATGTTCATCGGCTTGTTGTCGGGCAGATCGGCCAGGGTGATCACCCACAGCGCCGAGAAACACGCGCCGACGAGCAGCATCGTGAATGCGACCATGCTCATGGGGTGCCAGCCCCGGTTCTCGTGAACGGAATGGGTTGCCATGACTCCTCCTGTTGATCGGTCCTGCTTCCAATGTAGCCCATAGGTGAGGAGAATCACATGGCATCGATCTTCCGGACAATCGGGGCCGGGTGCGATAGGTGTGGCGTCCGCTACTGTCGTCGTCGACGATTTGGCGAACCGAAATGAGCCTGTGTAACGTAGTTCTTGCAACGCGGGGTGGAGCAGCTCGGTAGCTCGCTGGGCTCATAACCCAGAGGTCGTAGGTTCAAATCCTGCCCCCGCTACCACGAAAAGGCCCCCGATCGGATCTCCGGTCGGGGGCCTTTTTCTGTGCGGGTCAGCGAGACTGTTGAGCTTCCACTCGGCAGCACTCTGCCGTCTAGTGCAGTCGCCTGGTGACTGCACCGGACGGCGGCGGTCAGGCGGGGGTCGATCCTGGGTGTGCACGACGTTCTTCCCGGAGCGGATTCGAGCCTCTGGCCAGCCGGTTTCGTGTCCCGCGCCGCCCTGTGTAGTGTTACCTCTTGCAACGCGGGGTGGAGCAGCTCGGTAGCTCGCTGGGCTCATAACCCAGAGGTCGTAGGTTCAAATCCTGCCCCCGCTACCAACGAAGAAACCCGCACTGGAAACAGTGCGGGTTTCTTTGCATCCGTCGGTGCCGCGGGCGCGTCAGGCCTGGGCGCCGAGTTCGGCGTCGAGGCGCAGGATGCCCGAGCCGTCGCCGTCGATCAGCTTGATACGGCCGATGATCTCGCGCACGGTGGCTTCTTCCTCCACCTGCTCGGCGATGAACCAGTCGATCACCGGGCGGGAGTCGATGTCGCCGGTCTCCTGGCCCAGGCGGTACAGGCCGCGGATCGACTCCGAAACGGTTTCCTCGGCCTTGAGTGCGATCTCGAAGGCATCGCCGATGCCGTCGATCTTGATCGACCCGACGCTGATGTCGCCGATCACCGGGTGGTTGTCGCGATCGAGGAGGTGCTTGATCAGTCGGTCGGCGTGCGTGAGCTCCTCGGCGGCCTGGACCTTCATCCAGGTGGCGAAGCCCGGCAGGTCCTTCAGCTCGAATTCGATGGCGAGCTGGCGGTACAGCATCGCCGACTCGAACTCCAGGGTGATCTGCTTGCTGAATGCGTGTTCGAGTTCCTCATTCATCTTCATGCCCTTCACGTTAGGCCGGGAAGGCTCTATGCGCTAGCAAGAGTTGTCTACCCTAAACTGGCGTTGAACTGCGGATATGTACTTATCCTAGCCTAATTGGGCGTGACTGGGCGGCCGAGTCCGAGGGCCGGCCGCGGGCTACGGTGGGACCGTGCAACTGGAATCGTCGACGCAAATCGCCCTCATCGCCGGCGGGCTGATCTTCCTCTGGGCGCTGCTACTGGGGGTCTGGAAGTTCGTTCAGATCAGTAGGAGCCCGGTGGGGCAGGCGCACGTCTACGTCGACATCGCCCACGGGGCGGCCCTCATGTACGCCCTCGCGACCGTCATGCTGGCACCGTTCGTGCAGTTCAGCGCCTGGCCGAGCTGGGTCAACATCGTCGCGCTCGCGGTGGTCGTGGCCTTCTTCGTCGGGGCCATCGCGGCCTACTGCCTGCACGGCTGGCGCCAGGACACCACGAATCAGTACCACCCGGCCGACCGCGGGCTGACCGCCGCCACCATCGCGCTGATCATCGGCGAGGTGGGCGGCACGCTGGTGATCTTCATCGGCTTCGTCGTGGAGCAGGCGCGCAACTGGGGTTGATGCGACGCCGGGTGGAAACGACTCTGGGGCCGACCGAACCGACTGTGCGGTTCGAGCAGCCCCAGGGGCGGGGTAGTTCAGGTGCGGCAGATCAGGAGTACAGCAGACCGCCGCAGGTCGGCCACGCGCCGACGCCCTGCGTCTGCAGCACGTTCTCGGCGACGCGGATCTGCTCCTCACGGCTCACCTGGTGGGGCATGCCGGAGCCGCCGTGCGACTGCCAGGTCGGCAGCGAGAACTGCAGGCCGCCGTAGTAGCCGTTGCCCGTGTTGATCGCCCAGTCGCCGCCGGACTCGCAGCCGGCCACGGCGTCCCAGTTGTGGGACTGCGCCGAAGCGTTGCCGGCCACAGCCGCCATCGGGACCAGGGTGAGGGCGCCGGTGATGACGGCGCGCGTCGCGATCTTGGTGAAGCTCAAGGTAATTCCTCCTAAGTCTCGCCGGGGCGATTTCCCTGGCGATTTCGGACCGACGACGACGCTACGAGATCGGAAAGCAAAGGTCACGCCCGTGTTTGTGACGCACCGCACTGCCGCGTTCCGGCGTCGGTGCGACGAAATCGGCGTCGTTCCTGGTCATCGTCGGCGTGTCGTCGTTATCTGTTCGTGACCAAAAAGTCGGTGATTGTGAGGCGGTACACACGGGGAAAGTGACCGCCGACACCAGCGCGGATCGTTACCGTAGGCACGTGGGCGCATACAACGACGAATTCACTCGCAGCATCGACGACCCGGAGGGCTTCTGGCTCGATGCCGCGAAGGCGGTGGACTGGCTGACGCCGCCGGAGCAGGCGCTCGACGCCTCCAACCCGCCGATCTACCGCTGGTTCCCCGGCGCGATGCTGAACACCTCCGCCAACGCGCTGGACCGGCACGTGCAGGCCGGGCACGGCGATCGCGCCGCCCTCATCTGGGACTCGGCGATGACCGGGCAGCAGCGCACCTATACCTATGCGGAACTGCTCGACGCCGTGGCGGCCTTCGCCGGCGCACTCACCGAACGCGGTGTGGGCAAGGGCGACCGCGTCATCATCTACATGCCGATGATCCCGGAAGCGGCGATCGCCATGCTCGCCTGCGCGCGTATCGGCGCGGTGCACTCGGTGGTCTTCGGCGGTTTCGCCGCACCCGAGCTCGCCACCCGGATCGACGACGCCGAACCGGTCGCCATCGTGACCGCGTCGGGAGGACTCGAGCCCGGCCGCACCGTCGAGTACCTGCCGATGGTGCAGGCCGCGCTGGAACTGTCGGCCACGGCGCCGTCGACCGTCATCGTGAAGGACCGCCCCGAGGTGACCGGCAGTGCCGCCGACTACGGCTGGCTGGACTTCGACGAGGTGAGCGCGGCGGCCACCCCGGTCGGCCCGGTGCCGGTCGCGGCCACCGATCCGCTGTACATCCTCTACACCTCGGGCACCACCGGTAAGCCCAAGGGCGTGGTCCGCGACAACGGCGGCCACGCCGTCGCGCTGACCTGGTCGATGAAGAACGTCTACGACGTCTCACCCGGCGAGGTCTGGTGGACGGCTTCCGACGTGGGCTGGGTGGTGGGGCACTCCTACATCGTCTACGGCCCGCTCCTGGTCGGCGCCACGACGATCATGTACGAGGGCAAGCCGGTCGGCACCCCGGACGCCGGCGCCTTCTGGCGCGTGATCAGCGAACACGGCGCCGTCGCACTGTTCACCGCGCCCACCGCGATCCGCGCCGTCCGCAAGGCCGATCCGGACGCACGCGAACTGGCCAAGTACGACATCTCGAGCCTGCGCACCCTCTACGCCGCCGGTGAGCGACTGGACCCGGACACCTTCTTCTGGGCGTCGGAGAAGCTGGGCGTCCCGGTGGTGGACCACTGGTGGCAGACCGAGACGGGCTGGGCGATCGTCGCCAACCTGCGAGGTCTGGAGCAGATGGAGATCAAGGCCGGTTCGCCGAGCGTGCCGGTGCCCGGCTACCGCGTGGAGATCGTCGACGGCGCGGGCGCCCCGGTGCCGGCCGGCTCCGAGGGCAACATCGTGGTGCGGCTGCCGCTGCCGCCGGGCACGCTCGCCGGGCTGTGGCGCGACGAGGAGCGCTACCGCACGTCGTACCTGAACACCTTCCCGGGCTACTACCTGACCGGCGACTCCGGCTACGTCGACGACGACGGCTACGTCTTCGTCCTGGGCCGCTCCGACGACGTGATCAACGTGGCCGGTCACCGGATGTCCACCGGCAGCATCGAGGCCGTCGTTGCCAGTCACCCGGCCGTGGCCGAGTGCGCAGTGGTCGGCATCCACGACGATCTCAAGGGGCAGCGTCCCAGCGGTTACATCGTGCTCAAGGCCGGCGTCGACACCGCCGAGGACACCCTCCGCAGCGAACTGGTGAAGCTGGTGCGCGACGAGATCGGCGCCGTGGCCACGTTCCGCGACGTGACGGTGGTGCAGGCGCTGCCCAAGACCCGCTCCGGCAAGATTCTGCGCAAGACCATGCGCCAGATCGTCGACGGCGAGGACTACGCGGTGCCGTCGACCATCGAGGATCCCGCGGTGCTGGAAGCCCTCGTCGAGCAGCTCGCTCCGCCGACGGAAGACTGAGTGCGGCTCCGCCGACGGCAGACTAGTTCACGTCTGCTGCGCCCAGGATCCCCGGGCGCAGTAGCGTGCGCATCGCATCGACCACGTCGGTCTCGGTGATCGACGGGTCCAGCGTGCGTTCGACGATGGCCGCGTTCACCGCGCCGATATAGGCCGCCCACTGCAGCGGGCTCGCCGTGGAGATGGTCAACCCGCCCTCGGCGCCCACCTCGGCGGCCGCCCGTAGTAATTCGCCCCACTGGGCACGACGAAGCTGGCGGTGCTCTTCGAAGGCACTGCTGACGCCGACCACGTCGATGAAGTTGATGCGGACCAGCCGCGCGTCGTCGTGATACACCGCGAGGAAGGCCCGCACGCCGGCGTCGAGGATGCCGTCGAGCTGATCGCCGGCGGCGATGCGCTCGAGGACCTTGGCGTTGACCTCGGCCATGGTGCGGTCCTGCAACTGGTCGTACAGGGTGCGCAGCAGGTGCTCGCGGTCGGTGAACTCCTGGTAGAACTGGCGCGTCGACAGTCCGGCCGCCCGGCACACCTGCGGGACCGAACTGCTCGCGTACCCCTGGGTGCCGAAGACCTCGACGGCCGCCGCCAGAAACCGCTCCCGGCGGTCTCGGCGACGGTCGCCGACGGCTTGCCCCCGGTAGACACGATCTTCACTCACGACCACCAGATTACGTGGCGCGAGCGCTCACTTTCCGTGTCCGATCGCGGCGCCGAAGAGCGACGCGATATTCGTACCGACGGCGTCAGTGAACGTGGGCCACCACTTCGCGTCGGAGGTCATCGTGAGCTCGTCGCGCACGGTGCAACCCGGCGTGGTCGGTGTGCCGTTGAGCCGGTCCCTGAGCCACAGGATGGCCGGCGGGGCTCCGGCGACCTCGCCGATCAGGTGCTCGGACAGGTGATCGCGGGTGTAGGTGATCGACGCCTTCGGGTCGCGACAGTAGGTCTTCACCAGCGTGTTCACCTGGCTCACCGGGATGATCTCGTCGAGCTGCGCGTTCCAGATGTACATCGGCATGTCCGGCACGGCCTTGCCCATGCGCGTGTCGTCGAGCACCTTGCGGACCGCGGGGGCGTCGACGGGGTCGCCGGGCCACCCGATGAAGCCCTTGTTGTTGAGGAAGGGGAGGGTCATCGCCTGATGGCCCACGCAGAGCGGTCCCTTGATGGCCATCAGGGCCCGGCCCTCGGGGTTGAGGCGTCGCTGCAGGAAGCGGTCGAACTCCGGGTACTCGCGGCTCAGGCCGAGGACCGCCGCCAGGATCAGTCCGCTCGTCGCGCCGTTCTGCGCGGCGTTCAACACCACCTTCAGGTCGGCCGGGACCCCTCCCTCGGCCGCGCCCACGATGTTCAGTTCCGGCGCATAGGTCTGCTTCAACTCGGCGGCGTGACCGGTCACGATGGCCCCGCCCGAGTAGCCGTACATCGCCATCGGTGACGCCTCGTCGATCCCGACGGGCGCGAAGTGCTTGGCCGCGCGCAGGCCGTCGAGCGTGATCCGCGCGCCCAGCGGCCCGGCGGCGTAGGCGTGCTTGGGTCCCTGATGGTCGGGGATCGACAGCGCCCAGCCCTGCGCCAGCATGCCCTGGGCGATGATCATCTCGCCCGGAATCACCTGCTGGCCGAGGGCGGCCGCGGCCGACCACTGCTGCAGCGCGTACGACGGCGCGCAGTAGCCGGCCGTCGAATCCTCGGCCAGTTGCATGGAGACCACCTTGCGCGGCCCCTTCGACTTCCCGCGCGGCTTGAGCAGGGTGGTGACCGCACCGATCGGCTGGTTGCGGGAATTCGTCGACCGGTACGACAGCTGCCAGGCGTCGACGTTCATCGGCACCAGGCCCAGCGTGGCCGCATTGATCCGGCGCGCGGCGATGATGTCGCCGGGTTCGGTCGCGGCCAGCACGCGCGCGGGCGGCTCGAAGAAGCCGCGGTCCAGTTCCTGGGGGAGGGCCACCGGCGGAGCGGGGGCCACCGGCACCTGCTGCGTGCGGGAACGCGGGGTGGGCGGCTCGGCCGCGGCCGTGGGCGTGAGCAGGCCCAGGGCGAGCGCGGCGGCGGCCCCGACCGCCGTCGCCGCGCGGAGTGGATTCTTCACGTCACGGATTCCTTGAACTGTTGATGACGGGCACGCCAGCCCGCAGTGAAACAGGTGTGTTTCACTGTGCTACTGGACGGTACTGCAGAAGTGGTGCTCAGCACAACGGGGTCACCGATGCGACGAGCCCCGCTCCGATGGAGCGGGGCTCGTCGTTCGTCGATCGCGTGGCTACTTCAGCTCGGAACTGGACTTGCCCAGCACGCGCCGCGCGATGATCAGCTGCTGGATCTGCTGCGTGCCCTCGAAGATGTCCAGGATCTTCGAGTCGCGCGCCCACTTCTCCAGCAGGGACCGCTCGGAGTAGCCGACGGTGCCTGCCAGCTCGACGGCCTTGTTGGTCACGTCGGTGCCGGTCCGGCCGGCCTTGGCCTTGCTCATCGAGGCTTCCAGCGAGTTCGGCATCTTGTTGTCGGCCATCCAGGCGGCGCGCAGCGTCATCAGGTACGCGGCCTCCCAGTCGGACTCGAGACGGATGAACTCGGCGACCGCGGCGGGCTGATCGCTGGCCGGACGGTCGTAGTCGATCGTCAGGCCGGCCTTCTCCAGCACCGCCCGCAGTTCCTCCAGCGACGCGCGAGCGACGCCGACGGCCATGGCCGCCACCATCGGACGCGTGTTGTCGAAGGTCTGCATCACGCCGCCGAAGCCCTTTTTGACGTCCACCTCGGGGGAGCCCAGCAGGTTCGCCTTGGGGATGCGGCAGTTGTCGAAGACGATCACCGCGGTGTCGGAGGCGCGGATGCCGAGCTTCTCCTCCAGGCGGGCGATGGTGACGCCCGGGTGCTCGCGCGGGACCACGAAGCTCTTGATGGCGGCGCGGCCCAGGCTCTTGTCGACCGACGCCCAGACCACGATGTGGGTGGCCCGCGAGCCGGCGGTGACGAAGATCTTCTCGCCGTTGAGCACGTACTCGTCGCCGTCGAGGGTGGCGGTGGCGGTCACCGCGGCCGAGTCGGAACCGAAGCTCGGCTCGGTGATGGCCATGGCGGCCCACACCTTGCCGAAGGCTTCGAGCTGCTCGTCGGTGGCCACCGCGGCGATCGCGGCGTTGCCGAGGCCCTGGTAGGGAATCGACAGCATCAGGCCGACGTCGCCGTAGGAGGCTTCCATCGAGTTGATGATCGACTGCATGTTGCCGCCGTTGGCGTTGTAGCCCTCCGGTCGCTTCTTG
Organism: Gordonia alkaliphila; assembly: GCF_039542465.1. NCBI lineage: Bacteria > Bacillati > Actinomycetota > Actinomycetes > Mycobacteriales > Gordoniaceae > Gordonia > Gordonia alkaliphila. Next base: position 49,955 of record NZ_BAABIE010000016.1, on the reverse strand, counting down.
CCCTCGTCGCCGCGGCCGCCCGCGGCGCCGGCGCCGGCCTGACCGGCTTCGGCGAGGCCGTCGTAGAGTGCCGCCAGGGTGTCCAGTTCCACCGGGTATTCGTGCTCGGCGCTGTCGTACTTGCGGGAGATCGGGCGGAACACCTGCAGGCCGGCCTGGCGGGCCTGGTCGATGTGCGCGTTGAACTTCTTCGGGAGTTCGAGGTTGATTGCCATGGGATCAGTTCTTCCTATCGCTCGTCGCCCGTCAGAGGACGACGATGCCCTCGCCGATGCCGGCGCCGCGGAGGTCGCGGTACCACCGCTCCACCGGGTGCTCCTTGGTGAAGCCGTGGCCGCCGAGCAGCTGGATGCCGTCGAGGCCGATCTGCAGGCCCTTGTCGATGGTCAGCTTGCGGGCCAGCGCGGCCTCGCGGGCGAACGACAGGCCCTGCTCGGCGCGCGAGGCGCCGCGCAGCATCACCAGGCGGATCGAGTCCACCTCGGTGGCCATGGTGGCGACCATGAAGGCCACGGCCTGGCGGTTGGAGATGGGCTCGCCGAAGGCTTCACGCTCGTTGACGTAGGGGATCACGTAGTCGAGGACGGCCTTGGCGGTGCCTGCGGCCAGCGCCGACCAGCCGAGGCGGGACAGGCGGACCACGTCGCTGTAGGCGTTGACGGCCGGATCGCCCTCTTCGCCGCCGACGATGGCGTGCGCGGGCACCGCGACGTTGTCGAGCACCAGGCGGCCCATCCCGGCGGCGCGCAGGCCCATGCCCGGGTCGGCCTCCACCGAGACACCGGTGGTGTCCGACTCGACGATGAACAGGGCGGGGCGGCCGTCGAGCATCGCGCCGACCAGGAACAGTTCGGCGCTGCCCGCGTTCGGCACGAACGACTTGACGCCGGTCAGGCGGTAGCCGCTGGGCACGCGGGTGGCCTTGGTGCGCAGCGCGAACGCGTCGAACAGCGGCCACGGCTCGGCGATGACGACGGCCGAGGCCGGCACGCTCTCTCCGGCGAAGTCGGGCAGGTAGGTCTTCTGCTGGGCGTCGCTGCCGAAGTTGGTCAGCGTGGTGGCCACGCCGCTCGGGGCCAGCAGCGGCAGGGCCAGGCCCATGTCGCCGTAGGCCATCGCCTCGGCGACGAGTGCGTTGGTGACGACGCTGCGCTCGTCGGCGGCGCCGTCGAAAGCCTCGGGCACGTTGATCATCGTGATGCCGAGTTCCGCGGAGCGGGCCACGATCTCTTCCGGTGCGGTCGCGGCGTTGTCGGCGTCGTAGGCGGCCGGACGGAGGATCTCGGTCGCGAAATCACGGACGGTCTCGGCGATCATCGCCTGCTCTTCGTCCGGATTCAGGTTGAAGTAGCCCTTGGGGCTCACGGCGGGGCGCTGCGGATCGGCGCCGCCGGAGGCCTGTGCGAAGGCGCGGTTGGCGGCGCCCAACGTCTTGAAGCCCGACTTGGTGGCCTCGTACGCGACCCGGTTCAGTGGCTCGCGAAGCTTGTACTTGGCCGCGAAATCGGAGCCGGTGATAGCGGTGAGCGCGCGCATCGCGGTGCCGATCGGCGTGCGCTTGTGCGCCTGTGCGCCGACGGACGTGGTGTCGCGGGGTTGGGTCTTTTCGGTCATGGCCTGCACTCTCTCGACGTCGGACGGTGTGATCCGGGTTCGCAACGGAATCTTACTCCGCGGTAAGAAGTTACCTTACTTTGCGGTAAGGAGGATGTCGATAGCGAGTCTCGCGACGACAATCGTCGTGGGCCGTTCTACTGTATGACCCATGACACAACCTCCGAACACGCCGCCCAACTCAGGCCAGCCCGGACAACAGCCCGACTACGGCCAAGGCTCGCCGCAGGGTCAGCCGTACGGCGCTCCCCAGGGCCAGCCCTACGGGGCTCCCCAGGGGCAGCCGCAGTTCGGTGCTCCGCAGGGGCAGCCCTACGGCGCACCGCAGGGCCAGCCGTACCCGGGCCAGGCCAATCCCGTCAGCGGCAGCTACATCGCAGTGGTCAACGGCCAGGAGGTGGGCCCGCTCTCAGTCCAGGATCTACAGGCCTACTCGCTGGACGGTCGGGTGCGTTCGACCACCCAGATTCGCGACGTGAGCGGCGGCAACTGGTTCCAGGCCGGCGCGATCCCCGGACTGTTCTCCAGCCGCGAGTGGCTCGTCACCATGCTGCTGTCGCTGTTCGTCGGCGGACTCGGCGTGGACCGGTTCTACCTCGGGTACACCGGTCTCGGCGTCGCCAAGCTGCTGACCTGCGGCGGATTGGGGATCTGGTCGATCATCGACTTCATCCTCATCGTGATCCGCAAGCTCCCCGACTCGGACGGTCGCGCGCTCAGCGCCTGACATGTTGATCACTTCGTTCGGTCATTCGTGCGTGCTGGTGGAGGTCGCCGGGGCGCGGATCCTGTTCGACCCGGGCAACTTCTCGTCCGGGTTCGAAGGGCTCGCCGGTCTCGACGCGATTCTGGTGACCCACCAGCACCCCGATCACGCCGATGTGGCGAAGCTGCCCGCGCTGGTCGCCGCCAACCCGGCGGCGGTCCTCTACGCCGATCCGCAGACAGCGGCGCAACTGAACGCCGACGGCTCGATGGGGCAGTGGGCGGTGCAGGCGCCGGGTGGAACGTTCCAGGTCGGTACGGTCACCGTGCGCGGTACCGGTGGTCGGCACGCGGTGATCCATCCGGAACTGCCGGTGGTCGACAACACGGTGTACATCCTGGACACGCCCGACCGTCCGGGGGCGTTCATGCACCCGGGCGACAGCCTGTACATCCCGTTCGAGGAGATCGACGTCCTCGCCCTGCCCGCGGCCGCGCCGTGGATGAAGCTGAGCGAGGCCGTCGACTATCTGCGCGGGGCGGCCCCGCGCCGCGCCTTCCCGATCCACCAGGCGGTGGTCTCGGACGCCGGTCGCGGCATTCACAACGCGCGCCTGGCGGAGATGAAGCCCGCGTGCACCGAATTCGTGGTCATCGAACCGGGTGCCTCCCGGGAGTTCTGACACCGGAAAGTTTCATGTCCCCGGAGGCACCTCAGCGGTGCCTCCGGGGACATGAAACTTTTGTTCAGTGGGTCAGCGGCCCAACGACTTGTAGAAGACGAGGCCGTTGCCCTGGCTGTCGTACACCACGGCGCGACGCTCGTGCGCGTCGTCGTACGGGGCCGTCACCAGGCCGCCACCGGCGGCGACGGCGGCTTCGGCGGCCGCGTCGACGTCGTCGGTCTTGATACCGACCACCACCTTGCCCGGAATCGGGTGGTCCACCTCGGTGGCCAGGGCCAGGGTGATCCCGTTGCCGTCCAGGGCGGCGAAGTGCGTGCCGTCGCGGAACTTCAGAGTGAAACCCAGGGTCTGGGTGTAGAAGTCGACCGAAGCATCGAGGTCCTCGGTCGACAGCATGATCATCTTGACGTCGTTCTGGGTCATGTCGCTCCTAACGCGTATGCCGCGGGGTGGTCGCGGCGGGCCGTGGGTCCGAGGGCCACGCTAGTCCGCGGGCGGCCTGGATCCGAGCGTTTGCAACCAAGAGGGGGCTTTGGCCCAGGGAGTCAGGTACGCAGGGCCCGGAGGACATCGTCGTGCAGCAGTCCGTTGCTGGCCACGGCGCTGCCGCCGGCCGGGCCGGCGGTCCCGTCGAGTGCGGTGAAGCTGCCGCCGGCCTCGCGCACCAGGATGTCCAGGGGTGCGAGGTCCCAGAGGGACACCTCCGGTTCGGCGGCGATGTCGACCGCGCCCTCGGCCACCAGGCAGTAGTTCCAGAAGTCGCCGTAGCCGCGGACCCGCCACACCTGATCGGTCAGATCCACGAAGCGATCCCGGAGGCCGCGATCGGCCCATCCGGACAGGCTGGAGAAGGCCAACGACGCCGAGCCGAGCGCGGGCACGGCGGACACCGCCAGCGGCCGCGGGGCGCCGCCGTCGACCGAGGCGAAGGCCCCGCCCCCGGCCGAGGCCCACCAGCGCCGCCCGAGGGCCGGTGCGCTGATCACGCCGACCACGGGCACGCCGTCGTGCAGCAGGGCGATCAGCGTGGCCCACACCGGCACGCCGCGCACGAAATTCTTGGTGCCGTCGATCGGGTCGATGATCCACTGCCGCCCGGTCAGCGCCGCGTCGCCGCCGAACTCCTCGCCCAGCACCGCGTCGGCGGGGCGGTGGGTGGCCAGCAGCTCGCGCACGAGGCGCTCGCAGGCCAGGTCGGCGTCGGTGACCGGGGTCAGGTCGGGCTTGTCGTCCACCTGCAAGTCGAGCGCGCCGAACCGATCGGCGGTGAGGCGATCGGCGGCGTCCGCCAGGTCCAGGGCCAACTGAAGATCGGCCGCGATGCTCTCAGTGGCGGGGATCGAGTCCATGATCGCCTAGGGTAGTCCCATGCCGTCCTGGATCACCGTCGTGTTCATTCTGCTGATCGCCGCGACGATCGCTTCGTTGTTCATCGGCCGCACGCGACGGGCCGGCGGCCCGGTGTCGGGTGCCTCCGGGTACGCGAGCGGGACGCTGACCATCACCGGCGTGAGCGGTCGCGGGGACGCCGACAAGAGCGGGCAGGCCTACTTCACCGTCTCGGGCACCATCATCGGTCCCGATACCGCGCCGACCGAGGTGTACACCACCCTCGCCCTCCCGGCCGAGGCCGCCGATCCGTTCATCGGCGAGGAGCGTCCGGTGGTCTACAAGCCGGGTAAGACGGCCACCACCTGGCGGTTCGGCACCTTGGAAGCGTGATCGCGCCGCGGGTCGGTAGGCTGACATGCTGTGCACCCCGAAGTCGTCGCTGATCTGGAATCGCTGAACACCACCCTCACCACGGTCGAGAAGGTGATGGATCTCGACGAGCTGCGCAGCCGCATCGCCGAACTCGAGATGCAGGCCTCCGATCCGGAGCTGTGGAACGACCAGGATCACGCCCAGCAGGTCACCAGCCGCCTCTCGCACGCGCAGTCCGAGATGCGGCGCGTCACCGAGCTGCGGTCGCGGCTCGAGGACCTGCCGGTCCTCTACGAGCTCGTCGAGATGGAGGAGGGCGAGGCGCAGACCGCCGCGCAGGCCGACGCCGACGCCGAGCGGGCATCGCTGCGCGCCGACATCGAGGCCATGGAAGTCAAGACCATGCTGGCCGGCGAGTACGACGAGCGCGAGGCCGTGGTGAACATCCGGTCCGGCGCAGGCGGCATCGACGCCGCCGACTGGGCGCAGATGCTGATGCGCATGTACATCCGCTGGGCCGAGCAGCACGGTTACGGCGTCGAGGTCTACGACACCAGCTACGCCGAAGAAGCCGGCATCAAGTCCGCGACCTTCGTCGTCAAGGCGCCGTACATGTACGGCACCCTGTCGGTGGAGCAGGGCACGCACCGCCTGGTGCGCATCAGCCCGTTCGACAACCAGGGCCGACGCCAGACGTCGTTCGCCGAGGTCGAGGTGCTGCCGGTGGTGGAGACCACCGACCACATCGACATCGACGAGAACGAAGTGAAGGTCGACGTCTACCGGTCGTCGGGTCCGGGTGGACAGTCGGTCAACACCACCGACTCGGCGGTGCGCCTCACGCACATCCCGACCGGCATCGTCGTGACCTGTCAGAACGAGAAGAGCCAGCTGCAGAACAAGGCGTCCGCCATGCGCGTGCTCGCCGCGAAACTGCTCGAGCGCAAGCGCCAGGAGGAGCGCGCGCAGCTCGACGCACTCAAGAGCGACAGCGGCTCCAGCTGGGGCAACCAGATGCGTTCGTACGTCCTACACCCGTACCAGATGGTCAAGGATCTGCGCACCAACGTCGAAGGCAACAACCCCACCGCGGTGCTCGACGGCGATCTCGACGAGTTCATCGAGGCCGGCATCCGGTGGCGGATGAACGACGGAGAGGCCTGACCTGCTACTCGCGGCTAGCGGTGACGTCGAATATCTGACCACCCGACTCGGACTGCCCCAGTGGACCAACTTCCTGGAGGAGTGGCTGGCCACCAAGGGGTTGAACATCCTGATCTGGATCCTGGGCGGCATCCTGCTGGTCCGGTTCGTCCGATGGATCGGTGACCGGTACGACCTGCGAGTGGACAAGCGGTTCCACCGCTCGGACGCGATCGTGCAGTCCGAGGACGCCAAGCATCAGCGCGCGCTGGTCGACGTGGTGGTCTGGACCGTCATCGCGATGATCGCGGTGGTCGTGGTGCTGCACATCCTGTCGGTCTTCGGAGTGCGCTTCAGCGCACTGGTGGGTCCGTCCGCAGTGGTCGGCGCAGCCCTCGGCTTCGGCGCCCAACGCATCGTGCAGGACGTCCTGGCCGGCTTCTTCATCGTCGCCGAACGACAGTACGGCTACGGAGACGTGGTGAACCTGACCATCACCAGCGCATCGGTCGCCGAGGGCACGGTGGAGGACGTGACCCTGCGCGTCACCCGGCTGCGCACCAGCGACGGCGAGATGATCATCGTGCCCAACGGGCAGATCCTCAAGGTCAACAATCTGTCCCGCGAATGGGCGCGCGCCGTGGTCGACGTCCCGGTGCCCGCCGACGCGGACATCACCGTCGTCAACGAGACGCTCACCGCGGTCGGCAAGGCCTTCTACCGGGATCCGCACTGGCATCGCCTGCTGCTGGACGCCCCGGCGCCGCTCGGCGTGACCAACCTGGAGCTGGACTCGCTGACCGTTCGCATGGTGGCGCGGACCCTGCCCGGCAAGCAGTTCGACGTCAGCCGCGCGCTGCGCGTACGCATCGTGCAGGGCTTGGCGCGCAGCGGCATCACGGTCGCGGCGAAGATGCCCGCGGAATCGGCGGGCGAAGCATGATGGGCGACGATCTGCAGCCGACGCAGGATCAGGACGGTCTGGACGAGGACGGCCTGCTCACCACCGACCAGATGGCGGCCATCGCCAAGGCCGCCAAGGAGGAGTCCGACGTCGAACCGACGCGGTGGCAACGGCTGTGGACCCGGATCGGCCACGTCTACCACACCAAGATGCGCACCACGACAGTGCTGCTGATCGTCGCCTTCTTCGCCTCGGTGACCCTCTACGGCTTCACCACCTCCTTCTACGGCGTGGCGCCGCCGACGGTCAACGAGCAGCAGCGTCGGCAGGTGGAGGAGCGTCGGACCACGGAGACCACGCCGGAGCCCTCCGTCTCGCGCACCCCGGAGTCGCGCACCAGCGAACCGTCGACGGAGCCGTCGACCACCTCGCCCACGCCTACCCGCAGCGGGCCGCTGGACTTCCTGTTCCCGCAGAACGACGAGACGTCGCCCACGCAGGAACCGGACACCACCGCCCCGACCACGAGCGTTCCGGCGCGTTGACCGGTGCCTGAGCGGCACTCTCAGGAGTCGTCGTTAGACTTCGATGCTGTGATCAAGCTGTCCGATGTGACAATGCAGTATCCGAAATCGAGCAGGCCCGCGCTGTCTGACATGTCCCTCGAGATCGACAAGGGCGACTTCGCCTTTCTGATCGGTCCCTCGGGATCGGGGAAGTCGACGTTCTTCCACTTGCTCCTCAAGGAGGACAAGCCGACGTCCGGCGACATCTGGGTGGGCGATTTCCACGTCAACAAGCTCAAGGCTCGGCAGGTGCCGAAGCTGCGGCAGTCGATCGGCTGCGTGTTTCAGGACTTCCGTCTGCTGCCCAAGAAGAGCGTCGCCGACAACGTGGCCTTCGCGCTGCAGGTGATCGGCAAGCCGGCGGCGACCATCCGCGAGGCGGTGCCCGAGGTGCTGGAGTACGTCGGGCTGGCCGGCAAGGCCGACCGGATGCCGCACGAACTGTCCGGCGGCGAGATGCAGCGCGTGGCGATCGCGCGTGCGGTGGTGAACCGGCCTGCGGTCCTGCTGGCCGACGAGCCGACCGGCAACCTGGACCCGGAGACCTCCGAGGAGATCGTCGAGGTCCTGGACCGGGTCAACCGGGGCGGCACCACCGTGCTGATGGCGACGCACGACCGGCACATCGTCGACGCCATGCGCCGACGAGTCATCGAATTCGACAGCGGACGGCTCGTGCGTAACGACGAGCACGGCGTCTACGGCATCGGATAGGGAGAGACGACGTGCGAGCAAATTTCATTCTGCGCGAGGTCCTCACCGGATTCCGCCGCAACCTGACCATGACCCTGGCGATGATCCTGACCACCGCCGTGACGCTCGGCATGCTGGGTGGCGGTCTGCTGGTGATTCAGATGGCCGACAAGAGCCAGAAGATCTTCCTGGACCGCGTCGAGATGCAGTTCTTCATCACCGACGCGGTGACCGAAGCCGACGCGAACTGCACCAAGGATCCCTGCGCCCAGGTCAAACGCGACCTCGAGGCCGAGCCCGGGGTGTCGTCGGTGACCTACATCAGCAAGGAGCAGGCGTTCGAGACCGCGAAGGCGTCGTGGCAGGAGAGCTCACCCGAGGTGGCTGAGTTCCTGACCCCCGACTCGACGCAGGCCGCTCTGCGCGTGCGCACCTCCGACCCCGCGCGGTTCGGCGAGGTGCTCGACAAGTTCGCCAAGGCCCCCGGGATCGACGGGGTATTGGATCAACGTGAGCTGGTCAAACGCATTTTCAGCGTGCTCGACGGTGCACGCAACGCCGCCTTCGTGATCGCCGCGATCCTCGCGTTGGCAGCGATCATGCTGATCGTGAACACCGTGCAGATCGCCGCGTACACGCGGCGGACCGAGGTGTCGATCATGCGGTTGGTGGGCGCGACGCGGTGGTACACGCAGCTGCCGTTCCTGCTCGAAGCGGTACTCGCCGCGGTGATCGGCGCGCTGCTGGCCATCGGCGGCTTGTTCCTGGGGAAGACATTCTTCTTCGACAAAGCCCTCGAGGACCTCTACGGTGTGAACATCTTGGCGCGCATCACTTCGGCCGACGTCTGGTTCGTCTCGCCGTGGTTGCTGCTGGCCGGCATCGTCGTCGCGGGCGTCACCGCGTATGGCACGCTGCGGGTCTACGTCCGCGATTGATTCTCGACAGCTGAAGGAGTTCTCGGTGCCCAGGGAGAAGGGCCGGTCGGTGATCGCCACCAACCGGAAGGCGCGACACAACTACACCGTCCTGGACACGTACGAGACCGGGATCGTCCTGCAGGGCACCGAGGTCAAGGCGCTCCGGGAGGGCAAGGCTTCGCTGGTCGACGCCTTCGCGACGCTGGAGAACGGCGAAGTGTGGCTGCACGCCCTGCACATCGCCGAGTACGGCCAGGGCTCATGGACCAACCATCCGGTGCGGCGCAAGCGGAAGCTGCTGCTGCACCGCCGCGAGATCGACCAGCTGGTGGGCAAGCTGCAGGACGGCAACCTCACGCTGGTGCCGCTGCAGATGTACTTCTCCGACGGGTACGCGAAGGTCGAACTGGCCCTGGCGAAGGGCAAGCAGGCCCACGACAAGCGCCGCGACATCGCCGAGCGGACCGCCAAACGCGAGGTCGAGCGGGAGATGGGCCGGCGCGTCAAGGGCATGTGAGCGTGCGCCGTTCGGCTGCCGTCGGTTCCATCCTGAGATGGGGTGCGACGACGCTGGCGGCCGCGGTGCTCGTCGGCTGTAGCGCCCCCGAACCGGTGTCGCCGCCGGTCGCCGCGCCGATGCAGGGCTGGCTGATCGCGTCCGACGACGGCTGCACGGTGACCTCCGACGAGGTCCGAGCCACCGCCGACGGCCTGCAGCGCACCGGACTGGCCGCCGCCGGCTATCGCACCGTCCTGGCGGCCTGTGCGGGGGAGCTGCGCTTCGTGGTCGACGCCGACCGCGCTTTCCTCCGTACGCGAGGTCTGTCGCTGGAGGCGATCGCCCCCGCGGATCCGCGCGTGCGGCAGGCGGTGCCGGCGGGTCGTCCTGTGGTCGCGCTGCAGACCGCGATCACCCGCGCGGTGATGACGGCGCGACCGCTGATCGTGGCGGGCGAGGCGCGCGTCGCTGTGCCGCCGGAGAACCTGGCGGTGCTGACGCGCGCCGACGTGCTCGACGTCGCGCGTGATGACCGTCGTGCAGCGGGCGCGCCGGTGCACGACGACCCGAACGTCAGCGTCCGCGCCGTGGGTGCCACCGGGCTGCTGGTGGGCCTGATCAACCCCGCGGCCGAGCGACGGACGGTCTCGGTGGCCATCGCCGACCTCAACCTCATGGGCGACGATTCGGTGCCCGCCACCGACCTGTGGACCGGACGACGACTGCACGCCGTCGACGGCCGCCTCGCCGTCGAGCTCGACCCGGGGGCGAGCGCTCTGCTGGCTATCGGCTGATCCCCGTGGGGGCGGTTCCGGAGAGGTCGACACCGGCGGGATGAAATCCGGCGGGGAAGCGGTTACAGTAGGTAGTCCGCCAGCGATGGCGGGTCACTATCTCGGGGCTGATCGGTTTCGACTTCGAGCATCGAGGTAGGGGAAGCGTGTCGGTGCAGGCTAGAGACCACCGTAAGCGTCGCAGCAACCAATTAAGCGCCGATTCCAATCAGCGCGACTACGCCCTCGCTGCCTGATCAGCGAGGCTAGTCTGTCGGCCCGGGTGGTGTTCCCGCACCCGGATGCCGGCATCAGCTAGGGAACTCACCGCCGTCGCCGGTCGCGGGCGCCGACGGGACAACAAACAGCGACTGGGATCGTCATCCCGGCTTGTTCGTGAGACCGGGAGATCCAAGTAGAGACAGAGCGGACTGCACACGGAGAAGCCCTACTGAAGTGTCGGAGGACCCGGGTTCAATTCCCGGCAGCTCCACCAAGAGCCCCCACCTGGTCGACCAGGTGGGGGTTTTCTCTTGTCACGAACGACCGGCGTGACGGTGAGCCCCACGCGACGCGAAGAACCCCTCGCCACCACGGTGGCGAGGGGTTCTTCGCATCGGAGTGATCCGATCAGGCCCACGGTCGAGTCGACCGGAGTCGACCCGCTGATCGGGTGCCGGGCAAGGGGTACCCGGCACCCGATCAGGCCTGGGGGCGCCTGAACCTAGACGGTGCCGGAGAACACGTGCAGGAGTGCATCGAGCACGCCGGGGTTGTCCTGGATCAGGGCCCACAGAGTCTGGTCGAACATGTAGTTCCTCCTTGATGTCGTCCGTTTGGATGACACCACCGTATCCGAGTCGGGGGCCGCCGCGCAGCTTCGTCGCGCAGTCGGACGTGACGAATATTGGCGTGGTGCCTCGGCGGAAGAGTCCTGAACAGCAGAAACCCCAGCCGGAGTGCCCAGCTGGGGGTTTACTGAGAGTCTGCGAGGCTCAGAGGTCGAGCCCGTTCACCACTTCATACAGGCCCTCGGCGTAGTGCTGGCGGACGCGCTTCTTGTCGAACTTGCCGACCGACGTCTTGGGCACCTCCTGGCCGAACGTCCAGCGCTCGGGGACCTGCCAGCGCGGGACGCGCTCGCCCAGCCATTCCCGGGCGCCTGCGACGTCGAGCGTGGAGCCCTCCTTCAGCACGGCGAGCACGAACGGACGCTCGTCCCACTTGGCATCGGGCACGCCGATCACGGTGCACTCGAGGATGTCCGGGTGGCCGGCGATCTCGTTCTCCAGATCCACCGACGAGATCCACTCGCCACCGGTCTTGATGATGTCCTTGGTGCGGTCGACGATGGTCATGTAGCCGTCCGGGCTGATCGTGGACACGTCACCGGTGCGCAGGTAGCCGTCGTGGAACTTGGACGGGTCGGAGACGTTGCCCTCCGGCGAGTAGTACGCGCCGGTGATCCACGGGCCGGCGACCTCCAGCTCGCCGCTGGTCTCGCCGTCGTTGGGCAGCACGTTGCCGTCGGCGTCGACGATCCGAGCCTGCACCGGGGCCGGGAAGCGGCCCTGCGTGACCCGGTAGGCGAAGGCCTCGTCGGGGTCGGTGACGCCGGCGGGCACGCGCGCCACCGAGCCCAGCGGGGAGGTCTCGGTCATGCCCCACGCGTGGGTGATGGGGGCGCCGTAGTCGTCGAACTGCGTGATCATCGACGGCGGAACGGCCGAACCGCCAACGACCACCTCGCGCAGGTGCGAGATGTCCTGCGGGACGGCGTTGAGGAGTGCGGAGACGCCGGACCAGATGGTCGGCACCGCGGCGGCCATGGTGGGCTTGGCCTCGGCCATCATCGCCAGCAGCGGCTCGGGCTGCAGGAAGCGGTCCGGGTGCAGCAGGCTCGCGCCGGCGAGCATGGCGGCGTACGGCATGCCCCAGCTCATGGCGTGGAACATCGGCACGATCACCAGGGCGGTGTCGCTGTTGGCCAGCGCCATGCCGTTGGAGGAGATCACCTGGAACGAGTGCAGGTAGATGGAGCGGTGCGAGTAGACGACGCCCTTCGGGTCGCCGGTGGTGCCCGAGGTGTAGCACATCGCGGCGGCGGCGTGCTCGTCCAGTTCCGGCCAGTCGTACCGGGTCGACTCGCCCGCGAGGAGCTCGTCCCAGGTGTGGACGGTGACGCCTGCGGGGGCGGTGATGGCGTCGGCCGGGCCGCTGCAGACCACCACGTGCTTCACGGTGGGGGCGTCCGGGAGGTACTTCTCCAGCATCGGGGCGACGCTGGCGTCGACGAAGATCACCTTGTCCTCGGCGTGGTTCATGATGTAGATCGCCTGCTCCGGCGACAGGCGCAGGTTCAGCGTGTGCAGCACGGCGCCCATCGACGGCACGGCGGCATAGAGCACCTGGTGCTCGAGGTTGTTCCACATGAAGGTGGCGACGCGATCGCCGATTTCGACACCGAGCTTGGCCAGGGCGTTGGCGATCTGCGCGGCCTGATCGCCGACCTCGGCGAAGGAGGCGGTGCGCAGTCCCGAACCGGTCCACGTGCTGACCGTGGCCTCCCGATAGAACTTGCGGCTGTGCTCCAGCATGCTGGAGATCGTCAGCGCGCCTTCCTGCATCGTCGACTGAATCATGGACTGCTCCCTTTTCGTCACGTGGTGCGTCTTGCCGCGCATGCTGAGCATGCGCCATCTCAGATTAGTCGGCGTAGCCGCAACGATGTGACGACCCCCTCATTCGGCATCCGAGTGAGGGGGTCGTCACTGTGCTGCGGTGTGGTCGGTGCCTACGGCTTGGCGATCAGCTTGTACTCGGCGAGCAACTCGCCGACTTCGTTGTCGACGAACTTCTTGTACAGCTTCTCGCGCAGATGGTGCGGGCCGGGGAGTTCCACTTCCTGGCCATCGCGCAGCCGCGCCGTCGCATTGAGGAGATGACGCACATCGTAGGTGGATCCGAAGACTTCGGGGACGGCGCGTTCGATGTCGAGCAGCGTGTACACCGCCTCCATCGGGGTGCGCACCGAGTACTCGGTGGTGAAGATGCAGTCGCGACTCGGGCTTTCGGAGAACTGGCCGATGAAGGCGAAGTTCACCGATCCGGCCGGCACGACGTCCGGTCGGTCACCGGCCTGGCGCGGCATGAAGAACGCAGTGACGTACGGCATCATCACCGGCACCGCCTTCGCGCCGGTCGCGGCGAGACCGTCGATCTGATCGGTGGGCACACCCATGTGGTACAGCCACTCGCGGGTGATCTCCTCGCCGGTGCAGTCGGCCATCGTCTTCTTCACGTAGTCGCCGACGTTGTCCGGGAACAGGCCGTACACCCAGACGACGATCTGGTCGTCGGGCTGATTCTTGAAGTGCGGCTGGCGGTTCACCGTCCAGCTCATCAGCCAGCTCGAATCCTTGGCGGTCACGATGCCGCCGGTGACCACCTTGCCGCTGAACGGATCCCGCTTACAGATCTTCTGGATGAACTCCGGAATCCGCTTGTCGAGCGTGGTGACCGTGCACGACTCCCACTTGGTCTCGTCGATGTGATCGGCGAAGACGCCGGGGCGGCCGAAGGACGGATCCTTCGCGGCGACGGTGCGCCACAGATCCCACGCCGGGGCCGGGCCCCGATTCAGCTGGGCCGGGGTCTGGTGGTCGCCCTCGTCGGAGTTCTCGGTGAGCGAGCCGATGGTCATGAAGAGCAGGTCGTTCTCGGTCAGATCGACGCCGCCCTCGACGTCCTCGCTGACCCAGTGGATGCGGGTGGCCTGCTTGCGGGTGCCGTCGATGGCGAAATCGACGTCGGTCACCGTCGTGGAGAACTGGAAGTTGACGCCCTGATCGAGCAGCCAGCGATACAGCGGTAGCACCAGCGATTCGTACTGGTTGTACTTGGTGAACTTGAGGGTCGACAGGTCCGGCAGGCCCTTGATGTGATGGATGAAACGGTGCAGGTAGAGCTTGAACTCGAGGGCGCTGTGCCACTCCTCGAAGGCGAACATGGTGCGCCAGTACAGCCAGAAATTCCCCTTCAGGAACTCCTCGCTGACCACCTCGTTGATGCGCTTGTTCTCCATCTCCTCGCGGGTGGCGAGGAAGATTCGCACGAGATCCTTCTGCGACTCGTCGCCCAGCGAGAACTTGTTGTCGGTGTGCGCGTCCTGCCCCTGATCGACGGTCACACGCTGCAGCGAGAAGTTCGGGTCGTCCTTGTTGAGCCAGTAGAACTCGTCCAGCACGCTCGCGTCGTCGATCTCCAATGACGGAATCGAGCGGAACAGATCCCACAGGCACTCGAAATGGTTCTCCATCTCGCGGCCGCCGCGGATCACGAAGCCCTTCTTGGGCACCTTGATGCCGTCGAGGGCGCCACCGGGCAGGTCCAGTTCCTCGAGGATGGTGATCCTGTCGCCGGCCATCTGGCCGTCGCGGATCAGGAACGCCGCGCCGGCCAGCGAGGCCAGGCCGGCACCGACGAACCACGCCGTCTTGTCGTCCACACCCGCGGGTTTGCGAGGTCGTGCGAAGGCCTCGTAGTTGCCGGCGTCGTGATGCGTGTGTGCTCCATTCGTGGGTGAAAAGGGTGTGCTGAAGCCGACTTCGGCGGGTGCTCGCCGAGCGGACACCCGCCGAAGTCGTGGGAGTTGTTGCTGATCGATTCCGCCGGTCAGACGTAGTCGTAGAAACCGTGACCGCTGGCCATGCCCAGGCGGCCCTTGTCGATGTAGTTCTTCTTGAGCCACGCGCCCAGCTTCTGCTGCTCGGCGTCGCCGTTGATCATGATGTTGTACGGCGTGTTCAGGCCGACGATGTCGTAGATCTGGAACGGGCCGAGCGGAGCGCCGGTCGCGATGCGCCAGACGTCGTCCACGGCCTTCGGGTCGGCGTAGTCGCCGGCCGCGAGTTCGGCCGCGGCGGCCAGGAACGGCACGAGGAGCGAGTTGAGGACGTAGCCGGCCTTCTCCTTGTGCATCGGGATCGGCACCATGCCGATCTCCGTGCCGAACTCGACGACCCGGTCGAAGACCGCCGTGTCGGTCTGCGGCGTGCCCATGATCTCGGCGGTGTTGAACTGCCACACGCGGTTCGCGAAGTGCATCGCGAGGAAGCGGTCCGGACGGCCGGTGGACGGCGCGATGTCGCTCGGCAGCAGGGTGGAGGAGTTGGTGCAGAAGATGGTGCGCTCGGGCGCGACCTTGTTGAGGTCGGCGAAGATGCCTTCCTTGATCGACAGGCGCTCAGGGGCGGCCTCGATCGCGATGTCGACGTCGGTGGCGGCCGACGCCATGTCCGAGTGGTAGGTGAGGCGGGCGAGGGCGGCGTCGACCTTCTCCTGGGTCGCATCCTTGACCTCGTTCAGATAGGTCTTCGCGAGGCCCGGGAACGTGGTGTCGCGCGCAGTGCCGACGATCTCGTCGCTGATGTCGTACACGGCGACGTCGAAGCCGGAATACGCTGTCTGATAGGCGATTTGGGAACCGAGAACACCGGTCCCGATGACCAGGACCTTCTTGATATCTGCCATGGGGAAAACGGTACGCGGCAATCCGATTCCCGGCTGAGAACCGTCCGGTTCGTGTCGCAATAGCCGGGCCCGGTCGTCGCGGATTGCTCGCTCACGCCACGCGCACGCCCTTGGCGAGCTTGCCCGCGGGTACCCGCAGCCGCCGGACCGCCACGGCGAAACCGACCAGACCGAGCACGACGGTGACGGCGACGCCCAGGTACCAACTGCGGCCGAGATCGCTTTCGGCATACCGATTTTCGTCTTCCCACCACCGCTCGCTGTCGCACGAGAGGTCGGTGATGTACGGGCCCGACCGGGCCGACGCCAGGGTGTTCGCGGTGGAGCGCGGGACGCTTATCGCCCAGTCGTTCGTCCGCGCGGTCCCGGCGGCGAGGGTGTCGGCGACGATGAGAACCGGGTTGGGGGCCAGCAGCCACCAGACGTCCTCGGTGTGGTGGAACGTGACCTTCTTCGGCTGGGCGACGCAGGGTTCGCCGGCGTATTCCGGATCGGCCGCGGCGCGCGCCGGGTCCCATCCGTGCTGGGGGCGCAGCACCGTGTGGGTGCGTTCCACCGAGGGCAATGCCAGGCCGTAGATCGCGGGCAGGCCGAGCAGGAGGAACAGGACCGTCGACAGGGTGAGCATGGTCGACGCAGTCGGCCGGTTCGACAGCGCGGAGAAGCCGAGGCCGATGGCGCAGTAGCAGCCGAGCAGGACGGCGACCACGACGACGGCGATCACCGAGAAGAGCACGGAGCTGGCGGCTTCGGCGATGCCCCAGATCAGGTACGGGGAGGCGATCGCGAGGAAGGTCAGCGAGGCCAGCCACGCGCCGAGCCACTTCCCGAGGGCGAGTTCGGCCGCGCTGATCGGGGTCACCTGTACCAGGGCGAGGGTGCCGTCCCGGCGGTCGCCGTTGATCGCGGCCGCGCTGATCGCCGGTGCGCCGACCATGCCGACGAACAGCACGGTGCCCAGGGCGATGGTCAGCAGCTCGCGTGCCCAGTCGTGGTAGTCGTCGCTTCCGAGCGTGGTCACGTACAGCGACCCGAAGACGATGGCGGACAGCAGGCCGAACAACGCCAGGGCGGTCCACTTCCACCGGGTGGACCGAATGCGTTGGCGCACTTCGAGTTTCGTGATGACGGCGACAGTAGAGAGGTTCATGTCAGGTCCGATCCGCATGCAGGTCGAGGTAGGCCTGTTCCAGATTCGACGACGTCCGGCTGAATTCGGCGACCTGCGCCCCGTCGGCGACGAGTGCGCTCAGGTGCGCGGCGGCGGCCTCGTCGTCGTCGAAGGCGACGATCCGGGCGGCCGACTCGGACTGCCCGACGAGTCGGATCCGCCAGCCCGGTCTGCCGAGCTCGGCCGGGCGGGTGCGGCCGCCGACCATCAGCACCACGCGGTCGACCATCTCCTCGAGTTCGGTGAGGATGTGTGAGGACACCAGGACCGCGGCGCCGGCGTCGGCGGCGGCCCGCAGCTGGTCGCGCAGTTCCACCCGGGAACGCGGATCCATGCCGGACGCCGGTTCGTCGAGCAGCAGCACCCGCGGCCGGTTGACCAGTGCGCGTGCCAGGCCGAGGCGTTGGCGTTGGCCGCGGGACAGTTCGCTGGCCGGTCGGTGGGCGTGTTTGCTCAGGTGGACTTCGGCGAGGAGCTGGTCGGCGCGGTCGGCGGCCGCGCGCGGGGTGATCGAGTACAGGCGGGCGAAGGTCACCAGGATCTCGTGCGGGGTCAGCGAGTCCCAGGTGCCGAAGGCGTCGGGCATCCAGCCGACCGCGGCGCGCAGGGCGGGGGAGTCGGCGGGCGCGCCGTCGAGCAGCAGCTCGCCGGTGTCGGCCTTCAGGAGGCCGGCCAGGAGCAACAGCAGCGTCGTCTTGCCCGCGCCGTTGGGGCCGACCAGGCCGGTGATGGTGCCGGGTGTCAGGGTCACGGAGGCGTCCAGGACCGCCGGGTGTTTGCCGAACGATCGGGACAAGCCGGTGGCGACGAGGGGCATGCGGCCCATCGTAGGGGCAGCGGGTCAGGTTCTGCGGAGCGCCGCGTCGACGAAGTCGAGGGTGCGGCCGTGCCAGAGGCCGAGGTGGTCGAGCATGGCGTGGCGGCCGCCCGGCACCGGAAGGTATTCGGCGTTCACGCCGCGGGCGGTGAGCTCGGCGATGCCCTTCTGCGTGCGCTGGTGCCGGGTCACGGTGTCGGCCTCGCCGTGGATGGCCAGCACGCGGGCGTCGTCGTGGATGTACCGCCAGTCGGCGAACTGCCACCACGGGGCCAGCGCGAGGATGTCGGACACCGTCTCGTCGGCACCGAGATGCGCGACGATCCGCCCGCCCATGGAATGACCGATCAGCGCGACCGGGGTGTCCGGATAGGCGGCCTTCATGCGGTCGAGCGCGAAGCGGGCATGCGGCATCGGGCTGGCCTGCCCGCCGTTCCAGCCGTACACCCGGTAGGTGGCCTGGTGCACGCGGACGGCGCTGCCGAAGCGTGCCTGGATGGACAGACTGAACGGGTACATCCGCACCGCGGAACCCTGGGTGCGGGAGAACGGCCGGTAGCTGAAGTCGGTGCCGCCGGGCAGCACCAGCACCGCGAGGCGGGGTGAACGCATGACCGCCAGACTAGTGCGGACCTCCGGTGGCAGAATCGGGGCCATGGGGCATGAGCGGGCCGGTACTCCGGCGTTGGAAGAGGACCTGATCGACGTCGTCGCCGTAGAGCGGGCGTACTACGACATCACGCCCGATCCGGCCGACCCGGATCAGCAGGTGGTCTTCGGGACCTCCGGGCACCGGGGCAGCAGTGTCAACGGCGCCTTCAACGAGGATCACGTGCTCGCGATGACGCAGGCCATCGTCGAGTATCGAGCCGACGCGGGGATCACCGGCCCGGTGTTCATCGGCTTCGACACCCACCTGCTGTCGTTGCCGGCGTGGCGCAGCGCGCTGGAAGTGTTGGTGGGCAACGGAATCGCGGTGAGGACCGCGACCGGCGACGAGTTCACGCCGACGCCCGCGGTGAGCCGCGCGATCCTGAAGTTCAACGCCGAGCACTCCGATGCGACGGCCGACGGGATCGTCGTGACGCCGTCGCACAACCCGCCGGCCGACGGCGGCTTCAAATACAACCCGCCCAGCGGGGGACCGGCCGACGGCGCGATCACCTCGGTGATCGCCGCGCGCGCAAACGAACTCCTGCGCGACGGCCTGCGCGAGGTGCGGCGCGTGCCGTTCGAGCAGGCCCGCGCCAGCGAGCTGGTGACCGACTATCCGTTCCTCGACGAGTACGTGAGCGCGCTCGGGGAGGTGGTCGACATGGCGGCCATCGCCGCGGCCGGTATCCGGATCGGCGCCGATCCGCTCGGCGGCGCGTCGGTGGCCTACTGGGGTGCGATCAAGGACCACTACGGTCTGGACGGCATGACCGTGGTGAATCCGACCGTGGACCCGACGTTCGGTTTCATGACCCTGGACACCGACGGCAAGATCCGGATGGACTGCTCGTCGCCGGACGCGATGGCGTCGTTGATCGCGCAGCGCGCCGAGTTCGACATCGCCACCGGCAACGACGCCGACGCCGACCGGCACGGCATCGTGACCGCCGACGCGGGGTTGATGAATCCCAACCACTACCTCGCCGTCGCCATCGACTACCTGTTCACCCATCGGCCGCAGTGGGCCGATTCCACCGCGGTCGGCAAGACGTTGGTGTCGTCGTCGTTGATCGACCGGGTGGTCGCCGGCATCGGCCGCGACCTCGTCGAGGTGCCGGTCGGCTTCAAGTACTTCGTCGACGGTCTGGCTGACGGCTCGCTGGGCTTCGGCGGCGAGGAGAGCGCCGGGGCGTCGCTGCTGACCTTCGACGGACGGCCCTGGTCGACGGACAAGGACGGCATCGTGCTGGACCTGCTGGCCGCCGAGATCCTCGCGGTGACCGGGAAGACGCCGTCGCAGCGGTACGCCGAGCTGGCGGCCGAGTACGGGTCGAGCGCCTACGCCCGGATCGACGCACCGGCCGATCGCGAGCAGAAGGCCAAGCTGGCCGCGCTGTCGCCGGAGCAGGTGCAGGCCGACACCCTCGCCGGGGAGCCGATCACCGCGATCCTCACCGCCGCGCCGGGCAACGGCGCCGCGATCGGCGGGCTGAAGGTGACCACCGAGAACGCCTGGTTCGCGGCCCGCCCATCGGGCACCGAGGACGTCTACAAGATCTACGCCGAGTCGTTCCGCGGCCCCGAGCACCTCGCGCAGGTGCAGGCCGAAGCGCAGGCTCTGGTCGACGCCGCACTCGCCGGCTGACGCCCGCCGATGGGAGGCGCACTCGGGCGTGCCTCCCGCCGGTCGGGGGTCAGGACAGGCTGGGGCGTCAGGTCAGGCTGGGGACGGTCGGGTCGATCGGTACCTCGATCACCGTGGGTCCGGGCCGATCCCAGGCCTCGGCCAGCGCGGCCCGGATCTGCGCCGGTGTCGACGCCACGACGCCGGTGGCGCCGTATCCCTGCGCCAGCACCGCCGGCGCGATGCCGGGGATGTCCAGACCCGGCACGTTCGGGCTGTTCTCCAACACGCCGAAGGCCTTCAGGATCGCGTACTCGCGGTTGGTGGGGACCACCGTGACCAGCGGAAGCTCCTGCTGGACGGCCGTGTACAGCGACTGCACCGAGTACTGCATGGAGCCGTCGCCGATCACCGCGAGCACCGGGCGTCGTCGTTCGCTGTCCCGTTCGGCCAGCGTGATGCCGACCGCCGCGGGCAGATCCCAGCCCAGCGCACCGCTGGCGAAGGTGTAGAACGAGTCGGCCTGGGTGATCGGCCATTCGGCGTGCAGGTCGGCCAGGTTTGACGGGCTCTCCTCCACCAGGACGGTCTCCGGCGGGCACGCGGCGCGCAGCACCCGGAATAACTGGCGGGCGGTGAGCTGTTCGTCGTCCTCGGGCGCGGTGATCGACGCCTCGGCCGGGGCGTGGGGCGCCATGCCGTGTTCCTGCCGCTGGACCGCGGCCTGCGTGGAACCGGCCGGCAGCAGACGGGCGAGACTTTCGAGTGCCAGCACGGCGTCGCCGATCAGACTGTCGCCGACGGGCGCGCGGCCGGACTCGGCCGGATCGGACGTGATGTGCAGCAGCCGGGCGCCGTCGGGCAGATAGTCACCGGCGATCCACGGGTAGTAGCGGAACACCGGGGCACCGATCACCAGGACCACGTCGTGCCCGGCCAGACGCTCCGCGAGCGGACCCTGCGCGAAGGGCAGCCCGCCGGCGTACAGCGGGTGGTCCTCCGGGAACGGGGGACGTTCGCTGCTCGGGGCCGCCCACACCTTGACACCGGTGTGCTCGGCGAAGGCCACCGCCTGCCGCCAGCCGTCGCCGCGGGCCACATCGGACCCGAGCACGACGACCGGATTGGCCGCTTCGGCGAAGACCCGGGCGAACTCGGCGAGGCGGGCGGGATCGGCGGCCACCCGGCTCGCGACCGACCGCACGGCCAATGGGATGGGGCACTCTGCCTCCCAGTCGTCGAGCGGGATCGAGAGGAACACCGGACCGGCCGGTGGTTGCAGGGCGACGGCCCAGGCCCGCATGAACGCGGCGGGAACGTCCTCCGGGCGCACCGGCTGATACGCCCACTTCACGTACGGCGCCAGGATGTTCTGCGGATCGGGATTGGCCAGCCACGGGTCCAGCAGCAGCATGTCGCGCGTCTGCTGACCGGCAGTGATGATCAGCGGGGTGCGGTTGGAGGCCGCGGTCAGCACTGCGCCCAGCGCGTTGGCCGCCCCGGCCGCGGTGTGGACGTTCACCAGCGCGGGTGCGCGGGTGGCCTGGGCGTAGCCGTCGGCGGCGGCCACCACCGACCCTTCGTGCAGGCCGAGGATGTATCGGAAGTCGTCCGGGAAGTTCTGGAGGAAGGTCTCCTCGGTGGAGCCGGGGTTGCCGAACACGGTGGTCAGGCCCAGCTCGCGCAGGAGGGTGAAGGTGGCCTCGCGGACCGTCGTCATGCGAATCGTCCTGTTCTTCTCGGTGAGTTCTCTGAGGCGCCCGGGATCAGACGGCGAGCGGGTTCGACGTCGACGTCATGTGCGGGTGGGTCGCGGCCCGGGCGGCGACGTCGGTCACCGAACCGGCGGTGAGCACGAACGAGTCCGCGCGGGCGGCGTTCCAGTCGTCGACCCATGACGCAGGCGGGCTGCTCAGCAACTCGCCGGGGCGCAGCCATTCGTAGATCTCGGCGTACGACTTGGACTGGTTGGGGCCGACGGTTCGCATCAGCATGGTCGGGTGCAGATCGTCGAAGCTCGACAGGCCCATCGACGCCACGAACTGCTTGGCGTTGGAGACCACGTGGCGCTGCAGGTTGTAGACGCGTTCGGTCTTGTCCGGCACGTCCAGGGCCCGGGACCGCTTGGTGTCCTGCGTCGCCACGCCCACCGGGCACTTGTTGGTGTGGCATTCCTGGGCCTGAATGCAGCCGACGGCCATCATCATGGCGCGGGCGGCGAGGGTGAAGTCGGCGCCCTGAATGACGCGCTTGACGATGTCGAAGCCGTCGGTGATCTTGCCGGAGGCGCCGATCCGGATCCGATCGCGCAGCCCGACGCCGACGAGCGCGTTGTGGACGGTCATCAGGCCCTCGGTGAGCGGCATGCCGACGTGGTCCTCGAACTCGACCGGTGCCGCGCCGGTGCCGCCTTCGGCGCCGTCGACGATGATGAAGTCCGGGACGGTCCCGGTGGTCAGCATGGCCTTGCAGATGCCGAGGAACTCGCTGCGGGAGCCGACGCACAGTTTGAAGCCGACCGGCTTGCCGCCGCTGAGGGCGCGCAGCTGGGCGAGGAAGTCGCACAGGCCTTCCGGCGTGTGGAAGCGGTTGTGCGACGGCGGGGACACCACGGTCTGGCCCACCGGCACGCCGCGCATGTCGGCGATCTCCTGGGTCACCTTGGCGCCGGGCATCACGCCGCCCAGGCCGGGCTTGGCGCCCTGCGAGAGTTTGATGGAGACGCACTTGATCGACGGCGCCTGCACCTTCTGCGCGAAGAGGTCGGCGTCGAATCGGCCGTCGGCGGTGCGGCAGCCGAAGTAGCCGGTGCCGATCTCCCAGATCAGGTCGCCGCCCGGCTCCAGGTGGTAGCGGCTCAGACCGCCCTCGCCGGTGTCGTGGATGAAGCCGCCCTTGGCCGCGCCGCCGTTGAGGGCGCGGATCGCGTTGGCCGACAGCGCGCCGAAGCTCATCGCCGAGACGTTGAACAGCGCCATGTCGTACGGCTGGGTGCAGTCCGGTCCGCCCACGCGCACGCGCGGATCGGCGTCCGGCGCGGGGTGCGCGGCGATGGAGTGCCGCACGAACTCGTAGTCGGGCCGGTACAGATCGCGTTCGGTGCCGAACGGGTCGACGTCCTTCACGTTCTTCGCGCGCTCGTAGATCGCGGTGCGGTTGGTGCGATCGAAGGGGCGGCCGTCGAAGTCGCGTTCGATGAAGTACTGCTGGATCTCCGGCCGGATGAACTCGAGGAGGAAACGGAAGTGCCCGAGCACCGGGAAGTTCCGGAGGATGCTGTGCCGCTTCTGCAGCAGGTCGTAGCTGCCGACCAGTGCGATGAACAGCAGCGGCACGGTGAGGAACAGCCACCACGGCGACACCAGGAACACGAGGGCGAAGGGCGCCCCGCCCAGTACCCAGAACGCCAGCACGCTTAACCATCGAGCCACGGTGAAATCTCCCCTTCGAAGTCTGTCGCGACGTGGTTTCGTCGCGCCCCTAACGAATCTGCGCTGTCGAGCCGGGCCTCAGGCGTCGTCCGGGGTCAGCGCGATGTACTTGGTGTCGAGGTACTCCTCGATGCCGGTGACGCCGCCCTCCACGCCCAGGCCGGAGTGCTTGACGCCGCCGAACGGGGCGGCCGGATCGGAGATCACGCCGCGGTTCACGCCGACCATCCCGTACTCCAGGCGGGCCGCGACTCGCTTGGTCCGATTGAGGTCGTTGGTATAGAAGTACGACGCCAAGCCGTAGTCGGTGTCGTTGGCGGCCGCGACGGCCTCGTCCTCGGTGTCGAAGCCGACGATCACCACCACCGGGCCGAAGATCTCCTCGTCGCGGATCCGGCAGTGGTCCGGGACGTCGGTCAGCAGCGTCGGCGGATAGAAGAAGCCGGGGCCGTCGAGCCGGGTGCCGCCGGTCTGCACGGTGGCGCCGGCCTCGATCGCCTCGTCGACCAGGCCCGCGACGCGGTCGAGTTGCTTGGCATTGATCAGCGGACCGAGCTCGCTCGTGTCGTCGTACCCGGGGCCCACCGTCATCGTGGACAGCCGCTCGGTGAGGGCCGCGGTGAAGGCCGGCCGGATGCCGTTCTGCACGAAGAAGCGGTTGGCCGCGGTGCAGGCCTCGC
Source organism: Gordonia alkaliphila (assembly GCF_039542465.1). NCBI lineage: Bacteria > Bacillati > Actinomycetota > Actinomycetes > Mycobacteriales > Gordoniaceae > Gordonia > Gordonia alkaliphila. Next base: position 25,839 of record NZ_BAABIE010000016.1, on the reverse strand, counting down.
CGCCGTTGCGCATCTTGGCGGCCATCGCGCCCTCGATCGCCTTGTCGAGATCGGCGTCGTCGAACACGATGAACGGCGCGTTGCCGCCGAGCTCCATCGACGTGCTCAGCACCTGGTCGGCGGACTGCTTGATCAGGAGGCTGCCGATGCCGGTGGACCCGGTGAACGAGACCTTGCGGACGCGGCGATCGGCCATCACCGCCGCCGACTGCGCGGCCGAACCGGTGCCGGTGGGGACCACCGTCAGCACGCCGGGCGGCAGACCGACGTCGGCGAAGACCATGGCGAGCAGCAGCATGGTGAGCGGGGTGTCCTCGGCGGGCTTGACGATCATCGGGCAGCCGGCGGCCAGTGCCGGGCCGATCTTTCGGGTGCCCATCGCGAGCGGGAAGTTCCACGGCGTGATCGCGTACGACGGCCCGATCGGCTGCTTGATCACCAGGATGTCGCCGTTGCCTGCGGGGGCCGTGGTGGTGCGGCCGCCGATACGCACGGCTTCCTCGCTGAACCAGCGGAGGAACTCGGCGCCGTAGTTCACCTCGCCGACGCTCTCGGGCAGGATCTTGCCCATCTCGAGCGTCATCAGCAGGGCGAAGTCGGCCGAACGACGCTGCACCTCTTCGAATGCCGCGCGCAGGATCTCGGCACGTTCGCGGGGAGCGGTGGCCGCCCACTTCGGGCCGGCTTCCGCAGCCTCGGCGACGGCTGCCATCGCGTCTTCGACACCGCCGTCGGCCACCTCTACCAGCACGTCGCCGGTGGCGGGATCGATCACCGGGAAGGTCTTTCCGGAGGCCGCGGGCACGGACGTGTTCGACAGCCAGATGCCGGTCGGGACTTGATCGAGGAGGGCTTGGCGGTCGGTCATGGAACGATCCTTCGGCTCGGCGCACGGGGCCGCAGCGGCCGGATCGGCGTGCGTCCCCCTTGACCTGCACTCTATGACCTGTCTCGGATATCTGGGGCGAGTCAGGCATCGTCGTCGGATCCGGTCCAGAAAAGACAGACTAGAGTCGAGTGCGTGAGCAAGAAGACGCCGGGTGCGCCGAAGGAAGTCGCCAACTACCAGCCGCGAGTCACCTCGAGTCGGTCGACGTACGTCATGATCGGTGTCGCGGTCGCGGTGGCCGCGCTGATCATCGGCGGGCTGGTGTGGAACAACACCCGGTCGTATCCGCCGGTCGACGACAAGGTGCTCGCCGAGAACGCCGCCTTCATCGTCGGTGACGCCAACGTGCAGGACTCCGCCAAGGTCGTCACGGTCGACGTCTTCGAAGACTTCACCTGCCCCGCCTGCAAGCAGTTCGAGGGTCAGTCCGGCGCGGCGCTGGCCGCCGCAGTGCAGGCCGGACAGATGCGCGTGCGCTACCACCTGCTGACCTTCATGGACGAGAAGTCGCCGTCGGGCGACTATTCCTCGCGCGGCGCCGGGGCCATCCTGTGCCTGGCACGCGGCGGCGACTCGGTACAGGTCTTCAACCGCCTGCACGCCGAACTGTTCGCCAAGGCCGGCGGCGACAGCGACCCGGACAACGCGGCGATCGCCGTGATGGCGGCACAGGCCGGAGCGTCCGAAGCCACCCAGAAGTGCATCGCCGACGGCGCGCAGGTCGACGCCGCCAAGAAGATGGCCGACGCATCGCGCACGCAGCTCGCCAACTCCAACGAGGGCAAGGTGGCGACGCCGACCGTGCTGGTGGCAGGCGAAGCGGTCGAGGGCATCATGGACGGCGACGCCTGGATCGCGAATCTGATCACCGGCGGCCCGTCGAACTGATTCCGCCGAACCCCGCCGGAATCGCTCTGACCAGCTGATTTGGTTCCACTTCGAGCGGTAGGGTAACTTAGCTAGCGCACCTCAAGGGGTGCGGAAATCCGAATACGGGGCTATGGCGCAGCTGGTAGCGCACCACACTGGCAGTGTGGGGGTCAGGGGTTCGAGTCCCCTTAGCTCCACCAAGAAACCGCAGGTCAACGCGGCACATAGCGAGAATCCCCGCCCAGGCCACATTACGAGGCCACATGGGCGGGGATTTTTGCACGTAACATGCGGTACATGCGCCCCCGTAAGGCCACACATGGCTAGCGTCCAAGCCCGCACCACCAGCGACGGCACCACCACCTACCGCGTCCGCTGGCGCGAAGACGGCAAAGACCGATCACTGACCTTCGTCGACGGCGCCTCCGCCGAGAACTTCCGCACCAACCTCGAGCGCTACGGCCCGGCCGAAGCATTCAAGATCCTCGACATCATCGACGACGGCGCCCCCAAGCTCACCCTGACCGAATGGTGCACCCACCACATCGACACCCTCACCGGCGTCGAAGAGGGCACCCGCAACCGCTACCGGGCGTACGTACGCAACGACCTCGCCGACATCGGCGGCCGGCCACTCGTCGCGGTCACCGACACCACCGTCGCCGGATGGGTCAACGGCATGGAAGCCGCCGGGGCCTCCGGCAAGACGATCGCCAACAAGCACGGCTTCCTCTCCGGCGCCCTGCAACACGCGGTCCGGGCAGGGAAGATCACCAAGAACCCGTGCGAACACACCCGCATGCCCCGCAAGGACGGCGCGGAGATGGTCATGCTCACCCGCGACGAGTTCGACCTTCTCCACGGCGCCATGACCCCGCGGTGGCAGCCATTCACCCGTTGGCTTGTCGGCACCGGCATGCGGTTCGGGGAACTGACCGCACTCACTGTGGGTGATGTGGACGCCGCCCACGGCACGGTGCGGGTCCGGCAGGCGTGGAAGGAGACCGGCGACGGCACCCGCGTGCTGGGGACCACGAAGACCCGCAAGGGGCAACGCACCATCAACGTGCCCGCCAGCTTGCTCGAGCTGGTCGACCTGGACCGGCCGGTGGACGCGCTGGTGTTCCCAACCCAGTCGGGCGGCCCGATCAGCCACCAGCTGTTCCACAACAAGGCGTGGCGGCCAGCCCTGGCGAAGGTCACCGCCGCCGACGCCAAGCCGCGGCTGACGAAGAAGCCGTCACCGCACGATCTGCGGCACACGTGCGCGTCGTGGATGATCGCCGCCGGCGTCCCGCTCCCGGTGATTCAGCAACACCTTGGGCACGAGTCGATCACCACCACCGTCGACCGCTACGGGCACGTGGACCGCTCGTCGATGGTGCAGGCCGCCGCGGCGATCGGTGCGGCACTCAGCTGACGAAGCTCAGGACCGGAAAACGCCGTCGACGCACTCGTAGTGCTTGTCGTCGATGTCGACGCTGGCGACGCCTTCGCACGGGTCGCCTTCAAGGTCGAAGTCGAGCTCTTGTGGAAGACCGGGCTGCTCCATGGTGGGTTCGGGTGTCTCGTCGGTCATGGTGGATGGCGCCGGAACAGATGGCTGCTCTGCCGATGTGCTGGTCGTTGACGTTCTAGGGGGCGCGGATGTGGTGCTGCTGCAGCCGGCGAGCAGAAGCGCTGCGGCGCCCACCCCCACGATGATCTTCTTCATCTGTCCCCTCCTGGTGACTCGACGGTGCCGCGCCGCGCTGGGCGGCATGTTCGGTTGACTTGCGAACGCCTACTCGGAGAAGAGGTCATCTTCTGGTTGCGGTGCATCCTTGAGCGCGAGGAGACGGTAGGACCAATGCCCTGGCTGGCCGGCGCGCTGGATCCTCCGAACGCGTTCGATCTTGGCGAGCACCGGCCTGTCGAGGTGCTGCTTCACCGTCTCCGCAAGCTCGGGGTCGTAGCCGCCTTCGCGAGTGCTGCCGTCGGCCAGTTCCAGGAAGAAGATCCGGCGTCGGGTACGGACACCGTCTAGGCGTCCTTCCACGTCATTGTCGATCTGGCGCTCGATCTTCGACTCTCGGAGATCGGCTCCGATCTGGAAGGCCTGATCCTTAGTCATTACACCCACGGACTGGTCTCCCTCAGACGAGCTGAGGGTAAGGCCAACTCCTGCCGATGCCTCAACGGTCTTCACTAGATCGTTGACGACGTTGCGGACAGCGCGAGCGTGAGCGGGAATGGCCGCGACAGCGACGTCGTCAGAATCGGACTCTGGCAGAAGCGCAATCAGTTCGGCGGCCGCCCGCTCGGCGTACGACTCAACGTTGGCGGTAAACAACGGGGGAATGTCGAGGTCTTCAAAGCCGAACTCTAGTCGCCGCCCGATCTGGCGCAGCGGATACAGCCGGGCCCGGTTCCTGTCGTCCACCTCGAGGCGGTTGGCATCTGAGCTGGGCCTGGCGATGTGCTGACCCATGCGAGCAACGGCGTCTTGGACGCCGCTGGCGATGGTAGCGAGAGCCTTGGCGTCGAGGTCACCGTTCACGTCGACGGCCAGCACCGCGTACCTGCGGTGGTCGAACTTGGCTGCGGCCGCCGAGAGTGAGGCTCGGGCCGCGTCGTCGAGCCAGCTGGTGCCCTGGATCTCGTGACGAAGATCTTCGAATCGGCTCATACGATCACCTCCACGTACCCCTTGATTGCCCCTTCGATGATGTCCCCATCATCGTCCTTCACGCTCGACCACGTGTCGTGCCATACATCTTCCTGCCCAGGGAAGCACAGGAACGAGTCTAGGTCGCCGGCGAGCGGCTGGATTCGCTCGAGCGCAACGTACAGCGGAGTTCCGACAATCACGTCCTGCAGCGTGAGGAGCCCGTACAGGCGGTCCCGTTCACGGCCAGCAGGCTGCGAGCTGAGTTTCGTCCAGTCCTTCGGGCGGATGAGAACGTCGACGTCGAACGGGACGGAGCGCTTCGCGGTGACGAACCCCCCGTCGATCCACAGAGTTGCGGGGCCGACTACGCGCTGGACTAGCCGCGTGTAGGTGATGAGTGACCCGAACAACTCCTGGCGGTGGCTCGTATTTGGTGCGTCGAGGACGCAACGTTCATGGACGTCTTCCAACGTCGCATGGTGACGGCCGGGTGGCAGGAGCCCGTGGTCGTTCCAGTCTGGGAGGCTCACGATTTGTCGACGCCTTCTTTCGGGCGGGCGCCCTTCGCCCGGCGGTAGATCTCCGGCCCGGCCTGAGCGATCTGGTCGATCGCGCTCGGCTCGGTCTTCTCGCTTTCGTCGTCGGTGCACGGTGTTCTCGGGGCCTCGGCCGGCGGATCAGCGGGGGTTGTGGGTTGAGCAGCATGGCGGTCCCTTGCGTCAAGGAGCGCCCGGACCACGGCCCGCACGACGTTGCGCTCATCGTGAGTGAGCCTCCCCGCGTCGTCAGGGAGGGTGAACGGCTCCACCTCCACCGCTGGCTCACCACGCAACTCGCGCACCTTCGACGACTTCACACCAAACGCGTCGGCCACCAGCTGGATGGCCTCATCAGTTGTGCCACCGCCGCGAAGTAGCCGGTGCACGCGGGTGTGGGTCAGCCCTGCACGAGTCGCGAGCGGCCGATACCCGAACTCAATGCTGGCCCCATCAAACAGGGGTCGCCACTGCTCGGGCGGTAGGTTGGATTCGCTCACGGTGCTCACCATGCCTCTTTGGTTCGACGTTCGAATAACCGGCGACTGCCCACAACGTCTAGGAACAACACCAGCGTAATTCCTGGTCACCGACGTTATCGGCACATTCTTTCAGATCAGTGCTTGCCTTCACCGTCTAGGCGTGTATCGTGGAACACGTACCGCGAAACAGATGGAGGTGATGATCGAGATGAACGCGACGACGCGCGACATGTACGCCGAGGTGGATACGGAGATGTTCTCCCGCGCTCTGCGCCGGTCGCGCATGTCGTATCAGGAACTGGCGGATGAGGCGTCGCTGAATCTTCGCCGGATCGCACGGGCGGAGCGGCGGCGCCGCCGTGGCGGTGTGCCGGAGACGATCTCGAAGGCACTGATCGGCCAGTTCGCTACCGGGGCGGCGAAGACCACGCACGAGCTGCGGGGGATCGCCATCGAGGAGGCGCTCGGCATGTCGCCGGGTGACCTTTTCGTGCCCGTGGTGGTTCGTGGAACGAGAACCACGCAACGACAGACCGCATGAAAACGGCCCCCGCCATGCAGGGCGAGGGCCATCTAACGAATCAGGAGATTCAGATGCAGGATATCAGCAGACATTCCGGGTCGGCGGCGTCGCCGTTCGACGCGATCCGCCGTGAGGATGGCGAGGGCCGCGAGTACTGGTCGGCCCGCGCCATGCAGCCCTTCATGGGCTACAAGAAGTGGCAGGACTTCCAGAACGCCATCGAGCGCGCCAAGGTCGCCGCGAGCAACGCCGGCCACGACGCCGAAAAGCTGTTTGTGCAGGTCACTCAGCTTATGGACGCCGGTAACCTCGGCCAGCAGGAGCGCGTCGACTACCACCTTCCGCGTTTCGCCTGCTACCTCACGTTCCTCAACGGCGACCCGCGCAAGCCTGAGGTGGCCGCCGCCCAGGCGTACTTCGCGATCCGCACCCGCGAAGCCGAAACCGCCCCCACCCTCAGCCAGCTCGACATCCTCGCGCAGGCCGTCGCCGCACTGCAGGACCAGGAACGCCGCGTCGCCGCCGCCGAGGCGGCCGCGCAGCACGCCCTCGACCGGGTGGAGGCGATCATGCCGGCCAGTCGCGGGGAGCTCTACTACAGCGGGCGCGCGTGGTCGCGGGTGCGTGGCGCCGACGCGACGCTGCACTACCTGCAGAAGCTGGGCGCGAAGGCTGGGGTCCTCGGCCGCGCCGCGGGCCTCGAACCCGACGATGTGCCGGACCCGCGGTTCGGGGTCGTGAACGGTTGGCCGTTGCACGTGTGGGACCGGGCGCACGACGCGATCCAGAACGGTGACCCGGCATGAGCGCCCCCGCATGCCGGTCGGTCACGATCATGCGGGACGCCGACGGCGTCGAGTGCGGCCGGATCGTCGACGACCGCGACCTGAACGCGATGTCGGATGACGAGTACGACGACTTCCTGTTCGACGAGGGCCGAGAGCTCGACGAGGAGTTTGAGCGTGAGCGGGAAGTCGCGGCCGCCGAGCCCGAGTTCGTGCCCGACGCGCAGATCTTCGAGTTCGTTCGCCGCATGATCGACACCGCGAAACAGCGCGCCGCATGGGCCGAACGGCACTTCGAGCAGGCCGCGGCCGACTACTGCCGCGTCCACCTCGGGACCTCGATCCGTGCGACCGATCACGAGAAGCAGCAGCTCCACGAGCTCAAGGCCGACGTGTACGAGACCCGCGCCGTGCTCCGCGAGATGGGGGTGGCGGCATGACCGACCAGGGCCAGACGGTCACTGTGACGAAACGTGACCTGATGTCCGCGGCCGAGGTGGCCGCCCGCATGAGCCCGGCCGACAAGCCTGGTCTCGTCACCGCCCAGTTCGTGCAGCGCCGCATGTCGTCGGGGGTGTGGCCGTCCACGCTGTTGGGCCGCACCCGTGTGATGACCGAAGCCCAGTACTGGGAGGCCCTCGCGATCGCCGGGGCGCCCCCGAAGCCGCGGCCGTCCGGTCTGTCGCCCAGGTCCCGGCACCGCCCCAAGCACACCCCATGACCACCACCACGAAAGAAGCTTCCTGATGACCACCATTCTTGCCGGCGCCATGCTCGTCGGTTTCCTCGCTGGGCTGGCTCTCGCCTTGTCCTGGCCTGTCCCTGACTCCCACGTCGAACTGCCCGCTGATCACCCGCTGCAGGTGTTGCCGGGTACCCGGATCATCGAGCGGGGCGAGTTCCTGTGACCGCCGAGCACACCATCTCGCGGCGCCTCCTCGACCTCGCCGATCACATGCAGTGCCGACAGTCGGGCACCCGCGAGGACCGCGACCAGATCCGCGCTCTGGCCCGCGAGCTGACCGAGGTGACCGCATGACCGGGATCGTCGCCGCGCTCACCACCTACCAGCAGCGCGCCAACCACGAGCAAATCGGCCGACTCATCGACCACCTCACCGAACGCTGCGACCGCGCAGGCCTCGACCTCGTCATCGCCCGCCACGCCGACAGCGCCGGCCCCGTCTACGCCATCAGCGCCGACAACTGGCGTGCCCCGCACCGCCGTATCTCGGTGCACGCCACCACGCTGCCCGACGCGCTCGACCAGATCCTCGACGAACTCAACAGACAAGAAGGAGCCCCCGAATGACTGACACCTGTGACCTCGCCAGCGTGCGCGGCGACGTCGAAGCCCTCCTCGCCGTCCGCGACCAGATCACCGCACTCAAAGACACCGAAGCCCAACTGCGCGCCCGCATCGAGCATGCGATGGGCGACGCCCAGGACGGCGAGCTCGACGGCCAGCCCATCATCTCGTGGCGCGTCGGAGCCAAGCCGCGACGCTTCAACCAGTCCGCGTTCAAGGCCGCGCACCCCGACCTGTTCGCCGAGTTCGTCGAACTCGGGGAGCCCGCCCGCCCGTTCAAGGTGGTGGCCCCGTGACCGCCGCGGTGAAGACGTGCCAGCGCGGGCACGAGCGGCCGGCCGCGCAGAAGTCGTGCCCGGTCTGCAAGGCCGCCACGGAGGCACGCCGCTACAAGGAAGGTGTCGTCACCTCCACAGCGCCGGTCACCGAACGCATTGATCCCACGTACCTGAACCCAGACCTGCGGCACGAGTGGGAGCACTTCGCCGGATACGGCTGGTCGGACCAGCGAATCGCCGCCGCTGTCGGCTACACCCTCGACACGGTGCGCCAGCACGTCAGGCGCGCCAAGCAGGCCGAACGGAATGCCGAGACCATCGCCGAGGCGGTGTCGGCATGAGCGAGACCTACATCACCGCCCTCGACGTCAACGACCTGTTCGTCGACGACACCTACCAGCGTGAACTTGACACCAACCGCGTCGTGTCGATGTCGAAGCAGTGGCAGCCGCGGCTGGTCGGCGTCATCGAGGTCTCCGACCGCGGGGAAGCGTGCACACCGCGGTACGCGGTCATCAACGGCCAACACCGCTGGCAGGCCGCCGCCCTTGTCGACCCCCGCATGTCGCTGCCGGCCACCGTCCACACCGGCCTGACCGTCGACGAAGAAGCGCGGCTGTTCTGGGACATCGACCGCACCACCAAGAAGCTGTCCAACTGGGACCGCTGGTACGCGCGCCGCGCGTCCGGTGATCCCGTCGTCGTCGGCATTGACGCGTTGGCCGCCAAGTTCGGGTACACGGTCACGCACAACCCGTCGCAGACGAACACCCTTGGCCGTGGCCGCGTATCCCTGCAGTGCTGCTCCGCCCTCGAAGTCGTCGTCGACAGCTACGACTACCGGGTGCTGCGCCTGGTCCTCGAACTGATCGGGGACATCTGGCCGGGCGATCCGGAGGCCCGCAAGTCGAACATCATCAAGGGCCTCGGTCGCCTGTTCGGCGAGTACGAGGACCAGCTCGACTCCGGGCGGCTGGCCGACGCACTGTCGGCGCTCACCCCGTCGCAGCTCGTCGCCCGCGCGCACGAGCTGAAAGCCCGCGGCAGCGAAGGTGGAATCCCGAAGCTGACGACCATGGCGGCGCTCATGGCCTACAACCGCGTCGGCGGCCCGAAGATCGACCTGAAGGCGGCCTGATGGACGGACAGATCACCACCCCACCCGACTGGGTCCTCGACCTCATCCACGTCGGCGCCGCCGGCCACGGACGCTCCCAACAACGCCACATCGGGCCCTCCGAAGTCGGCACACCCTGCCGTCGCCAGCTGGCCTACAAGCTGCTGGAGGCGCCCGAGGTGCCGGGCAGCGGCTACAACGACCCGCTGCCGAGCTCGGTTGGGACCGGCGCGCACGCCGAGTTCGAGGAGTTCGCGCGCCGCTACAACCAGCACATCGGGCACCCGGTCTTGTTGCCGGAGTTCCGCGTCGAAGTTCGGCCCGGACTCTCCGGCACGTGCGACCTGTTCCACATGCCCAGCGGCACGGTCCTCGACTGGAAGTTCCCCGGCACCAGCTCGCACACCAAGTACAAGCGGTCCGGTCCGTCGGCCGTGTATCGGACGCAAGCGCACCTGTACGGGCGCGGCATGATCCGCGCAGGCTTCGAGGTCAATGCCGTGTCGATCGCGTTCCTGCCGCGCGGCGGCGAGCTCAAGGGCCTCGCGTACTGGACCGAACCGTACAGCGATGCCGTCGTCGACGCCGCCCTCGACCGGATCGACCAGACCCTCGTCGACCTCGACATCATGGGCGCCCTCGACCACCCCGAACGCATTCGCGACGGCTGGACCGAAGGCGGCGTGAACGTCGCCGAACCGATCGACGCCGACTACAGCGCCTGCTTCCTGTGCCCGTTCCAGGCGCTGCCGGCGACCGACCTGGACGCTGCGCCGTGGGCTTGTCCAGGCAAGCCCCGCGAGCCCGACTCGATCAGCCGACTCTCCGTCGCCTGACCACCTGATCCCACAACTGAATACCGGCAAGGCCAGCAACACAACCATCACAACCAAGGAGACACACCATGTCGCTTCTTCCCCCGCTCAGCACCAGCAACCTCAAGTTCGAGATCCCCGGCACCACCCACACCGGCAAGCTCATCGAGATCGGCGCCGAACAGCAGGCCACCGAGTTCGGCAGCGACAAGCTGTCGTTCTGGGACGACGAACGCACCCGCCCCAAGATGCAGCGCCGCTTCGTCCTGCAGTGCGAACCCGACCCGACCATCGCTGATGATGACGGCCGGCGCGGACTGTACGCGACCATCTCGGCCAAGCCGGGCGGTTTGTACGCGGCCATCAACACCGCACTCAAGGACGCGACGGCGTTGGGCGGGGTCCTGACGGTCACGTTCACCGGCACCGATCCCGAGTCCAAGAATCCGGCCAACCCGCGCAAGGTCTACTCGGCGTCGTACTCGGCACCGACGCTGGGGGAGCAGATGGCCCCCGCGGCTGAGCCCGCCCCGGCCGCTGCTGCTCAGCCGGTCGCCCAGCCCGCGGCCCCGGCTGCTGCTCCGGTCGCGTCGGCGCCCGCGCCCGGCTTCACCGCCGACCAGTGGGCCGCCCTCACCGAACCGGCCAGAAACGCCATCCTCGCCCAGCAGTAACCGGCACTGCGGCCCGCCACTACTCGTGGGGATGAGGGGCGGGCCGCACCCGAAGGTCCCGAGCAGTCGGGCACCCCAGCAGGTCGAGCACGGGGAGGCCGGTTCAACCCCGGCCGGGACCACCAACCACCACCGATCGAAGGAGCAAGCACATGTACGACGACTACGACGACGCCAGGCAGGCGCACTACGACAACGAGGCCGCCGACGTCGACCGCACCCCCACGCCGGCAGAACTCGCCCAGTCCGCCGCCGACGACCTCGTCCGAGGCCGCTTCCAGAAGGACGCGGGCGCGGCATGACGGAACAGCAGGAACCGAATCAGCAGACGTTGGCGGAGTTGGCGCGGACGCTGCTCCACCTGTCGCGGGCGTTGGATGAGGCGCACAACCTTGCGGCGTCGGCGGTCGAGGACCGCGACTTCGCGCTAGCGGAGCGGGACGAGCTGCGGGAGCAGGTGGCCGAACTGCGCGCCGAGCGTGACGAGCTGGCCGCGACGGTCGCCCGCGTCGAAGCCCTGGCCGTGTGGACCGACCCGGATCGCATGGGCGGTATCCCGTGCGTGCGTGGCACTCATCTACACCAGCGAGGAGCTGACCAATGACTGAACAGACTGACCGACCCGATGGCTGCTGCGGCGTGTGCCCCGGAATTGTCGGCGGCGGCTACGACTGCACCTGCGCCGACAACCCGGACTGCCCACTGGTCGACCCTGTTGCGCTGGCTGACAGGTGGTACCTGCGATCACAGGATGATGACGACGACCTGGGTGACGTGAGTGTTGTCGAGGCGATTGGGCTGGCCCACAGGCTCGCCACGGAGAACGGCGAACTTTCCGGGAATCCCGGAAAGTTGCCCGCGACCGACGACGTGGTGGAGCGTGCCCGCCAGCACCTCGCCGCGATCACACCTGGACCGTGGTACGCCGAGCCTCGTGACCACGACGACGTATACCGCCTCACGATGGTCTACAACGTGTTCCACAATGGCGATACCCCGGATCGTGACCTTGTTGCGGAGGTCGCCTACGACAACGCTGACTTCATCGCTGCTGCCCCCGTGCTGGTGGCTGACTTGGTGGCCGAAGCCGAGAAGCAGCGCGCCGCAATCATGCGCGTCATCGCCGCATGCGTCGAAGCCGATATCGAATCAATCGCATTCAACGGAGAGCCGGGCGTCATCAAGACGACCACGATCCGCTCCGCACTCAATGGAGGTCCCGATGAGCACTGACGACGTTGTGCGCGCATGACTGAGCAGGCCGAAGCCTCCATCCTCGAACTCCGCGACGTGACGCGCGAGCTGGACGCGGCGCATGGTGACCTCGCCGAAGCCCGCGCGGTGATCGACCGGGTGCGGGCACAGGTCGACAGGTGGGACCAGTGGAATCGAGTGCTCATCGCAGGTGGTGCAGGCGGAATCGCGTCCGTGCCCCTTAGTGATGTCGTCCACGACATCCGCCGCGCTCTCGATGGGGATGTGTCCGGTGAGTGACCGCGATCGCGCAGTGCCTGACCTGCTCGCCAATCTGCGGGGATCTCTGCGCACCTGCCCGAAGACCGCACGTGAAGGCCGCTACCTGCTCACCTGCTGTCGGCCCGAGGGCCACGACGGCGACTGCTGGTGCAGAGACATCCAGGGAGGTGTCCGGTGAGTGACCGCTACGACCCCGCCCAAGCGGCGTGTGCTGTCACCCTCCCCAGCATTGATCACCTCGCACCCATCCTCCTCATGCGCGACGGCAGTTTCACCGTGGCGCGCGACCTGACCGGCCCGGAGCAGCACGCGTGCCGGGCATGGATCGACGACGCAGGCGACCAGTTTCGCCGCCAGAACTCCGACCTACTCGACCAGGAGAAGAACGCATGATCACCCTCGCCCAGCACCTCGCCGCGCACAGCGCCGCGAACGGCGGCGGTGACCAGTGACCGAACACGCGCCCGTCACCACCTCACGCGGCTGGACCCACTGCCGGCACTGCCTCGAAACATGGCCCTGCCACTGGATGCAAGCCGAGCAGGCCACCCGTGGACGCTTGGCCACCGCTATCAGCACCCTCGGCGCCGTCCTGTGCGTCCTACTCCTCATCGCCCTCACACTCACGCCATGACCGGACACACCTGCCCCACCTGCAGCGCACCAGTCGCCAACCCCATCGCGGCCCCCTGCCACGCCTGCACCACCCCACAACCGCGCGTCCTCTGCCGCTACTGCGGCATCCGACTCGCACTCCAGGCAGACCACGACTGCCACGCCCACCTCGAATGCCTCCTCCACCACCACCTCGACCTCAGGAGACCCGCGTGACCGACCAGCTCACCCTCACCCAGCTCATCGAGCAACTCGGCCACACCCACCTCGCCATCTGCACCAAACCCCACGGCGACACCAACGCCACCTTCCGCACCCACATCGTCACCCCCGACACCATCGACGACACCCTCAACGCACTCGAACCCGGCGACACCTGGTTCTCCATCAACGAGATCGCCGGACCCGCCGGCACCCGACCCCGCGGCGACGCCACCGCCGTCACCCGCCACACCGCACTCTGGGCCGACCTCGACATCAAACCCGGAGGCTTCGACGACGAAACCCTCGCCTGGGCACTCATCGACGACCTCACCATCGCCCTCGGCACCGCACCCATCGCCGTCATCCACTCCGGCCACGGCCTCCAACCCCTCTGGCAAATCGACCCCGACGACGGCACGCTCACCACCGACACCGACCGCGCCGAAACCACCGCACTCCTCGCACGCTGGCGGCGCCTCGTCGAAACCCTCGCCGCCCACCGCGGCGGCAACGTCGACGCCGTCTTCGACCTACCCCGCATCCTCCGCGCCCCCGGCACCGTCAACTGGAAAACCACCCCGGTCCCGACCTCGTGCGAACCCGGCCGCGGCGCACCCATCACCTACAACGAAATCCGCGACACCCTCGACGCCCACGGCATCGCCGAACTCGACTGCGACCCACTCCTGACCGAACCCGTCGACACCAGCACCTGGCAATGGAACGACGACCGCACCTGCCCCTACGCGCGCACCATGATCGCCGGATGGGCAGGCGACAACCCCACCGCCCGCCACCCCTGGCTCCTCTCCCAAGCCACCCGCCTCGCCTGCTGCCGCCGCGCAGGCTGCCTCACCCACACCGACCACACCAAAGCCGTCGGCGCCCTCACCGACCGCATGCGCGCACTCTGCACCGGAGGCGACACCGCCCGCGCCGTCACCGACGCCGAAGTCCGCACCGCCCTGCAGTGGGGCGAAAGCCGCGCCGCACTCCTCTCCGACAACCAACTCCAACGCGAACTCGGCGGCCACGACCTCACCCACCGCCCCCACCTCACCGTCGTCGAATACGACGGCCCCGACCCCGTCACCCGCCTCGCCGACCTCGCACCCACCGGCACCACCGGAGCGCCCGTACCCGCCGCCAACCTCGCACCCGCCGGCCAACCCCTGCGCACCACCCTCACCGACGACGGCAACGCCCGACGCTTCGTCCACGCCCACGGCCACCGCCTGCGCTACTCCGCCGCCCGCGGCTGGCTCGAATGGGACGGACACCGCTGGCACATCAGCGAAGACGACGCCCCCGCCATCCAAGCCGCCCGCGACATCGCCGCCAACCTCGAAGAAGACACCAACGAACAAGCCCGCCACCGCCGCAAAACCCTCGCCCGCGCCGGAATTGAAAACATGGTCGCCCTCGCACGCCGCGACCCCGTCATCCGCGTCACCGCCGACGACCTCGACGCACACCGCATGCACCTCAACACCCCCGACGGCACCCTCGACCTGACCACCGGGCAACTGCACCCACACCGGCCCGCCGACCTGCACACAAAAATCACCGGCGTCGGCTACAACCCCGACCTACCCACCCCGCGGTGGGACCAATACCTGCACGACACCTTCGACGGAGACCGCGACATGATCGGCTTCCTCCAACGCCTCCTCGGCTACGCCGCCGGCGGCCGCGTCACCCACCACATCCTCCCGTTCCTCCACGGCGACGGACAGAACGGCAAGAGCGTCCTCACCGACGTCCTCGCCGGAGTCCTCGGCGAATACGCCATCGTCCTACCGTCCAACGTCCTCATCGCCAGCCGCTACAGCCACGACACCGAACTGTCCAAACTCCCCGGCGCCCGCGTCGCCATCTGCTCCGAAGTCCCCACCGACGGCAGCTTCGACGAAGAGAAGGTCAAATCCCTCACCGGCGGCGACCGGATCAGCGCCCGCGAGCTCTACAAGAACCCCTTCGAGTTCACCCCCTCGCACACCCTCATCCTCGCCGGAAACCACCAACCATCCGTCGACTCCGGCGGCCGCAGCTTCTGGCGACGAACCAGACTCATCCCGTTCAACCACACCGTTCCCGACGACAAGAAAATCGACGGCCTCGGCCAGATCTTGGTGGGCGACGAAGGCCCCGGCATCCTCGCCTGGATCGCCCAAGGCGCACTCGCCGCCCAAGGCGGACTCCGCGAACCCGCCTCAGTCCTCGCGGCCACCCGCGACTACGAACGCGAAGAAGACGCCTTCGGGCAGTTCCTGGCCGACTCGGTGCACATCGCCGCCGGCAGCGACGTCGTCAAGGTCAAGACCACCGACCTGCGTAAGGCCTACAGCTCCTGGTGCCGCGACAACGGGCGCTCAGAGATGTCCACCCAGGCCTTCGCTCGCGAGCTCGTCAAGCGCACCGGAGCCCGGGCAACCAAGGGCGCCCAGGGCATGCGCTACTACGTCGGCGTCGCCCTCATCGACACCGCGGCCAGCGAGGAAGAAGAGCGGCGGTACGGGGCGTGAACCTACAGCAACTCGACGCCGAGGTAGTACGGGACGGAATTGCTCGTGTACCGCTCCAGATCGTTGAGCAAAAGCGCGCGCCCAATCACCTGTCGAGAGGGGACCGGCCCGAGGTCCGGCTGGCGTCGCCACCAGAGGGTGAGAGCGCCTATCAAGTCGGAGCGCTTAGTCATCAACGTCTTGCCTCGTCGGCAGTTCTCGTCCAAGAACCGCGTGAACTCGATAGCGATCGACAGTGTTCTTTCGGACGGATTCTGGTAGATCTGGCGCCCTTGCGGACCAGTGTCGGGGAGGGTCAGGCGCGCCAGCGCGGCTTCTCTCGTCCCCGGCTCGGGGGCTTCTCCGGTCTGCTTGCGGATCGTGAACTCGGCCATTCCTCCACGGTAGCAGAAATCGGATACTTTCGAGTTATCCACAGGTGGCGCACTGGTGGCGGACTTTGCCACCTATCCGCCACCTCGTCGCGGCGGCAGGTGGCGCAGGTGGCGCACTGGTGGCGCACTTTGCCGAAATGCGCCACCTGCAATAAGGCCAGGTCGACACCACAAAAGACGCCCCAGGTGGCGCAGGTGGCGCATTTTGTAGAGAACTCCATTAGCGCGCGAGTTGGGGCATCCAACAGGGCTGTTAGCAAAAGCAAGCACGCAAAACACGCTACGGCGGTAACAACCCCGCAAAGTCCGCCACCTTCGCCACCTGCCCCCACTTATCCACAGGGGGATCACGATGGCCGCTGACCGCCACAACTGCCCCGACTGCGGAGCCAGCCACCGCAAAAACGCACCCAAAACCAACACCCGCACCAGCACCGCCCACACCACCGAACTCGACATCAAACGCTGCCCGAAATGCCGCGCCAGCACCCTCGCCGGCCGCGTCCAAGGACTCGACCTCCACCTCGACCCACAAAGCCTCAACGAGATCGGCGCCCAAGCATTCCGTGCCACCAAACGGCTCATCGTCATCCGCCGCGGCTGGCGCGGACGATTCCACGATGGCTGGAAGCAATGGCCGCCCGACGACGACACCGCTTGGCACGTCATCCACGACTGCGACCGACCTGTGCCCCGCGAACTCGCCCAAGGCGGGCCACCGCCGAGCCGCAAGACCACCACCACCGACCCGCTACCCGACACCCCGCCGTACTAGGAGAGACACCGTGACGAACCGCCAGAAGGCCAAAGGCGACCAGTACGAGCGCGACATCCTCGCCCTCGCCCGCGCCGCAGGATTCACCTGGGCCGAACGCACCAGACCCGGCCGACGCGAAGACGAAGGCGACATCCACCTCGCACCCGGAGTCATCCTTCAAACCAAGGACGTCGCCACCCCGCAATGGCGCACCTGGCTCACCGAGCTCGCCAACCAGATCACCGCGGCCCGGGCACGCCACGGGATCATCGTCCTCAAGCGGCGAGGCGCAGGAGGACGGCCACCCCTGCACCTGGCCGTCATGCCTTTGGACGCCATGCTCGAGCTGCTCCGCGAGGCGGGCTGGACGGGAGACGACCAGTGACCGCCAGCCGCTGCTGGGTATGCCGCCGCGAACTCACCGCCGAAGAAGACACCCACCGGCAGCAACACGGATGCGGATCACACTGCAACGCCGACGCCGAGCTCGCCGATCGCTACGAACGCGAAGGAGACCACCAATGACCAACCCCGACGAACACAACCTCCCCGGCGCCCGCAAAGCCTTCGCCGACGCCGTCCACGCACTCGCCGGCCGCACCAGCACCACCTTCACCAGAGACGACGGCACCCCCGACATCGTCTTCGGAGACCCCCTCCTCGACCAACTCGCCGACCGCGTCACCGGCACCCAAGGCGCAGGCGGCACCAGAGGCCACGCCGGATCCAAGGCCCCCATCGTCATCGACGCCGTCGACCTACTCGCCACCATCAGGCGAACCATCACCAGCTGGATCCCCAGCGGCAACCTCCACGTCCTCGCCGAACAGCCCTGGCGTCCCCAAGACGTCCCCCTCCTCACCGAACGCACCAGACTCATCCACACCTGGACAAACAAGGCCCGGTCACTCCTCGACCCACCCCGCCGCTGGACAATCCCCGCCCCCTGCCCCGCGTGCGGCACCGCCACCGTGTACCGCCAAGACGGGGCAGGGGACACCGTCCGCCAACCCGCACTGCAGATCGGACCGGACGGCTGCCAATGCCAGCACTGCCTCCACACGTGGGCACCCGAATACTTCGCACACCTCGCACGCACCCTCGGCACACTCCCCGCAAACGTCCTCGAATGAAGACACACGACAACGAAACGGCAAGGAAGTCACAGCGATATGCCACAATGGGCAGCACGAGCACAAGCATGTCCAAAACCAGTTGAGACCAGCACGCTGACATGAACGTCAGAAGCGCCAACGGACACAAACGCCGAGAAGTCAGAACACGCGTACTCCGCGAAGAAAACGACTGCTACCTCTGCCACGAACCAGTCGACAAGACCATCAAAACACCCGACGACCGGTCACCCGAAGTCCACGAACTCATCCCCGTCAGCCTCGGCGGATCCCCCACCGACCGCACCAACTGCCGCCTCACCCACCGAGGCTGCAACCGGCGCCAAGGCAACCGACTCGACCCCATCACGCACCAAACACCACTACCCGCAGACCGACGAACCGAACGGACGTGGTGGACATGAACACGCTCCTCGACAGCCTCATCCAGCAACGACGCAACTGCCACGGCCCCCACGCCAACGGCGACCACCCACACAACCCCAACTGCCCACGCTGCCGCCGCGGCCAAGCAACCCAGGGGGGAGTCCCCCCAAACAGCCACCACGGCCCCCCTCGGGCATAGGGCCTGTCTCTCCCCGCATCCCCCTCCCCGGGTGCGGCGGTGTGCCTCGGTGGTGCCTGGTTGGCCTGCTGGCGGATGTTTCGCGGCTGCGGGTTGCTGGTTGGGGTGGTGGCTGCATTTAAGCGATGAGTCTCCGTCGCATGTTTCTATCGTGACAAGCAGCAGGTCAGAGCCTATAATTGGGTCATGATCAGCTGCATGGTGTGTGGCCGCGAAACCGCATGGAGCGGCCGCGGGCGACGCCCGTCGACGTGCGGGCAACGCTGCCGCAAACGCAAGCAGCGCGGCGCGCTACCCGCGGTGATCGTGAACAACGCTCGATGGACGGCACGGGACGGGAAGCGGCCGATCATGGTCGATGGGTCGCCGGCGTCGTCGACGAATCCGGACACCTGGACCGACTACCGCGCAGTCGCGCAGCGTCCACACGGCGTCATGCTCGGCGATGGGCTCGCGTGCTGGGACCTCGACGACGTTCTCGACGGGGACGTGCTCGCGCCGGCCGCGGTGGAGCTCCTCGATTCGGTGGAGCCGCTGTGGGTGGAACGTTCGATGTCCGGCCGCGGCTTGCACGTGTTCGTCCGCGGTGGCGGTCCGTCGAAGCAGACCAGGCACATCAGCTACTACTCGCATTCCCGGTTCATCGCTGTGACGGGAGACGCATTCCGGAGGTGACTGCTCGTGACGCCCAGGAAGAGGACTCCGACGCTGGCGCAGGCGGTCGCGTCGGGTGATGTGCTGGCGATGTTGAAGGCGCAGCGGCGGTTGATCGCGAAGTCGTTGACGGAGGCGGCGGAGAACACGCGCCCGCAGTTCAACAACGAGCTGAACAAGCTGCACGCGTTGATCCGTGACGAAGAGGAGCGGGTCGCGGCGCTGGCGCAGGCCAAGCAGGACGGCGAAGCGTCCGCGGCGGCGGCTTCCGACGATGACAGCTTCAACCCGCTCGATCTCTGACGCTGAGGTCGAAGCTCGGCTCGCCGAGATCGTCGACTTGGGGTTGGCGGCCACGCTGGATAAGCGGCCGCTGCACCCGACGTTGCGGGAGTCCGCGACGCACCTGATCTTGCCGGACGGGATCGTTCGGACGTTGTGGCCGAGGATCAAGTATCGGCTCGCGATGATGGGCGTCGTCCTGGACCGGTGGCAGGAGGGTTTCTGCCAGGCAGCGTTGGGGATCCGCGAGGACGGGTTGTGGGCGTGCGGCGTCGATGGGGTGTGCGCGAGCATTCCCCGCCAGGTCGGTAAGACGTTCTTAATCAGTCATCTTCTGATCGCGTTGTGTATCGAGTTCCCCGGCCTCCGCTGTGTGTGGACGTCGCACCATGCGCGGACCACGACGGGGACGTTCCGGAGTGTGCAGGGCGCTGTGCGGCGGCCGGCGGTGTTCGCTCATTTGAAGAAGGACCGGTCGAACGGTATCCGGACCACGAATGGTGAGCAGGAGATCGAGTTCGGTAACGGGTCGATCATCATGTTCGGTGCTCGGGCGCTCGGGTTCGGCCGCGGCATGCAATCGATCGACGTCGAGGTGTTCGACGAGGCGCAGATCCTGGGGTTGAAGGCGCTCGAGGACATGGTGCCGGCGACGAACGCGGCGAAGAATCCGCACGGCGGTCTGCTGTTCTTCATCGGCACACCGCCGCGCCCTGTCGATGATGGGGCGGCGTTCACCGCGAAACGTACGGCGGCGCTCTCTGGTGATGGCCGCGATGGCATGTGGGTGGAGATCTCCGGCGACGAAGACCTAGACCCGTACTCGCCGAAGCAGTACCGGCGCGCGAACCCGTCGTATCCATCTCGGGTCGGGGCGACGGCGATGAAGCGCATGCAGAAGAATCTGCCGGACCTGGGCGCGTGGCAGCGCGAGGCGTTGGGGATCTGGCCGAAGGACGTCATCGAGCGGGTGCTGGCGGGCTGGGCGGACCGGGTGGCTGACGGTCCGGCCGGGCAGGTCGCGCCGGAGGCGTTCGGGATCGATCGTGCGGAGTTGGGGGAGATCTCGATCTGTGCGGGCTGGGCGTTGGATGACGCGAAGGCTCACGTGGAGGAAGTGTTCTCCACACGCAGTTTGGAGGCTGCGGCCGCGTTCTTGGACGAGGTCGCTGGCGCGCGGGACCAGATTCTGATCGATGAGCATTCCCCGGCGCGCGCACTGTTCCCGCTTCTGCGTGCCCGCAGGTTGCGGGGGGCGAAGACGGCGCGCGTGGGCGACATGATCGCGGCGTGCGCGTTGACCGAGGCCGGGGTCGATGAAGACCGCCTGACCCATTCGGGTCAGGAGTCGATTGCGAGAGCGATCGAGGCGGCAATGAAGCGTCCGGTTCGAACTTCTGCTGGCGGGTGGGTGTGGGCGCCCCGCGGTGATCGGCCGATCCACACGTTGAACGCGGCGAGCCTGGCGGTCCTCGGTGCGTCACAAACAACTACTACGTCGAGTGTGCAGGGCCGTGAGGTCGTGTCGTTGTGAGGGGAGCTGCGTTGATCAAGTCTCCCGTGGACGTCCCGCGTGTGCCTGGGCTCAGTGAGTCGGAGCAGGCGGCGTTGGCCCGGTTGGATGGCAAGGTGCAGGCGCACCGGGCGCGCAATGCGCTCCGCACGGCGCTGTATGAGGGCAAGCACGCGTTGGATCACGTGGGGACGGTGATCCCGACGCAGTATCGGCGGGCGGCGCAGATCATCGGGTGGCCGGCTAAGGCGGTGGATCTGCTGGCTGATCGGTGCACGTTGACCAGTTTCGACTGGCCCGACGGTGACGCGGCGTCTCTTGGGTTGGACACGATCTGGACGGGTAACCAGCTGGCGATCGAGGCCCCGATGGCGGCGGTGTCGTCGTTGCAGCATGGTGTCGCGTTCTTGTCGGCCACTGAAGGCGATGTGTCGTTGGGGGAGCAGAAGGCGCAAATTCACTGCACCAGTGCGGCGGATGGTTCGGGTGAGTGGAATCCGCGGACCCGCAGTCTGGACAGCTTCCTCGAGGTCCACAAGCGCGATGATCTTGGCGCCGTCATCAGTTTCACGCTGATCGTGGGCGGGCAGATTGTCACTGCCGACCGCGACCGGGGTGTGTGGTCGGTGGATCGGTCGACGTACCGCGGGATGGTGCCGGTGGAGCCGTTGGTGTTCCGTCCGCGTCCGAGCAAGCGGTTGGGGACGTCGCGGATCAGTCGGCCGGTGATCGGTTTGACGACGGCAGCGATGCGTACCGCGATGCGGTTGGAAGGCAACGCGGACGTGTACTCGTTGCCGCAGTTGTTCCTGCTCGGCGCGAACAGTTCGATCTTCAAGAACCCGGACGGAACGATCAAGGCCGCCTGGCAGGTCGCGCTTGGGCGCATGTTCGGTGTTCCCGACGACGACAAGGCCGCGGTGCCTCGCGCCGATATTCGGACGGTGCAGGCGGCGTCGCCGGAACCACACCTGAAGCAGATGCAGCAGTATGCGCAGCTGTTCTCGGGTGAGACGGCGATCCCGGTGTCGTCGCTGGGTGTGTCGGACATGGCGAACCCGAACTCGGCCGAATCGTATATCGCCTCGCGTGAGGATCTGATCGCGATCGCTGAGGTGACGACCGACATTTGGGGTGCGGCGTGGGCGCGCACGATGATGCGTGCCGCCGCGATCGGCAACGGCGTTGAGGTTGATGAGCGGTGGTCGTCGATCATGCCGTTGTGGCGGCCGCCGCAGCACCAGTCGCGGGCGGCGATGGCTGACGCCGGCGCCAAGCAGGTTGCGTCGGTGCCGTGGCTGGCCGAGACCGAGGTCGGTCTGGAGTTGGTCGGGTTGACGCCGGATCAGATCACGCGGGCGTTGGCGGCGCGGGACAAGGCGCGGTCGGAGCAGGCTTTCGAGTCGATCTTGACCGTGCCGGACACGCCGGCCGCCGAGGATGCGGGCGAGGACGCGGCAGACGATGCCGATCCTGCTGCCTAACCTGGCTCGTCTGACCGACATCGTCGCCGGCAAAGGGGCGCGGGCCGCGGGGCTGGCGTTCGTGAACTCGGCGAAGGTCGGTGGCACGGCTGAGCGGAAGGTGGCACTCGCTACGGTCTTGCCGGGCGCGTTGGCTCCGGTAGCTGGCGCGATGAGCGCTGGTCACCGGCAGTGGTATCTGCGGCAGCCCGGCGGGGTCGACGGGTTCGACGCAGAGTTGCTGCCACCCGCCGACCGGGAGCTCGCTGCGGAGCGCGTGAAGGTGTTGGCCGGTTGGGCGTTGACGCAGTCGGACAGCCGGGCCGCGTTCGAGGGTGGGGTCGACCGGTGGCTGCGGAACGTGGGCCGCGAAACGGTCCTGCACAACGCGGAAGCCGAAGGTGCCCGCTGGTATCGGTATGCCAGCGCAAACGCGTGTGGGTTCTGCCGCATGCTCGCCACCCGCGGCGCCGTGTACGTAACGGCGCGGACCGCGGGTGAGGGCAACCGCTACCACGATCACTGCCATTGCCTGGCCGTGGTGGTACGGCCCGGGGACACGTACACGCCGTCGCCCCAGGTCCAGCAATGGCAGAAAGACTACGAGGCCGCCCGCGACGCCGGCCTGACCAAGCCAGGCGAGATCGCCACGTTCATGGACAACGCCCCGACCGGTAAGGCGACGCGTGCGCGGCAGGCACGCGAGGCCGCGAAGGCTGATCCTCTGGCTGGAAAGAGGCGTGCACCAGCAACAGCCGGTGGTAATGGCGACGATGGAGGACGGAAACCGCCTCACACCGGAGGTCCTGCAGGGCTCGGGCCGGAGCCAGATCCCGGCGACAAGAACGCGCACCGTGCCTACTGGAAGGCCCGACAAGATGCGCTTCCGGTTGACTTCAGGGGCGACGTTCTCGGCCCTCACGAGGTCAAGTTCGTCGAGACATTCCTCGACGCGGATCACACCCTCGACTGGATACCACGAGACCCGAAACGCAGACCGACCAACGACTTCGTGTGGACCAGCAACGGCGACGTGGAAATCGAATTGAAGTCGACCAAAGCCCGATACGAAACCATCCACGGAACGATCGTGAAGGCCTCGTCCCGCGCCGCGAAGCACGACGTCGTGAAGGACCGATTCATCATCGACCTCGTAGATCAACCCTTGACGGACGACCTGAGAAGCCAACTCGAGGGATTCAACGTCGGCCGCAAGAAGTACCGCCTACGCGGTCTCTGGGTGATGACTCAAGGTCAATTGCATGAGATCAACCTCGCCTATTAAGAGCGGGACGCATGCCTACATGAAATGTAGGGGCGTCCCGCAAGTGCCAGTATACGCTTCCCAGCCCCGAAATGGTGGCTGGACCAACCCGAAACGGGGTGTTTCATCATGTCCAAGCAGCAGTGGCGGTTGCGGTTCATCGAGGGCGGCGACGATGTCGGTGCCGATGGTGGCGGGGGTGGCGGTAATCCGCCGGCCTCGTCTGGCGATGGGGGCGAGGGCACCGAACCGGTGCAGCTGCCCGACGATCATCCGTTGGTGAAGACTCTCGCGGCGCAGAAGTCGGAGATCGCTGATCTCAAGGCCAAGGTTACCGAGTCTGTGGGCCGGGAGACGGAGCTGCAGGGGCAGGTCGACGGTATCGAGCAGAGCGTGGCGGGCAAGGTCCGTGACGCACTGGTCGGTGCCTACGGGATCGCCGACGACGCGGCGGCACTGATTACCGCGACCACCACGGAGGACGTGGTCAAGCAGATCAACACCGTGCTGGCGCTCGGCGGCGACCCCGGCAAGCCGGGTGCCCCGAAGTTGGGCACCACTCATTCCAGTCCGCCGTCCGACACGGCCGCGTTCGCGTCGGCCCTGTTCGGCGGCACCGACTCCTAGAAGGAGAACATCATGGCAGTCATCGATTCGACCGGTCTGGTCCTGCCCCGCGACCTCGCGGACGGCATGATCCGTAAGACCCAGGACGGCAGTGTGGTGGCGCAGCTGTCGACGTCGGAACCGTTCCGGTTCGGCGACACCGACATCGTCACCGTCAACCAGGTCCCCAAGGCCGAGTTCGTCGGCGAGGGCGCCGACAAGGGCTCGACCAACGAGACGTTCGGTTATGTGACCGCGCGTCCCCGGAAGGCGCAGACCACGCTCCGGTTCAACGAGGAAGTGCAGTGGCGTGACCAGGACTACCAGCTCGGTGTCCTGAACGAACTCGCGACCGCGGCGGCCGAGTCCATGCCGCGCGCCCTCGATCTCGGTGTGTTGCACGCCATCAACCCGCTCTCGGGTGCGGCGCTGTCGGGCACCCCGGACAAGGTGGCCGGCGCGGTGAACGTGATCACCGCCGCCGGTGATCCCGAGGCCGAGGTCGAGGCGGCGATCGCGCTGCACCTGGCGCCGGGTGGTTTCCCCACCGGTGTCGCCCTGAGCCCCGATTACGCGTTCGCGTACGCCACCCAGCGGTACCCGGCCGGCCACGCCCGTCAGGGTGAGCTGATCAACCCGGGCCTGCCGCTCAACCCGCGCGAGATCGGCGCGATCCGCGGTCTCGGTGCGGCAGTGTCGGACACCGTCGCAGCCCCGGAGGCCACCGACGCGGCAGCGAAGAAGATCAAGGCGATCGTCGGTAACTGGAGCCGCGGCCTGCGGTGGGGCGTGGCCCGCACCCTGCCGATCGAGATCATCCGGTTCGGTGACCCCGACGGTCAGGGCGACCTCAAGCGCAAGAACCAGATCGCTCTGCGCCTGGAGACCGCGTGGGTGTGGTACGTCGACCCGACCAAGTTCACCCTGGTCAAGGCGGCCTGATCATGAAGATCTACCGCAACGGCGCCGAGGCCGACGTACCCGACGAGGTCGCCGCGAAGCTGGTCGGCGAGGGATGGACGAAGGGCAAGCCCCGCAAGGCCGCGAGCAAGGCGGCCGTCAAGGCTCCGGCCGACGTCGCCGACGATCCTGACGGCGACCCCTCGGAGGAGGAGTAACGGATGCCGGCTGTGACGCTGACCGAAACTGACATCACGCCGTTCGCCACCATCGAGGCGACGAAGCTGGCGGCGATGATCGAGGACATCCTCGCGATGGCGGTCAGCGTCGCACCCTGCATTGCGGAGGACAACTTCGCGCACGACAAGGCCGCCCGTGCGATCCTGCGCGGCGCGGTCCTGCGCTGGCATGCCGCCGATTCGGGTGCGATCACCCAGCAGGCAGCGGGTCCGTTTGTCCCGCCCCGGGTTTGATGGAGACATCGAAACCTGGAGGAACAGAGGAAGATGGCAGCACAGCGTAAGTACCCGTTGGAGTTGAGGGAGCGGGCCACTCGGTTGGCGGTGGAGGCTCGGCGGGAT
>NZ_BAABIE010000015.1:0-94600 GCF_039542465.1 Gordonia alkaliphila | reverse complement strand
CACGATCACCAACGCCCGCACAGAGGGCTACAACCGGCTCGTCAAACAGGTCAAACGCGCCGCATGTGGCTTCCGGAACCTCGAGAACTCACGACGCCGGATACGATTCCACTGCACCCGCAAACAGCGGGCAGGCATCCAGATTCACTGCTGAGGTGCCCGCTCAACTTCGAAGAGCCCCTAAGGCGCGGTGGAACGAGCGATTCCAGAAGGCTGGCCGAGTATTGGCTTCCTTCACCCTGACTGCCGACCTCACGGGGACGGTGCAGATCGGGTACGCCGCCGATGCGACCGAGCCGGGCAAGGCTGATCACGGCGACCTGGCTCTGGATCTCACGGACGTGTTCGTGGCTGTCGGTGAAGCGGCTGCCGACGCTGGACGTGGCGTGGTGCTGCTGTTCGATGAGATCCAGTTTCTTGCTCCTGCGCAGTTGGAGGCTCTCATCTCGGCAATTCATAAGGTCGTTCAACGGTCGCTGCCTGTAACCATGGTCGGTGCTGGTCTGCCGCTCATTGCGGAGTTGGTCGGGGATGCCAAGTCGTACGCCGAACGACTGTTTCAGTTCCCGACGATCGGTGACCTCGACGACCGTGACGCGCGAGAGGCTCTGGACGGTCCGGCGAAGATCGAGGGCGCCTCGTTCGAGTCGGACGCTCTCGAGCTCGCGCTCCAGATCACGGGTCGGTACCCGTACTTCTTGCAGGAGTTGGGGTACGCGGTGTGGGGAGTGGCCAGCGGTACCGTCATTACCCGGGATGACGTGTCGGATGCCGAGGCTCTCTATACGGCCAAACTCGACGAGTCATTCTTCCGTGTCCGCTTCGACCGCTGCACCAACCGTCAAAAGCAGTATCTTCGGGCGATGGCTGAGCTGGGGCCGGGGAAGCAGAAGGCGCAGGACGTGGCCTCTGTCCTGAAGCGGGAGTCCAGCCAGGTTGCTCCGATCAGGGCCGAACTGATCGGCATGGGCCTTCTTTACACGCCCGACTACGGGTACGCCGACTTTACGGTGCCGCACTTCGAGAGCTTCATGCTTCGTGTCATGCCTGATCTCGAGGTGATCGGGTAGCTCCGGAGCGGGTGCAGAAGCAGAAAGGCCAGGTAGTCGGTCCGAAAAGGGACTGTCTACCTGGCCTTGTACGAGCCGCCTAGGAGAATTGAACTCCTGACCTATTCATTACGAACTTCCGTTTTCTGTAGTCCTTGCGGTCTGCCGTAGTCCTGTCGCTGCAGGTCGTAATAGGCGGGCGTGGCAGGGCGTCGCTTCATAGTTTGCTGCAGTCCTGACCATTCTCGTTGGCTTTGTGTTGGTCTCCGGACGGAATGAGGCCCAGCGGGGACGGTCCTCCGCTGGGCCTCGTCGCGCTACAACCGGGGAGCGCCGGGAACGCGAGTCTTCCTACCGTGCCTTCCGCCGATACCGGTTCAGGACGAACAGCTCGGCCAGCGTCCAGCCCGCGAAGCTGTCACGGACCGACGTCGAGAATTGGCCGGCAGATTGGTCGTAGGCGAGCTGCCCGGGGTTGGTGACCAACCGTGCCGTGGCCGTCGTGATGACAGCGGCGACGTCCGCGGACGGGTCGCCAGTCGCCGAGAAGCCACGACCGCGGGTGTATGCGCGGGCCATCGCTGTCACGATCTGGACGTGTTGTTCGGCGAGCGCGACCGCTCCCGGGTCAGTCTCCTTCCCCAGGAACGCGGCCACGTCCTGCCCTGACGGTGCCATTAGGGGGTGGCCGTCAGGACCGAGACCGCCTCCGGGTGGAGCAGGCCGAGGTCGTAGCGACACGTGACGCGAAGGCCGACCTGGTCGTATTCGGCGTAGCGCTCGTTGAGCACGGTCACGCTGGGGCTGGTGTCGCGTGCGATCGCCACGGTCGACATGTCCGCGAGGACCGCGGTGCCGGCCGCCAGCTTGTTCGTGACGGTCGCCGGGATACCGAACAGGGTGGTACCAGACTGCTTCGACGGGTCGGGCTCCAGCAGGTAGCGGGCCGAGGTCGAGGACTCCTTCAGCTTGCGGAGTTCGGCGAAGTCGGCGCCGGACAGGAACCACCGGTTCGGGGTGATCTCCTTGGCGTTCAGCGCGGCGATGGCGTCGAGCAGGCTGTCCGGGTCGGTGACGTCGAGATCGCCGGTCGTGACGCCGGCCTGCTTGGTGATTCCCTTGATCGAGTCGGAGGTCCCGGCTCCCTGCAGGAGGGCGTCGTCGAGGAGATCGGAGACGTCCTTGACCAGGCGGGCCTTCAGTACCGAGTCGATGCCGATGACGGACTGACGGACGAGCTCGGAGCTGAAGCGCATGATCGTCTTGATGCTCTTGCGCTCGGTCGGCATCAGGGTGATCTCGCTGAAGCTCGCGTCGGCGGTGTCGGGGATCAGGGCGCCTTCACCGACGAAGCCGGGGGTGGAGCCGGAGACGAGCTTGGGGATGCGGAGTTCGCGGGCGGTGTCGAAGATCCGGGGACCGGACGCGAGGACGACCGACGCCGCTTCGAGGGGCTGGACGAGCAGGGACGCGACCTGATCGGCGAGCAGGGTGGGATTGGTGGCAGTGGATTCAGCCATTGGTGCCTCCTGGGGCATGTAGTGATTGGGGGATCACGCCGCCAGGACGAGAAGAAGGGGACCTCCACCAGGAAGGTCCCCTTCATCGTCTCACATATTGAGATCACATAGCGACTGCGGTACGTCGCTTCCGGTCCTCCTCGGGAACGCCGGCGCCCCTGTTCGCGGCGACGACGAGCGAGTAAGCCTCGGCGAGATCACGCACGTTCCCTGCAGGCGCGTTCTCGGCGAGATCCTTGATGCGCGTCAGGATGGCTTCTGCAGCCTCGTTCTTCAGATTCATGTTCACCTCCCTCCAAGGATTCCGAGCAGGTCAACTTCCCCTGCCGTGGTAGTTGCACCCTGCCCGACGTCACCGACAATTCGGCGGGCCGCCAGGTGCGGCTTGCGTTCGATCAGGCCATCGATCGCCGCGGTCAGGTTGCCGTCGTCCAGGTGGCTCGGGTCGAAGGCGAGGTCCGTGGGGTCCTGCAGTCGGCCATCGGCGGCGACAAGCGCGGTGTGCAGTCGCTGGGCGAGGTCGTCGGCCTGCTGAGCGCGCTGACGGTACTTGCCGTTCTCCTGACGCAGCTTCTCCACGTACTCGCGCGGGAACGTCTCGGGCTCGTCATCGGGCTTTTCAAGGTCATCCGTGACTTCTTCGCCGGTCGGCGCAGAAGGGCCTGGGTCCTTCTGCCGTACCTCATCCACGACGGGCTCGGTGTCGAGCTGCTGATCTTCTTCGGTCATCGGTTCCTCCTGGCGTAGTTGTTGATTGCTTCCATGGCTTGCTCGTTCCTCAGGCGCCGCGTGTACCCGGTCTCCTTGATTCCCTTCTTCAGAACGACTTTCGGGGTGCAGGTGCAGCCCTTGTGGTGCTGGAACGGGTGTTCTGCCGGCCAGACGCGACCAGAGCGCCACCACCATTCGCAGAGCTGGCACGCTGACGCCGATTTCTGCCGGACCCACCCTTTCGTGACACCCGACCGGACCATCGCGTCCGAGTACGTCGACGCCGCGGCCTCCAGCGGTTCCGAGCGGGCCAAGCGTCCGATGATGGCTTCCGGTACCTCCGAGCCCTCGGCGACCGTCAGGACCGTGTCGGCGGCCTTCTGCAGGCGCGGCACATCGTTCGGGTACTCGACACCGGACACCGGTACCGGTTCCTGTAGTTCGATCATCACTTGGGCGGCGACCGCCATGTCCGCCAAGCTCCGGGCTCGTCCGTTCGCCTCGGCGATGGCCTGCGCGATGAGGGCCACCGTGTCGTCTCGGTCGATGAGACCTTCGAGATAGCTTCGGTAGGCGGCGATCACGACCTGCTCGGTGTCGGAGGCCAACGCTTTCAGCGTGTCCGTGAGCGCCATCAGCCCACCAGCTTGGACAGGTCGACGGCGGTGGAGTCGAGCGCGGCGGTACGGCGGGCCTGCCGGATAGCCAGGATCTCATCATCCCCGTAACCGAGTCGCTGCAGTGCGTAGTCGGCGGGCAGCAGACCAGACGAGAACAGCTTCACCACGGCATCGGCTTCCTGGGCGATCGAGCGGGTAGCAGGATCAGCCCAGATCACCCGAGGCTCCACCATCAGCGGATCGATACCGTCACGGACAGCGATGATGAGGCGGGCCACCTGCTCCCACGCGCGGCCAAACACCTGCTGCCGAGCCTGAGCGCGGGCCGTCAGTGACGCTTCTGCAGCGCGCAGAGCATCTGCCGATGGCGGTGTGGCCGTCAGTTGCCCGATGTAGTGCGCCGGGAGGGCCGAGACCGCCATGATCTGCCCGAGCAAGATGCGGACCGCCGATTCGTAGCCTCCGAGATCCGCCGATTCGAGCTGCCCGAACTTCGAGTCCGGGTTCTCCGAGATCATCGCCCGATCGCCTTCCGGGATTGGGTTGATCTCGTTGCCGTCCTCGTCTTCCTCCATCTCGATTCCGGTTGCCCAGCGGCGAGGCCGGCCAACGTATTCGGAGGTCACCAGCATGTCCGTCAAAAGCTTGTTCAAGGCGTCGATCAGCGGCTTCAGGTCCTCGATCTCCGAGACACCATCGTCGAGAA
Source organism: Gordonia alkaliphila (assembly GCF_039542465.1). NCBI lineage: Bacteria > Bacillati > Actinomycetota > Actinomycetes > Mycobacteriales > Gordoniaceae > Gordonia > Gordonia alkaliphila. The sequence goes on along the minus strand of NZ_BAABIE010000015.1, from coordinate 89,994 downwards.
GCCGATCCGAGTTCGTCAGCCGGACGACAGGAACGATGCCCAGCGGATTCGCCAACGTCTCGACGACATTGAAGCCTGCCGTCGTCGCGCCGGTCTGCTCGGCGCGAAGGCGCACAATCTCGTGCGGGCCGTACAGGACAGCCTCGGTCGTCGTCTCCGTCTCCCACCGCTTCAACGCGGCCACGATCTGCCGGGTACCGGGGTCGGTGATGACGGTGACCTGCCGTGCCGATTCGATCGTGACCTTCGGGCGACCGAACTGGTCGGCCCACACGATCGCGTAGGAGGCGCCGAGGAGGAGTGCTTCACGGTGCGCGATGGTGGACTGCTGATCCAGATCGTTCCTGAGCCAGTCATCCCAGACGTCGACGCCGGAGAAGCCGGTGACACGCAGCCGCTCGGTCAGCGACGTGATCGCCAGGCGAGGAATGTTCGACGCCATGCGCCCGAACCGGTCACCGAGCGCATCTCGAGATTCGGGGGCCAGGAACGCGAGGGCCTGCCGGCCCGAGTAGTAACGCTCGTTCTCGTCGTAGACCGCTGCAGGCTGGTCGAGCTTCTGCAGCAGGGTGGTCAAAGTGTCAGTCATCGGAAACTCCGTGTTCTTCTGCGGGTGTTGCGGGTAGCGCGCCACGTCGCGCGGCTATGGGCCATGACCAGGCAAGCTGCCAAGTCGATCTTTCTTGCCTTCCGAGACCTCGACTGCTTGGCGAGGCGGATTCCCCGGGCGTCTTCCACGATCACCGCGGCACCAACGTGCGCGGCCAAGGTGGAGTCGCCCGAGTGGCTCAGCTTGCCGTTCAAGGCAGCGCTGTACAGGTCGCCAGTCGCAGCGGTCAGCCGAGACGGCGAGTGCGGGAACTCCAGGATCGGCAGCTTCTCCGATTCCAGGACTTGCAAGGTGCGGGTCCAGCGGAACGGGTCGGCGATGACCTCCACGACCTGCCACCGCTTGCAGGCCTGCCGGATCTCGTCTTCGACCTCGGAGACCGGCACCCGCCAAGAATCATCGCCAGGCGGCTTCTCCCACACGCGGATCTTGTCGAAGTGCGGTTCCGTCGACACCGTGCCGACGAGCAAGGCCGTCGTGTCATCGCTGAAGCTGCCATCCAACGCGACGACGACCTCTAGGCCGTCAGGGACCGGTTCACCGTTACCGAGCGAGTCCCACACACCAGGCGGCAGGAAAGCGCCATCGACGTCGGTGGCGAACTGGCAGAGTCGGGCACGCCGGAACGTCGCCTCCCGAGTCTTCGGCGGCAGAAGCGCCACCAGCGCATCGCGGTGAAGAAAGTCGCCCAAAGCCGGATTTGCTAGCTCCCAACAGTGCTCACAGTCGACGGGATGGTCCTCGAAACCAACAGCGGAATGCTCGCGCCACCGCATCGTGGTGTCGTCGGGATGGGCGAGGGCATACTCGCGCAGCGACAGAAGAACCTGGTCCTCGATGTTCGGGCCAGGCGTACCGATCGCCACCAGGACCGAGCGTTCACGCTTACCCTGCGCGAGCTGGACGACCTCGAACAGATCTCGGTTCACCACGCCGGCCTCGTCCACGATCGCCATCACGTAATCGAGACCTTCAGCCGCTGCAGGAGAAGCCGGGTACACCGTGAAGCTGGAGTCAGTCGAAGGAATGTACAAGCGGTCCTTGAACACCTGGCAGCGCTCGGCGAGCTCCGGGGACAACTCCACCATCCGGCGCGCAGCCGAGAACGCGAGACCCGCCTGACGCTCGTCGACAGCGAACACCACCACGTTCGCGCCATCACCCCAGCAGAAGAACGCATACAGGCCGATCGCGGCGTTCAGCGTCGTCTTCCCCTGCCCGCGCGGCAGCATGAGACCCACCGTGCGAGCACCCGAGTCGAGAACATCCTGAGCGATCTCCACCTGCCAGTCACGAAGGTGGAGCTTCCCACGCGAGTTCGTGCCCTTCGGCACCCGCAAGAACTTGTCAGCGAACGCGAGAAACCGTTCAGATTCGACGTCTGACCTGGGCTTAAACGGCAGCGGAGAATCAGAGACCGCGGCCTTCGGACCTGCCTTCACCGGAACCACCACCATCCTTTTCTGTACTCAGTCCAAAGTGTAACGCGCTCCGTGCCTTGCCTTCGGGTCTCTGACCTGGGCTTTTGCGGTATCCCCCCTGTTTGGCTTGGCCGCGCGCTCGGTTGCATGGGCCGCATACGACGTCGATGTCTGCCAGGCGGATGGTGAGTCCTTGGGCTCTTCTCTCCCATGCTTCGGGGGAGTGGTCGGCTTGGAGGTCGGTGGTGGCGCTGCAGTCTGTGCAGAACGGCTGTAGGCGTCGGGCTCGTCGGGATAGGCGGGTCCAGGTGCTGTCGTAGCCGCGACGGTGGGCGGTGGGCTTGGTGTCGCCGGGGTTGCAGGGTGGGCAGTAGGTGTCGGCGGGGATGGGTTCACCGCACCTGTGGCAGGGGCGGGCGGTCATGGGGCGGGTTCCTCCAGGGTGTCGATGATCTGGTTGGCGAGGTGGACGGCTTGGTCGTGGCTGAAGGTCCAGCCTGCGAAGCTGATTCCTCCTCCGACTCGGTGGACGTGGGGAACAGCTGTTGCTGGTCTGCAGGTGTGGCAGAACCGTGTGACGGATTTGGTGGGGCGATTGCAGCGGGTGCAGTGGCGGGTCTTCCGCTTGCGGGGCATCAGGCGATCTCCTTTCGGGCGACGGGTTCACCGCTGCCAAGCCAGACTCCGACTTGCCGTTGTGCTGCTCGGCGTTCGGTGGTGCCGCTGTGGACGACGACAGGTTCAGGCTTGGGCTGGGCGGGCTCGGGGTGGGCGAGGAAGCGGCGGCCTTCGCATTCGTCGCACTGGTCGCCGGTAGCGGTGGCGGGAAGCGAGATGTTGCAGTCACGGCAGACGGTGCTGCGGGTCAAGGGTGCGGTGGTGGGGTCATTCGTGCTCCCTTGCTCCCTTGGGTCAAGGGAGCAGTCATTCATGCCCTCTGACCTGGAAGGGAGCAAGGGAGCAAGGGAGCGTGAGTGAGGCTGTTCTTCTGCTCCCTTGGTGTCGACGGAAACCTTGACGACGCTGCCTTCGATGACGGTGGGCGACTCCCACCACCAGACGCCGTCCTTGACTGCGTTGGCTCCGACCCGCTTCTTGGCGCGCTTGACCTGATCCTTGGAGAAGCCGTTGGCGTCGGCGGCCTGGAAGATCTCGTTGGCCTTCTGTCGGCCGTCCTTCAGGTACTCGGTCAGCCAGTCGTCGACGTCTCGGTTACTCTGCCCGTCTTCGCCGGAGAGGTAGTCGCGGGCGTCGGCGGTCGTCTCACCGAGCCATTCGATGACACCGATCTCCGTCTGCTCACCGTCGATCGTGATGGGAGTGGAGACGATGTGCGCTTCCACCGATCGGGTGCGGGGTGCCAGGTTGCCCTTCGTGTTGGTCACCACCAGCTTCCCGGAGTCGGGATCGAGGGCGACGGACAGCACTGAGCGTGCGACTTGGGACCAGGCGATCGAACCGAGGATCAGCTTCCCGGAGTCCGCACCGTCACGCTTGCCGAAGTGGACGAGGCCGAGAATGACGATGTCTCGTCGGCCGGCGAGTTGGCTTAGTGGCTCCAGGTACTGACGGACTTGCCGGTCGTCCTTGCCGGAGAGCGTCGACGACATGGCCGAGGTGGCGGCGTCGAGAACGATGAAGGTGACCCCGTAGTCAGTGATGAGATCTTCGAGTTGCTCGAGGTCGTACGGCAAGATCACGGTGCCCGTATCGCTGAACTCGGTTTCGACGTCGAGGAAGATCACCTTCGTCAGGTCAGCTCCAGCTGCGAGAAGTCGCGGAACCACTGTGTGCTCGCGCGAGTCCTCGGAGTGCAGGTAAATGACGTAGCGGCCGGCGCGAGTCTCTCGGGCCGCCCAGTGCACTGCAATGGTGGACTTACCGAGTCCTTCTCGTCCGGCGAGGAGGGTCAGTGCAGCGGATGGGATCCAGTGTTCTTCCCACCAAACGATTCGCTTGGGTTGGACGGCTGAGCCGAGGGTGATTCGGAGGCGGCGTCCGGTGTGCTGGTCTGTCATGCGGTTTTCCTCCGAAGGTCAGGGTGGGCGCGGTACCAGGCGTTGCGGTCTGCGATCTGTTTGGCGACCTGCGCCCAGGGCAGCGCTTGCGAGATGTCGACGGCGGCTTGTTTGGCGAAGAACTTGGCCTCCCTGATCTGACGGACTTCTTCTTCTAAGACCCAGCGTTCGCCCGCACGGATGACGGATGCGATCTTCTGCGGGTCGTCGTCGTCGAGGTCGGTCCAGGTGGTGCTGCCTGCGGTTGGTACGGGTCCGATGCCGGCGAGCCGGTGGCGCACGAAGGCACGCACCGGCTCCCAGCTGATTGGCTCGGTCACGGCTGGACCATCAGGTCGTCAGCGAAGTACATCTCGATGATCGGGCCTCGGATGGGGTCGTCGACTTGGACTCGGACGAGCACGGGTGCGTTGTCGGTGGCGAGGTATTCCTCGATGGCGAGGATCGGCCCGGATAGGGCCGGGAACGGGGTGGTGAGGGTAGGATCAGCCATAGCTTCAGTTCCTTTCGTGGGGTTGTGGCTGGAGACCTCGGTGGCGTTCTTGGCGGAGTGCACCGGGGTCTTTCGCATCTCGGGGGTGTTGTCGTCGTCGATCAGGCCGAGGTCGGCGTGATCCTCCTGGGGCCACGTCACGCGGCGCCACCGGTGTCGGCGGAGATCAGGTTGACCAGCGAAGCGGTGACGACGCGGTAGCTTGCTCCGATCTTGATGACCTTGGCGGGGAACTTGTCGGCGCGCGCCAGGGCATAGGTGTGCGACTTGCTGATGCCGAGCAGGTTCCCGGCAGTCGGCCACAGCGGGACCGTTGGCCCTTCATCGGCCAGTTCCTTGATGAGTTCGTTGATCTTGTCCACGTCGAACCTTTCTGTCTGGGAAACACTCTGCGGGCTGTTGCTTCCGATAAAGGAATAACACACCCGCCGCGGACTGTGCAACACTGTGCGGAGTGTTGCGAAAAGGAGGCGCGGATGACGGAGGCCTACAAGATCGGCTACGGCGGTCCGGACAGTCAGTTCTGGTCGATGTACGGCGGCAGGGTGTACGTGACGACGGGGCCGGTCGAGCGCTGGATCGATGGTGTCAGATACGAGATGGTGACGACGATGAGCAACGGCAGACTCGTCTGCGATCGCTTGATCATCGACCGCAAGGACCAGGACGGCAACGAGACTGGGCCGCCAGTGAATTCGGCGGCAATTCGTGCGGTGAACATCACGCAGTGGCTTCGGAGCGCGGTCGAGTTCTTCGTCTCGGAGCCGGTGCCGGGAGAGCCTGACAAGTTCACGAAGAGGCATGTTTGGCCTCCGGAAGACTTCGCCAAGAATGGCCCGACTGACGAAGCGCTAGATCAGATGGCGCAGCACTACGCCTGGTTACAGGTGCATGGCTATCGGCCATCGGGTGCATTTCTGGAGGTGTACGACATTCCGCGACCGACGACGAGCAAGTGGATTGCGATGGCGCGGAAAAAGGGCATTCTCAGCGACGAGCACAGGCGGGAGGGCTGAAGCGTGGCACGTAAGCCTGCGCCGATCGGTACATACGGGACGATTGGCACTTCTCGAAATTCTCGAGGTGGCTGGGTTGCTAAGGCAAGGTTCCGCGACTTCGATGGCGTGACCAGACTGGTCCAGGCGACCGGCGAGACCGAGGCGAAGGCGAAGTCCGAGCTGAAGACTGCGCTTCGAGACAGATCTAGGCCGGCAGGCGGCGAAGTCATCACCAGTGATTCGACGGTGGCCGAGCTGCTGGACTACTGGCTGGACGAGGTTGACCGTTCGGACCGCTCCAGCAGTACGAAGTCCTACTATCGGCGCGCGGTCGAGAAGGCGATTAAGCCGGGGTTGGCGGAAGTGCGACTGCATGAAGCGACGACAGGCCGGATCGAAGTGTTCTTGAAGTCGCTCGCTGCGCCCTCGGCGGTCCGGGACTCTAGGACGGTCCTGCGGCAGGCTTTCGCGCTCGCTGCCCGACACGATGCCGTGCAGCATAATCCGGTGTCGGACACGTCGAAGCCTCCTGCGTCTATGCGGCGGGCGAAGGCGTTGACGGTCGCCGAGGTCAAGTTGCTGCGCCAGCGGGTGAAGGCCTGGCAGGACGAGCAGAAGAGCGGACCAAAGCGGGCGTACGACCTGGCGGAGATCCTTGACGTGATGATCGGGACCGGCAGCCGGATCGGTGAAGTCCTTGCGCTGCGCTGGGTCGACGTCGACGTAACCGAGGCTGGTACGAGGGTGACGATTGCCGGGACCGTCGTCGAGGTCGGGGGCAGGGGTGTCGAGCGACAGGATCACACGAAGACCCAGGCCGGCCACCGGACCGTCTTGGTGCCGACATTTACGGCGGAGGCGATCGAGCGGCAACGGGAGCGTGAGGTGCCGTCAGCGCTTGGGTTACTGTTCCCGACGCGCACGGGCAGGCCGCGGTCTCCGTCGAACGTGCGGACCGCGTGGCGGAAGGTTCGCGGCGATGAATTTTCGTGGGTGAAGCCACACGACTTCAGGAAGACTGTCGGCACGATGGTGGAGCGTGAGTTGGGCCTCAGTGCTGCGTCGGCGCAATTGGGGCACAGCGGGACCGCGGTGACGGAGCGGCACTACATCGAGCGTGCCAGCCTCGGGCCTGATGTGCGGGCCACGCTGGACAAGCTCGCACCGTAATCGTTGGATAAGTGTTGACTTCACCAAAAAGGGCAGGTCGTCCGGTTCGTAAAAACCGATTCTGACCTGCCCTTTTGCGAGCCGCCTAGGAGAATTGAACTCCTGACCTATTCATTACGAGTGAATCGCTCTACCGACTGAGCTAAGGCGGCGTGCGCCCGGCGGGCCGGGTGCGGGATCGATGGTACCGAGTCGTAGGCCGACTGAGCAAAACCGGGGTTCCTGTTCTACAGTACATCTTGTGTCTAAGACGTATTCAGCAGCGGATCGGGTGTACTCCGAGGTCAAGGAACTCATCCTGAGCTGCGAACTTCCCGGCGGGGAGCTGATCAGCGAGGGCGAGATCGCCGAGCGCTGCGAGGTCAGCCGCACGCCGGTCCGCGAGGCCTTCCTGCGCCTGTCCGCGGAGGGCTGGATGCGTCTGTACCCCAAGCGCGGCGCGCTGATCGTGCCGGTGGGCGAGCGGGAGTCCCGCGAAGTTCTCGAAGCCCGACTGCTGGTGGAGTGCCACGCGGTGCGCGGCGTCGTCGAACGTCCCGAAGCGCTCGCCGCGCTGGTCGACGCCCTGCGCGCGAACCTCGCCGCACACCAGGGCGCGGCCGGCGACGAGTTCACCCGCATCGACACCGAGTTCCACCAGCTGATCGTCGACGCCGGGCGCAACAGCCTCCTCGAAGGCTTCTACACCTCGCTCGCGGAACGACGCCGACGGATGACCGCGGCCAGCGTCCACCGCGACCCGGACGTGAGCGCACGGATCCGGGCCGACCACGCCGGCCTCCTGGAGGCGATCGCCGACGGCGACGCCGACCGGTTCGACGCACTCCTGCACGCCCACCTGTCCGGCGTGCACGACGTCCCGGACGTCGTGCGATGAGCGCGCCGACCTGCAAGGGCATCGGCTGGGGCGGGGTGTCCCTCGCGGTCTTCACCGCGGCCTGGGGCGGCAACCAGTTCACGCCGCTGCTGGTGATGTACCGCGGCAACGCGCAGATGTCCGACGTGGTGGTCGACGCGCTGCTGTTCACGTACGTGCTGGGCATCGTCCCGGCGCTCCTGATCGGCGGACCGCTTTCGGACCGCTTCGGACGTCGCCCCCTGATGCTGCCGTCGCCGCTCATCGCGGCGCTCGGTTCGGGCCTGCTGGCCCTGGGGGCGCACTCGGCGCCCCTGCTGGCGCTGGGTCGAGTGTGTAGCGGGGTCGCACTCGGCCTGGCCATGGCGGTCGGCGGCAGCTGGATCAAGGAGCTGTCCGACCGCGACGGCGCCGGCGTGACCGCCGGTGCCCGTCGTGCCGCCCTCAGCCTCACCGCCGGCTTCGCGCTCGGCGCGGGCGCCGCCGCGCTGCTCGCCCAGTGGGCGCCGTGGCCCAACCAGCTCGCCTACCTGGTCAACATCGCCCTCGCGGCGGTCGCACTGGTGCTGCTGTGGCCGGTGCCGGAGACGCGCGCCGCGGCACGCGGTGGACGCCTGGTCGACGACCTCAAGATCCCGTCGGCCCGGCGCGCCGCCTTCTGGCTGCAGGTGGCGCCGGTCGCGCCCTGGGTGTTCGGTGCCTGCGCCGTCGCCTACGCCGTGCTGCCCGCACTGCTGAGCCCGCTCACGCAGGGCTGGGACATCGTCTTCGCCGGTATCTGCTGCCTGGTGGGGCTCACCGCCGGCTTCTTCGTCCAGACCCTCGGCCGCAAGATCGACCGGCCCGGCTCGCCCCGCGCGTCGGTGGCGGCGATGGGGCTCACCGCGGCAGGCATGCTGCTCGCGGCTCTCGCGGCGAACCTCCTCACCATCCCGGTCGCGTTGCTGGCGGCCGCGGTGCTCGGCGGCGGCTACGGCATGGCCCTGATCTCCGGGCTGCTGACCGTGCAGCGCATCGCCGGACCCGACGACCTCGCCGGGCTCACCGCGGTGTTCTACGGCCTCACCTACCTGGGCTTCGCCAGCCCGGCGATCATGGCGGCGATCTTCGAGCGCTACGACGTCGGGTATCCGGCCATGCTGATCGTCGGCGCGGTGGTCGCGATCGGTTCCCTGGTCGTGGTGCTGGTGTCCGCGCGCAGTTCGGGCGTGGTCGCCGCGGTGCGTCCGCACCGCGAGGAGGACGTGCTCCTCGATCAGCCCCGGTAGGAGGGATCAGTCGGGGTAGCCGTCGGGGTTCGACGACTGCCAGCGCCACGAGTCGGCGCACATGTCGTCGAGCGTCTTGGTGGTGCGCCAGTGCAGTTCGGCGTTGGCCTTGCTCGGGTCGGCCCAGTAGGCGGGCGCATCGCCGGGGCGGCGCGGCGCGATCTCGTAACCGATCTCCCGGCCGCTGGCGCGCGCGAAGGCGTCGACCAGCTCCAGTACCGAAACCCCGTGGCCGGAGCCCAGATTCCAGGCCGACCAGCCGTCGTCGATCTCGGTGAGCTTGGCCAGCGCCGCGACGTGCCCGGCGGCGAGGTCCTCGACGTGGATGTAGTCGCGCACGCCGGTGCCGTCCGGGGTGTCGTAGTCGTCGCCGAACACCGACAACCGCTCCCGACGTCCGACGGCCACCTGCGCGACGAACGGCATCAGGTTGTTCGGGAAGCCGCTGGGGTCCTCGCCGATCCGGCCGCTCGGATGCGCGCCCACCGGATTGAAGTAGCGCAGCACCGCGATCCGCCAGCGGTCGTCGGACGCGGCCAGATCGTGCAGGATCTGCTCGATCATCACCTTGGTCCAGCCGTACGGATTGGTCGCGGTCCTCGGCATGTCCTCGGTGCGTTCGCGCACCGGATTGTCGCCGTAGACGGTGGCCGACGACGAGAACACGAACCGGTGTACGCCGCGGCTTTCCATGGCGCGCAGCACCGAGTAGGTGCTGTCCAGGTTGTTCTCGTAGTAGCTCAGCGGCTGCGCCACCGACTCGCCGACCGCTTTGAACCCGGCGAAGTGGATCACCGAGTCGACGGGCTCGGCGTCGAACACCGCGGCCGTGGCGGCCCGGTCGGTGAGGTCCACGCGGTGGTACGGAATCGCTTGTCCGGCAAGCTCTTCCAGCCGCCCGATCACCGCGACCTTGGAGTTGCTGAAGTCGTCGGCGATCACCGCCTCGTGACCGGCGGCCAGCAGTGCCAGCACGGTGTGCGAGCCGATGTAGCCGGCGCCGCCGGTGACCAGAACGCGCATGGGATCTCCTCTGTTACAGGGTCTGCTGGGTGGCGGCGTAGACGGCTTCGACGCCGGCCTTGACCGGCTCCCACCAGTCGCGGTGGGCGGTGTACCAGTCGATGGTGTCGGCCAGGCCGGACCGGAAGTCGGTGAACCGCGGCGTCCAACCCAGCTCGGTGCGCAGACGGGTGGCGTCGATCGCGTACCGGCGGTCGTGCCCGGGGCGGTCGGTGACGAAGTCGAAGGCGTCCGCCTCCCGGCCCATCAGCTCCAGGATCGACGTCACGACGGTCAGGTTGTCCACCTCGCCGTCGGCGCCGATCAGGTAGGTCTCGCCGAGCTGCCCGCGGTCGATGACGGTCCACACCGCGTCGTTGTGGTCGTGCACGTGAATCCAGTCCCGCACATTGGCGCCGTCGCCGTACACCTTGGGGCGGATCCCGCTGAGCACGTTGGTGATCTGCCGCGGGATCAGCTTCTCCACGTGCTGGTACGGGCCGTAGTTGTTGGAGCAGTTGGACAGTGTGGCGGCCACGTCGAACGACCGCACCCACGCCCGCACCAGCAGGTCGCTGCCGGCCTTGGTGGAGCTGTACGGGCTCGACGGGTTGTAGGCGGTGGTCTCGGTGAAGCGCGCCGGATCGTCCAGATCGAGGTCGCCGTACACCTCGTCGGTGCTGATGTGGTGCAGCCGGACGTCGTGCCTGCGCACCGATTCGAGCAGCGTGTACGTGCCGACCAGATTGGTCTGCACGAACGACGACGGGTCGGCCAGCGAGCGGTCGTTGTGTGATTCGGCGGCGAAGTTCACCACGAGATCGGCGTCGGCCACCAGCGGATCGACGATACTCGCGTCGGCGATGTCCCCGCGTACCACGCGGATGTCGGACGCGACCGGGTCCAGGGTGCTCGCGTTGGCGGCGTAGGTGAACTTGTCGAGCACCGTGAGGTCGACGTCGGGCCGTTCGGCGAGCGTGCGAAGGACGAAGTTGGCTCCGATGAAACCGGCCCCGCCGGTCACCAGTACTCGCATCGACGGGCTCCTCGCTGACAGTGGCGTTCGGCATCCGACTCTACCGATAGGGTTGACGCATGCGCGGAATCATCCTGGCGGGCGGCGCGGGCACCCGGCTGCATCCGATCACCCAGGGGGTGAGCAAGCAGTTGGTTCCGGTCTACGACAAGCCCATGATCTACTACCCGCTCTCCACCCTGATGCTCGCCGGTGTCCGCGACATCCTGGTGATCTCCACGCCGCAGGACCGTCCCGCCTTCGAGCATCTGCTCGGCGACGGCTCGCAGTTCGGGATTTCACTGCGGTACGCGACGCAGCCCGAACCGAACGGGTTGGCGCAGGCCTTCGTGATCGGCGCCGAGCACATCGGTGACGAGTCGGTGGCATTGGTGCTGGGCGACAACATCTTCTACGGCCCCGGCCTCGGCAGCCAGCTGAAAGGCTTCGAGGACGTCGACGGCGGAGCCATCTTCGCCTACCGCGTCGCCGACCCGTCGGCCTACGGCGTGGTGGAGTTCGACGCGCAGGGCCGCGTGCTGTCGTTGGTGGAGAAGCCGGCCCAGCCGAAGTCGAACTATTCGGTGCCGGGCCTGTACTTCTACTCCAACGACGTGGTGGAGATCGCCCGCAACCTGGCCCCGTCCGAGCGCGGCGAGTACGAGATCACCGACGTGAACGCCGAGTACCTGCGGCAAGGCCGACTGCACGTCACGGTGCTGCCGCGCGGAACCGCCTGGCTCGACACCGGCACCTTCGACTCACTGCTGGACGCCGGCAACTTCGTCCGCACGGTGGAGCAGCGGCAGGGCCTCAAGATCGGCGTGCCCGAGGAGATCGGGTGGCGTCTGGGATATCTCAGCGACGACGATCTGGCCGCCCGGGCGGCCGCGCTGACCAAGTCCGGCTACGGTGACTACCTGCTCGATCTGCCGACCCGCGGCCGCGAGCTCTGAACCCGCACGACCACTGACCACCAGAGCGAGACGAGGCCTGCGGACATGCGAGTTCGGGAACTGACGATCAGCGGCGCCTGGGAGTTCACCCCGGTCCAGCACGGCGACGACCGAGGCGTGTTCCTGGAGTCGTTCACGGCTCCTCACCTGGCCGAGGCGATCGGGCACGACTTCACGCTCGCCCAGGTCAACACCTCGGTCTCGGCCGCCGGCGTGATCCGTGGCGTGCACTTCGCCGACGTCCCGCCGGGACAGGCGAAGTACGTGACCTGCGCCTACGGGGCGGTGCTCGACGTGGTGGTGGACCTGCGGGTGGGCTCACCGACCTTCGGCACCTACGACGCGGTGCTGCTCGACGACCTCGACCGCAAAGCGGTCTACCTGGCCGAAGGCCTCGGCCACGCCTTCTGCTCGCTGCAGGACGGTTCCACCGTCACCTACCTGTGCTCGACCGGCTACAACCCGACCGCCGAACACGGCGTCGACCCGCTCGACGACGAGATCGGCATCCGCTGGCCGTCGGTGGGTCGGGACGGCGCGCCGCTGGAGTTCCGGCTCTCCGAGAAGGACCGCCAGGCGCCGTCGTTGCGCGCGGCCGTCGAGGCCGGACTCCTGCCGACCTTCGGCGCGTAGACGCACTATCGGCGGTTCGCTGCGCTCAGCGCAGGACCGGGAACGGCGGCAGTTCCGGGGTGAACAGCCAGTCGCGCCAGAGGTCGTTGAGGGACTCGCTGGTGTACGTGCTCGCCAGGGCGATGAAGTCCTCGGTGGTGACGCAGCGGTAGCGGTATTTGTCGGTCCACCGCTGCAGCAGGGCGAAGAACGGGCCGTCGCCCAGCCGCAGACGCAGGGCGTGCAGCGTCACGGCGCCGCGCTTGTACACCCAGTCGTCGAACATCTCCTTGGGGCCGGGATCGCCCAGCGGCACCTTGACCGGATGCGCGGCGAGCTTGGCGTAGTAGTGCCGCGCCCACTCGTCGGCCGACCGGCCGCCGCTGCGCTGGCTCCACAGCCACTCCGAGTAGCAGGCGAAGCCCTCGTTGAGCCAGATGTCGCGCCAGCGCGCCACCGTCACCGAGTTGCCGAACCACTGGTGGGCCAACTCGTGGGCGATCAGCCGCTCGCTGGTCAGGGTGCCGTCGCAGTGGTTGGCGCCGAACACCGAGAAGCCCTGCGCTTCGAGCGGGATCTCCAGGTCGTCGTCGACCACGACGGCGGTGTAGTGCGCGAACGGGTAGGGGCCGTACAGCTCGGTGAACACTTCCATCATCGCCGTCTGGTGACGGAAGCTCTCGTCGAAGTCGGTGTTCAGGCGACGCGGCGTCAGCGCGTAGATCGGGACGTCCGAACCGGGCATGGCGCGGTGCTCGTACTGGCCGATCTGGATGGACGCCAGGTAGGTGGCCATCGGCTCGACCTGCTCGTACACCCAGGTGGTGGTGCCCGCGCTGCGCTTCTTCTCGATCAGGGTGCCGTTAGCCAGGGCGTAGTACGGGCTGTCGGTGGTGATGCTGATCTGGAACGGCGCCTTGGCCTCGGGATGGTCGTCGCAGGGGAACCACGACGGCGCACCGTTGGGCTGACTGGCGCACAGCGAGCCGTTCTCCAATTCGTCCCAGCCCACCTCGCCCCACAGACCGCGGATCGGCTTCGGGGTGCCGCCGTAACCGATGACGACGGTCATCGCGCCGCCCGGCGGGACGGGCGCGGCCGGGGTGATCGCGAGCTTGCCGGCGCGTCGCGAATAGCGGGCCGCCCGCCCGTTCACGGACACGCGGTGCACCTGGAGGTGCCCGGCCAGGTCGAGGGTGAACCGCTGCAGCTGCTGGTAGCTCGTCGCGGTGATGGTGGCGGTGCCGCGCAGCCGGTTCGGCGAGACCCGGTAGTTCAGGTCCAGGTCGTAGCGCGAGATCCGATAGCCCAGATTGCCGTGGTCGGGCATGTACGGGTCGAGTTCGTGGGAGGTGCCGCTCAGGGTCGGGGTGTGCGAAACGTTCTTGTCCGCCTTGCTGGGCACGCAGTCCTCCGTCTACTCGCTCGCGAAACCTCACCCTACCGGTGGCGGCGGGGAGAGTGGGGTCGGTCGGTGTCCTACCGGGTCACCGCGGCCACGGGGTGATCGGATTGCCCTGCCAGCGGGTGTAGTCGGGCACCTGGTCGCCGCGCATCACCAGCGATCCGGGGCCGACGGTGGCCGCCGCGCCGATCTGCGCGGCGGGGAGCGCGACGCAGTGCGGACCGAGGGTGGCGCCCGGCGCCAGCCGCACCGTGTCGATGGCCATCACCCGGTCGTGGAACAGGTGCGTCTGCACCACGCAGCCGCGCTGCACGTTGGCGCCGTCGCCCAGTTCCACCATGTCGGCCTCGGGCAGCCAGTACGACTCGCACCAGACACCGCGGCCGATGGAGGCGCCCATGGCGCGCAGCCACCAGTTCAGCACCGGCGTACCGGTGGCGGCGTTGGCGAACCACGGCGCGGCGACGGTCTCGACGAAGGCGTCGGACAGTTCGTTGCGCCAGATGAACGAGCTCCACAGCGGGTGGCGGCCCGCACGTACCCGCCCGATGACCAGCCACTTCGCGGCGGCCGCGACGATCCCGGCGACGATCCCGGCGGTGAGCAGGATCAGGCCGCTCACCGCGGTGGCGACCGCGGCGTCGGTGGTGGTGGCCACGCTCTGCAGAGCGAGCAGCACGCCGACGCCGATGACGAAGCTCACCCACACGGCGACCAGGCGGAGCGTCTCGACCGCCGCGCGCGCCAGGCGCAGCTTGGTCGGCGGCGCGAAGGTGCGGGTGTCGTCCTCCTCGCCCGCGGTACGACGCAGCCGCTGCGGCGGACTGCCCAGCCAGCTGGAACCGGACTTGGCCTTCTCCGGCGCCGCCGACAGTACCGCGACCAGGCCGCCCTTGGGGACCTTGCGGGCGGGCGCCACCATGCCGGAGTTGCCGAGGAAGGCGCGCTTACCGACCCGGGCCTGGCCGATCCGCATCCAGCCGCCGCCCAGCTCGTAGGAGGCGACCATGGTGTCGTCGGCCAGGAACGAGTCGTCGCCCACCACGGTGAACTTGGGGACCACCAGGGCGGTGGAGATCTCGGTGCCCTTACCGATGCGGGCGCCCAGCGCCCGGAACCACCAGGGCGTCAGCAGACTGGCGTACAGCGGGAACAGGTAGGTGCGGGCCGAGTCCATCACGCGCTCGGTGAGCCACATCTGCCAGCCGACGCGGCTGCGGACCTGGTACCAACCGGGTTTCAGACCGATCGACGCTAGGCGCACCACGACCAGCGTGGCCAGGGCGAACGCGGCGAGCGCGGCGAGCATGCCGGCCGGGGTCAGGGCCAGCGCCCGCAGCAGCACCGACGTCATCTCGTCGGCCGACAGCGCCCACGAGAACGTCACGATCAGGCCGACGGCGAGCGCGAACAGCGGGATCCCGGCGATCAGCAGCGCGCTGAGCGCGTAGATCGGCACCCAGTAGCGGCGCGGCGCCGGGGCCTCGGTGGGCCAGTGCCCCTTGGCCTTGCCGATCTTGGTGGCCGGTGAGCCCGCCCACCGCTGCCGGGCCTTCACCTTGTGCAGGACCGTCGAACCCGGGTCGACGATCGCGTCGCGGCCGATCACCGCGCCGGGCAGCAGCGTGGAGCGCGCGCCGACGGTGGCGCCGTCGCGGATCTCGATGGCGCCGATGTGCAGAACGTCGCCGTCGAGCCACCAGCCGGACAGGTCCACCTCGGGTTCGATCGCGGCGCCGTCGCCGACGGTCAGCAGACCGGTCACCGGCGGCAGGGTGTGCAGGTCGACGCCCTTGCCGAGGGTCGCGCCGAGCGCCCGCGCGAGGGTCGGCATCCACGGCGCGCCGGCCATGTTGTGCGCACCGCTGGCCACCATCAGGCGTTCGGCGATCCACAGCCGTACGTGCACCGAACCGCCGCGCGGATGGTCCCCGGCGACGACGCCGTGCAGCAGCAGGCGCGCGCCGGTGGCCGCGATGACCACCCGGCCCATCGGCGTCACGAAGATCAGGAAGGAGACCAGCAGCACCCACCAGTTCACCGAGACCAGCCAGCTCGCGTGGTAGCCGAGCGCATCGGCGACGGCCCGACCGGCGTTGTTGGCCACGCCCAGCCAGGTCATCCAGGCGAAGCCGGTCAGGGTGGCCAGCGGGAGGGCGGCCACCAGCTGGATCAGCCCGGTGCTCGCCGGGATCGGCGCCACCTCGCGCGGGGGTGCGGCGTCGACCGGCGCCAACGAGTCGAGGAGTTCGGCGAGCGACCCGAGCCGCGGATAGTCGTACAGGGCGGCGACGGTGATCTCCGGGTACCGCGATCGCAGCGCGCTGACCAGCTGGGCCGCCGACAGCGACCCGCCGCCCTCGGCGAAGAAGTCGGCGTCGACGTGCTGCACCGGCATGCCGAGCACCTCGGTCCACTGTTCGGCCAGCCAGGCCTGCGTGGGCGTCAGGTCGTCGGCGGGGCGATCGGTGCCGCCGTCGGCGGCCCCGGGCACCGGCCACGGCAGCTTGTCGCGGTCCACCTTGCCGGAGGTGCGGGTGGGCAGCTCGTCGAGCAGCACCAGGCGCGGCACCATGGCGGCAGGCAGCTCCTCGCGCAGCCGGGCGCTCGCCGCGGTCAGGTCGAAGGCCGAATCGGTGGAGGCCAGGTAGCCCACCAGGAGGTCGTGTCCGGCCGGGTTCTTGCGGACCGCGCAGGCGCCGCCGCTCACCCCGGGCAGATTCTGCAGCGCGTTGTCGATCTCGCCGAGCTCGATGCGGCGGCCACCGATCTTCACCTGGTCGTCGGCGCGACCGACGAACAGCAGCCCGGCCAGGTCGAGGCGGACCAGGTCGCCGCTGCGGTAGGCGCGTTCCCAGCCGAGCGTCTCCATCGGCGCGTACTTCTCGGCGTCCTTGGCCGGATCGAGATAGCGGGCCAAGCCGACGCCGCCGATCACCAGTTCGCCCACCTCGCCGACCGCCACCGGCTGCCCGGCGGCGTCGACGACCGCCAGGTCCCAGCCCATCAGCGGGAGTCCGATACGCACCGGTTGGTCCCGGTACATCTGGGCGGCCGAGGCCACCACGGTCGCCTCGGTGGGGCCGTAGGTGTTCCACACTTCGCGGTCGCCGGTGGCCAGCCGGTCGGCCAGCTCCGGCGGGCACGCTTCGCCGCCGAAGATCAGCAGGCGCACCGCTTCCAGCGCCTCGGCCGGCCACAGTGCCGCCAGCGTCGGAACGGTGGAGACGACGTTGACGTCGCGCATCACCAGCCACGGACCCAGGTCCATGCCGCTGCGCACCAGGGCGCGCGGCGCGGGCACCAGGCACGCGCCGTGCCGCCACGCGAGCCACATCTCCTCGCAGGACGCGTCGAAGGCCACCGACAATCCGGCCAGCACCCGGTCGCCCGGACCGAGCGGAGCGTCCTGCAGGAACAGTCCGGCTTCGGCGTCGACGAAGGCGGCGGCGTTGCGGTGGGTCACCGCCACGCCCTTCGGCGTACCGGTGGAGCCGGAGGTGAAGATGATCCAGGCGTCGTCGGTGAGGCCGACGGGGGAGTGCTCGAGTGCTTCGTCGGACGCCGCGGCGCGGTGCCGCCCGCCCTGCGGATGAATGCCGTCGGCGTCGATCAGGGCGTCGATCTCGGCCTCGCCGAAGACGAGTTCGGCGCGCTCGTCGGGGTCGTCCGCGTCGACGGGGACATAGGCGGCGCCGGCGTACAGGGTGGCGAGAATCGCGATGTAGAGGTCCCGGTGCCCGGACGGCATCCGGATGCCGATGCGGTCGCCGCGGCCGATGCCGAGGGCGCCGAGTCGACCCGCCAGCCGTCGGGTCACGGCCATCAGTTCGGAGTAGGTCAGCGGCTGGTCGCCGTCGTCGACGGCCGGTGCATCGGGATGCGCGGCGGCGGTGGCGAGCAGGATGTCGATCAGGGTGCGCGGCGGCGCTGCTTGGTCGGCGCGCAAGTACTCCACGGGAATCGGCACGCGTTGATTGTGCACCAGTTACGGTGCTGCGTCTCGGCTTCACTCCCGCGTACGTAAGGTGGCTCACACGGGGCCATCGCTCGGATGTCACCCGCGTTGGGACGTGACGCCCACCTGCGCGTCGTCGTTGGAAAGGAACCTGATGGCAGCGGAACTCAAGCTCGGTCTCAAGGCGTCGGCGGAGCAGTTCGGCCCGCGCGAGCTCGTCGAGATCAGCGTCGCGGCGGAGGAATTCGGCCTCGATTCGGTGACGGTCAGCGACCACTTCCAGCCGTGGCGGCACAACGGCGGTCATGCGCCGTTCTCTCTCGGCTGGCTGGCCGCGGTGGGCGAGCGCACCGAACGGCTGCAGATGGGCACCTCGGTGCTGACGCCGACGTTCCGCTACAACCCTGCGGTCATCGCGCAGGCCTTCGCGACCTTCGGCTGCCTCTACCCGGGCCGCGTGATGCTCGGCGTGGGCACCGGCGAGGCGCTCAACGAGTACGCCACCGGTTTCACCGGTGACTGGCCCGAGTTCAAGGAGCGCTTCGCGCGGTTACGCGAGGCGGTGCGCCTGATGCGGGAACTGTGGACCGGCGACGAAGTGAACTTCGAGGGCGACTACTACCGCACGCAGGGCGCCTACATGTACGACGTGCCCGCCGAACCGATCCCGGTGTACATCGCAGCGGGCGGACCGGTGGTGGCCCGCTACGCCGGCCGCGCGGGCGACGGCTTCATCTGCACCTCCGGCAAGGGCATGGACCTCTACACCGAGAAGCTGATCCCCGCGGTGCGCGAGGGCGCGGCCAAGGCCGAGCGGAACTTCGCCGACATCGACCGGATGATCGAGATCAAGATCTCCTACGACCCCGATCCCGCGGTGGCGCTGGAGAACACCCGCTTCTGGGCCCCGCTGTCGCTGACGCCGGAGCAGAAGCACTCGGTGAACTCATCGGTGGAGATGGAGCGGCTGGCCGACGAACTGCCCATCGAGCAGGTCGCCAAGCGGTGGATCGTCGCCTCCACCCCCGAGCAGGCGATCGCGCAGATCAAGCCGTACCTGGACGCCGGCCTCAACCACTTGGTCTTCCACAACCCGGGCGCCGACCAGCGCCGCTTCCTGGAGGCGTTCACCGCCGAGGTGGTGCCGGAACTCCGCACCCTCGACGTGGTGACCAGCTAGGGGGTGCCCGCCGACGGCGACGGCGTGAAAACCGTCGTCGTCGATGTGCTGGTCCTCGTGACGGTCTCGGTCTCGGTCCGGACCTGAGTCTCGCGCTCGGTCTCGGTCCGGGTCGCGGTCTGCGCCTCGCCGGTGACCGTCGCGGTCTTGGTGCTGGTCTTGGTGCTGGTGACCGCGGCGCCCTCGGTCTCGTACGTCTCGGTGACGGTCGTGGTGGTCGGCGCCGCGTCGTCGCCGCGGTTCTGTCCCAGCAGGAAGAAACCGATGATCACCACGGCGGCCGCGGCCAGCGCGAGGGCGGCGATGGCCTGCCATCGGCGGGCGGCGGTGGCCGAGGCGGCCACCAGCGCGGTGGTCTCCGCGTCCGTCGGCGCGACCGGCGCCGGACCGTAGTTCACGGTGGGCTCCGCGTGCTGGTGGTACGGAGCTTGCTGGCCGCCGGTGCTCTGCGGGTCGCTCGGCTGCTCGGGCGGCGGGGGCGTGGTCACGGCGGAACTCCTGACACCTCCGGCGGCAGGCCGGACGGTTCGTGGTCGATTCGCTCCACGGTACAACGACGGTTCTGGAGGAGAAGATCCCGCGGTGGGGAGATTCCGCAGGGAGCGATCGCGCTTCGGCCGCGCCCCGGTCGGAATGGGCGAATTGTGCCGCGGCGACGCAGATCAGCGACAGAACGGGGCTGAACGAGTCCCGTCGTGCGGGGAAATGCCGCGTGGCTGCCTAGGTTGGACGGCATGAGAGCCACCCCCTCGTTCCGCCGTCGCGGACTCGCGTTGCTGTCCGCCGCGGCGATCGCGCTGCCCCTGACCACCGCCGTCGCGACCCCGGCCCGAGCCGACGACGTCGTGTCCATCGGCATCCCCGACTGGTCCGGCTTGAACGTGACCGACTACGCGGGACCGATCCCGGCCAAGGCCGGCACCCTCATGGCGCAGGTGCCGTTGTCGCCGTCGTTGACGCTGCCCGCGGCGAGCACCGCCTACCGCGTGCAGTTCTCCAGCGAGAACCAGCACGGCAAGATGGCGACCAGCACCGGTGCGGTGTTCCTGCCGAAGGGCAAGGCGCCCAAGGGCGGCTGGCCGGTGATCTCGTGGGCGCACGGCACCGTCGGCATGGACGACGAGTGCACGCCGTCCGCGCACCCGCGGTCCGAACGCGACGTCACCTACCTGGGCCATTGGCTCGACCAGGGCTACGCCGTGGTCGCCGCCGACTACGTGGGTCTGGGCACCCCGGGCGTGATGGCCTACCTCAACGGCAAGACCGCGGCGCACTCGATCGTCGACATCACCGTCGCCGCGCAGCAACTGCAACTGCCCGCCGACGCCCGGCTGGCCAAGCGGTGGGCCATCATCGGTCAGTCGCAGGGTGCCGCCGCCGCGCTCAACGGCGCCCGCTACGCCACCGAGTTCAGCCGGGGGCGCGGCCTGGACTACCGAGGCGTGGTGGCCACCGGCATCCCCGCGAACCTGGAGAACCTCTACCAGCTGATGGGCCCGGCCGTGCCGCCGGTGGCGCTGCCGGGCAGCCTCAACGCCTACACCGCCTACATCCTGGCCGGTCTGAACAACACCCGTCCCGACCTGAAGCTGACCCGGGTGATGACCCCGACCGGCAAGAAGCGGCTCGCTCAGGGGCTGTCCACCTGCTACCCGATCCTGAAGAAGGAGCTGGCCGGCGACGACGTGAAGACCTGGTTCAATGCTCCGCTGATGTCGATTCCGGGTCTGTCGACGGCGATGCGCCAGTACATGCTGACGCCGTACCGCGGCTACGACCGGCCGATCTTCCTCGGCCAGGGGCTGCGCGACGTGGACGTGCCGGCGCCGTCGGCACTGTCCCTGTACGCGCAGATGAAGGCCAACAACCAGCCGGTCACCCTGCACGTCTACCCCGAGGACGACCATTCCAGCGCGGTGCTGGCCTCGATGCCGGACTCGACGCCGTGGCTGGCGCGGATCCTGCGGTAGTTGCTCGGGCGACGTAGGGTGACTGCGCGGCAGTTAGTGCCGCAGTCGGGTGATTCTGCGCCAAGAGGGGCGCCCGCTGCGCGATAGTGCCGGAATTGTCCGTGGTGAGCCGATATGTTGTTGGCGGAAGGCCGTGTGCGATCGACCGCGCGCGGATGTAGGCAAGGAGTTAAGCAGCTGATGTCGACCGACCCTGACCGGGCCCCGGACACGACCCCCATGACCCTGTCGGCCGGCGACGTACTGTTGCAGGCCGACGGCATCGGCGTCAACGCCTCCTGGGGGCACATCTACGGCCCGGTGGACCTGCGCGTCCGCCGCGGCGGCGTCACGGTCCTCGTCGGGTCGGGCGGCCGCGGCCGCACCGCGCTGCTGCTGACGCTCGCCGGCCGCATGAAGCCGAGCGAGGGGTCCCTGACCGCCTTCGGCGCGATGAACAAGGCGCAGCTGCTGTTCAGCAACGCCGCCCTCGGTTTCATCGAGGAGGTCGACGGCATCGGCCAGACCATCCGGGTGCGCGACGTGCTCACCGAACAGCTGCGGTGGCAGGCGCCCTGGTACAAGTTCGTCGGCGTCGGCAACGAGGACGACCTGGAACGGCTGTGCCGCCCGGTCTTCGGGCCGCTGACGCTGCCGTCGCTGGACGCCTTCGTGGAGGAGCTTCCGGAGCTGACGTCGGCGCTGCTGCGCGTGGCGATGGCCAATCTCCGTAAGCCACCGCTGCTGGTGGTCGGCGGCATCGACAACATGACGCGCACCCGGAGTACCGAACAGTTCCTGGACCGACTCATCGACCTGGGGCGGGAACAGACCGTCATCACCGCCGACGTGAACGGTGTGGTGCCGCGCGCCGGCATCACCGACGTCGTGGAGGTCGCCAATCTGACGGACAACGAATTCGTCTGGCTCGAACGCGAGGATGCCAACCAGTGAAGATGCTTGCGGCTTTCTCCCCGGGCAGCGACTTCAAGCGGTACTGCCGCGGTCGCATGCCGCGCCTGGCGCTCATCGTCATCATCCTGATGCCGCTGATGTACGGCGCGCTCTACCTGTGGGCGTTCTGGAATCCGTTCAACGAGGTCAACAAGCTCCCGGTGGCGCTGGTCAACACCGACCGCGGGGCCACCGTCGAGGGCACCAAGCTCGAGGCCGGCAAACAGGTCGTCGAAGGCTTGGTCGAGTCCAAGCAGCTCGACCTGCACGTCCTGTCGCAGGAGGAAGCGGCCAAGGGGGTGGCCAGCGGCAAGTACTACTTCTCGATCACGCTGCCCGAGAACTTCAGTGAGAGCCTGGCGTCCCCGATGAGCGGGAACGCCAAGTCGGCGGATCTGATCTTCACCTACAACGACGCCAACAACTACTTGGCGACGATCATCGGTCAGGACGCGGCCGGCGAGGTGGTCAACATGGTCGGCGCCCAGGTGGGCGCGCAGACCTTCGACGTGGTCTTCTCCACCGTCGACCCGATGCTGGGGCAGATCACGCAGGCCGCCGACGGCGCCGAGGAACTGGCCGCCGGTCTGGTCACCGCCAAGAGCGGTGCCGACGAGCTCAACAGCGGCGTCCAGGAACTCTCCAGCGGTGTCATGGCCGCCACCGACCC
Source organism: Gordonia alkaliphila (assembly GCF_039542465.1). Lineage (NCBI taxonomy): Bacteria > Bacillati > Actinomycetota > Actinomycetes > Mycobacteriales > Gordoniaceae > Gordonia > Gordonia alkaliphila. The sequence continues at coordinate 67,459 of NZ_BAABIE010000015.1, read as the reverse complement.
GCTGTTGGCCGCGGCGCAGCAGCACGACCAGGGCGGCCCGAGTGCCGCCGAGGTCAACGCGACCGCCGACCGCCTCGGCAAGAACATCGGCGGCCTCAGCGATCGTCTCGGTACGGTCGCGAACTCGCAGTCGCAGGCCTACCAGGCGGTGTCGACGCTGCGCACGCAGCTCGCGGCGCATCCCGATCCCACGGTCCGCGCGATGGCGCAGACCCTGACGCCGGTGCAGAACGTCTTGCGCACCCAGGGCCTCGGCCCGGACGCGCAGGGTGATCTGGCTGCCGTGGAGAACGACTCGGCGCTGCTCGCCGCCCAGCTGAACAACCCGGGCAGCCCGCTGCGGACCGTGCTCACGCTGTTTGAATCCGGCGGCCTGACCGGCGACATCGAGAAGATCCGCGGCGCAGTCACCGAACTGAGCGACGGCACCGCGGAACTGGCGAGCGGTCTCGCCGAGCTCAGCTCCGGCGCGGACGAGCTCGCCGCCGGCCTGGAGAAGGGCGCCGAGGCGCTGCCCAGCTGGACCAAGCAGCAGCAGCAGCAGCTGGCCAAGGTCCTCGGCCAGCCGGTGGTGCTGGAGCAGCGCTACGAGAACCGCGCCGACACCTTCGGCACCGGGTTCGCACCGTTCTTCTTCGGCCTGGCGCTGTTCGTCGGCAGCATCATCGCCTGGATGCTCTTCACACCGCTGCAGTCGCGACCGATCGCCCAGGGGCTGAACTCGTTCCGCGTGGTGCTCGCCTCGTTCGCTCCGACGCTCGCCGTCGGTGCGCTGCAGGCCGCGATCCTGTACCTGGTCACCATGTTCGGTGTCGGCCTCAAGCCGGAGTATCCGTGGGCCACCTACGGCTTCATGGTGCTGATGGTCGCGATGTTCCTCTCGATGATTCAGATGTTCAACGCGCTCTTCGGGGCCGCCGTCGGACGTGTCATCACGCTCGCCTTCCTGATGATCATGCTGACGTCGGCGGGCGGCATCTATCCGGTGCAGACCACGGCCACACCGTTCCAGTACATGCACTGGGTGGATCCGATGACCTACACCGTCAACGGGCTGCGCCAACTGACCGTCGGCGGCGTCGACTCCCGCCTGTGGATCGCCATCGCCGTGCTCGTCGGCCTGACCGCCGTGTTCCTCGCGATCTCCACCTGGGCGGCGCATCGGAACCGTCAATACAACATGGATCGCCTCTACCCGCCGGTCGAGGTCTAGCCCGCTCCGGCAGCTGTACGTCCCGCAAGTCCCGCTGTAATCGAACGGAGTGACAATGACCGCCACTGATCGCATCGACCTGCCGGTGTTCGCGCAGGCCGGGGAGGCCTCCAGCCTGCCGCGCAACGAGTTCCCGGCCGGGATGCTCGCCCCGTCGACCGCCTACCAGGTGGTCCACGACGAGGCGATGCTCGACGGCAACTCGCGTCTGAACCTGGCCACTTTCGTGACCACGTACATGGACAAGGAGGCCAAGCTCCTCTACGCCCAGACCGTCGACAAGAACATGATCGACAAGGACGAGTACCCGGCCACCGCCGCGATCGAAGAGCGCTGCTGGCGGATGCTCGGCGACCTGTGGAACCTGCCGGATGCGAACGACACCATCGGCACCTCGACGATCGGTTCGTCGGAGGCGTGCATGCTCGGCGGTCTGGCGCTCAAGCGGCACTGGCAGGGCGCGCGCAAGGCGGCCGGCAAGTCCATCGAGAAGCCGAACATCGTGCTCTCCACCGGCGTGCAGGTCTGCTGGGAGAAGTTCTGCAACTACTTCGAGGTGGAGCCCCGCTGGGTGCCGGTCACCGAGGAGCACCTGTTCCTGGACGGCTTCGAACTAGAGAAGTACGTCGACGAGAACACCATCGGCGTGGTGGCCATCATGGGCCAGACCTACACCGGCGCCTACGAGCCGGTGAAGGAGATCGCTGCCAAGCTCGACGAGATCCAGGCCGCTAGCGGCTGGGACGTCAAGATCCACGTCGACGGCGCGTCCGGCGCGATGATCGCCCCGTTCTGCCAGCCCGAGCTGGAGTGGGACTTCCGCGTCGAGCGGGTCGCCTCGATCAGCACCTCGGGCCACAAGTTCGGTCTCGTGTACCCGGGCGTCGGCTGGATCGTCTGGCGCAACCAGGAACGTCTGCCCGAGAGCATGATCTTCCACTGCGCCTACCTGGGCGGCGACATGCCGACGCTCGCGCTGAACTTCTCGCGCCCCGGCGCGCAGGTGCTGCTGCAGTACTACCAGTTCCTCCGCCTCGGCCGCGAAGGCTACCGCGCGGTGCAGCAGAACTCGCTCGACGTCGCGCAGTACCTGTCCGGTGAGATCGCGAAGATGGGCCCGTTCGAACTGCTCAGCAAGGGTGACACCATTCCGGTGTTCTGCTGGCGGCTCAAGAAGGACGCCAGCCCCAACTGGACCCTGTACGACCTCGAAGATCGTCTCCGGATGAAGGGCTGGCAGGTGCCTGCGTACCCGCTGGCCGACAACCTCGGCGACGTCAACGTCCAGCGCATCGTGGTCCGCAACGGCCTCAGCCGGGACCTGGCCACCAAGCTGCTCGCCGACATGCAGACCGAGGTCGCCTTCCTCGAGGGCCTCGACGGTCCGATGCCGCACGAGAAGCGGTCGGCAGCCTTCCACCACTAGGCTGCAGTTCACCGAACGTTCGAGGAGTGAGGACGGCGCCGAGGAGGCGTCGTCCTCGCTCTGTTGCGAAGGGATGTCCGTAGATGCGCAATACCGCCGGCCACGTGGGGGTCAGTCGCGTGCTGACGCCGACCCTGGCCAAACAGTGTTGGGGCTTCATCATCGGTTCGGCGCTGTTCGCGCTCGGTTCGGCCCCCGGTTTCGCCAGCGCGGCCGGTGCCACCGCGTCGAACGTCTCCTACTTCGTCGGGGCCTGGTTCTTCACCGCAGCGGCCCTGGTGCAGCTGGTGCGCAGCGGCCCGATGATGACGCCCGTCGACTACGAGCCCGGGCAGATGTTCCGGGCGGAGTGGCTGGCGGGGTCCACCCAGTTCTTCGGCACCCTGCTGTTCAATGTGAGCACCACGGCGGCGCTGATGGCGCACTCTGTCAAGGGTGAGCAGCATCTGGTGTGGAACCCCGACGCGGGCGGTTCCGTCGCATTCCTCCTCAGCGGTGCCTTCGTGATCTTGGCGTTCGTTCGGGCGGGAAACCGGATGTGGTCCCCGCGCCTGGTCGACTTCTGGGCCGGCCACATCAACATGCTCGGCTGTATCGCCTTCGGTGTGTCGGCGGTCGGTTCGTTCGTCTATCGCAGCGGTTCGACGGTCGACGCGGCGCTTGCGAACTGGGGCACCTTCATCGGTGCGCTCTGCTTCCTGATCGCCTCGGCGATCGCGCTGCCCGCGCTGCCGTGGAATCGACGGGCCGATGACGCGGTCGCCGCAGCCTGAACCGTCGTCGAACCCCCCGTCGGGACCGCTGCCCGCCGCCGAGGTCGCGGGGTGGCGCGCCCGGCTGGGGGCGATCGCCGGCGTCGAGGCGCCACCGCCGCCGATCCAGCGGATCGGGGCCGAAGCGATCGACTTCTACGGTGTCTCGGGTGCCTACGACCTCGATCCCCGCGACTTCGAAGTCCAGATGTACCGGATGCCGTTGAGCCTGCTCGACTCCTCGGTGGCGGTCCTGCGCAGTCCGGTGCGGGTCGAGCTGGTCGACGGCGACGAGCGCCTGCGGATGGGCGACAATTTGATGGTCGGCACCTGCCTGAGCCATCCGGCGACCTACGTCGAGCCCGGTGCTCGCGACCATCGCTACCGGCCCGGCGAGCTGATTCTGACCGGGAACAGCCCCGCGCACCTGCTGGTCTCCGACGAGCCGGTGGACTCGGTGGGCGTGGTGATGCCGCGCGAACTGCTGGGCAGTAACCGTCGGGCCATCGAGCGGAGTTGGCAGCCGTACGTCTCCGGCAGTCTGCTCGCCCGCGCGACCGCCGCCTTCATCACCAGCTTCGCCGTCTCCACGGCGCTCGGTGTGGAACCGAAGCCGAGCGTGGAGACCGAGGAGGCGGTGATCGACGTGATCGTCTCCGCGCTCGGCGAGCTCAGCGGCACCAGTTCCTCGCTCACCGACAACCCGCTGCTGGTGCGGGAGGCGGTGGTCGACGTGATTGAACGACGCTTCGCCGACGTGGAGTTCGGCGTCGACATGATCGCCGCCGACCTGCATCTGTCGCGGCGGCAGATCTACCGCTACTTCGAGGCTTCCGGGCAGTCGCTGGCCGCACGCATCGCCGAGCGACGGGTCGAAGCCGCCCTGGAGCTGCTGAACGAGCAGCCGCAGACTCCGGTCGGCGCGGTGGCACGGCGCACCGGCTTCGCGTCCGTCGCCACCTTCCGGAACCGGTTCCGCGCACTGGTCGGCATCGGGCCCGCCGAGTACCGCGCGGCGCTGCTCAGTGGGGAACCGGTGCCGACAGTCGCCATAGCGGACTGACCGGGCCGTGGCCCGCGCCGAGCGGGTACGCCGCGGCCAGGCAGCGGGTGACCCAGTCCTTGGCGAAGCCCACGGCATCGGGTACCGAATGCCTGTGCGCGAGGGCCGCGACGGTAGCCGCCGCCAGGGTGTCGCCGGCGCCGTGGTCGTGCGGGGTATCCACCCGCACCGAGTCGTAGCGGCGGAAGTCGACGCCGTCGAACAGCAGGTCGGGGCTGTGCGCGTGCCCGCGCAGGTGACCGCCCTTGACCAGCACCCAGGCCGGCCCGAGGCGGTGCAGTGCCCGCGCCGCCGCCTCCTGGGAGGCCTCGTCGACCACGTCGATGCCGGTGATCAGCCGCACCTCGTCGAGATTGGGGGTCACCAGGGTGGCGCGCGGGAAGAGTCGGTCGACGAGGGCGGACAGCGCCGAGTCGGCCAGCAGGGGGTCGCCGTGCATGGAGGCCGCGACCGGGTCCACCACCAGCGGCGTGGCCGGCGCGGCGCGTCCGATGCCTGCAGCGGCGAAGGCTTCGTCGATCGCGGTGATGATCGGCGCGGAGGCCAGCATGCCGGTCTTGACCGCGGCCACCCCGATGTCGGCGGTCACCGCCGCGATCTGGGCGGCGACCACCTCCGGATCGATGCCCGCGAAACCGCTCACGCCCAGTGAGTTCTGCACGGTCACCGCGGTGACCGCGACGCAGCCGTGCACCCCGGTGAGGGCGAAGGTGCGCAGGTCGGCCTGGATCCCGGCGCCGCCGCCGGAATCGGAGCCGGCGACCGTCAGCACCCGCCGCGGCGTCTGCCCCGGCGGCGGTGGCGGCAGTACGGGGATCTCGGGACTCGCTGGGTTCGCGGGGATCACGGGGCCTCCAGGGTGAGATCGACGGCGGCCGCGCGCACGTCCGCGGAGATCCGCATGGAGCAGAACTTGGGCCCGCACATGGAACAGAAGTGCGCGGTCTTGGCCGGTTCGGCCGGCAGCGTCTCGTCGTGGAACTCGCGGGCGGTGTCCGGATCGAGGGACAGGTTGAACTGGTCGGTCCAGCGGAACTCGAAGCGAGCCTTCGACAGCGCGTCGTCGCGCTGCTGAGCGCGCGGATGGCCCTTCGCGAGGTCGGCGGCGTGCGCGGCGATCTTATAGGCGATCACGCCGGTCTTGACGTCGTCCCGGTTCGGCAGCCCGAGGTGCTCCTTGGGCGTGACGTAACACAGCATCGCGGTGCCGGCCTGGGCGATCATCGCGGCGCCGATGGCCGACGTGATGTGGTCGTAGGCGGGCGCGATGTCGGTGGCCAGCGGGCCGAGCGTGTAGAACGGCGCCTCGTCGCACAGTTCCTCTTCCAAGCGCACGTTCTCCACGATCTTGTGCATCGGCACGTGGCCGGGGCCCTCGATCATCACCTGCACGCCGTGGCTCTTGGCGATCGCGGTGAGCTCCCCGAGGGTGCGCAGCTCGGCGAACTGGGCGGCGTCGTTGGCGTCGGCGATGGACCCGGGGCGCAGGCCGTCGCCGAGGGAGAAGGTGATGTCGTAGCGCGCGAAGATCTCGCACAGCTCGGCGAAGTGCGTGTACAGGAACGACTCGGTGCGGTGGGCCATGCACCAGGACGCCATGATGGCGCCGCCGCGGGACACGATGCCGGTGACGCGCCGGGCGGTCAGCGGGATGTGCGCGCGCAGCACCCCGGCGTGCACGGTCATGTAGTCGACGCCCTGCTCGGCCTGCTCGATCACCGTGTCGCGGTAGAGCTCCCAGGTCAGCGCGGTGGGGTCGCCGCCCACCTTCTCCAGGGCCTGGTAGATCGGGACGGTGCCGACCGGCACCGGCGAGTTCCGCACGATCCATTCGCGGGTCAGGTGGATGTCCTTGCCGGTGGACAGATCCATGATGGTGTCGGCGCCCCAGCGGGTGGCCCACACCATCTTCTCCACCTCCTCGGCGATCGACGAGGTGACCGCGGAGTTGCCGATGTTGGCGTTGATCTTCACGCCGAAGGCCTTGCCGATGATCATCGGCTCGGACTCGGGGTGGCAGCGGTTGGCGGGGATCACCGCGCGACCGGCGGCTACCTCGCTGCGCACCAGCTCCACGTCGCAGCCCTCCCGGACGGCGACGAACGCCATCTCGTCGGTGATCACGCCGGCCCGCGCCCATGCGAGCTGGGTGGCGGCGCCGTCGACGGGATCGGGTCGACGCCAGGTCTGGCGGGTCGGCGGCAGTCCGGCGTGCAGGTCGAGGTCCGCGTTCTCGTCGGTGTACGGACCGGAGGTGTCGTACAGGTCGAGGTGCTCGCCGTTGGTCAGGTGGACGCGGCGCTGCGGGATGCGCAGGCCGTGGTGTTCGAGGTAGTGCTTGGTGCTGCCTTCGATGGGGCCGCGGGTGACCCCGATGGACGCGGGTGCGGTGGATTCCGCCGAGAAATCGGCATCGACTGAGGTACTCAAGAGAAACTCCCTACGCCGGCATTACCCGGACAGGTTCGTACGGTCGGCGACCGCCTGTCGCCCTCTCAGCCCTCGGTATCGCGAGAGCCCCCGTGTGTGCAGTTGTGGCGCTGAGCTTACGCGTACGGCTTGCCGACCTTCCAGTAGGCCATCGCTTTCACGCCCTTGCGGCCCAGCCGGTAGTCGTTCCGCAGGATCCCGGTCACCGCGCGGGTGCTCTTGCTGTCCAACGCCACCCACCCCCGCTGACCTGCGGCGTCGAAGGCGCCGGCGCGGACGGTCTCGACCAGTGTGCCGCCGTCGTGCTCGCGCGCGATCCAGTCGATGCGGTCGACGGGACGCAGGTGCACCGGCAGGTCGCGGTCGCTCGGATGCTGGTACTCCAACCAGATGTGCGCGGGCGCCGGATCGCCGGCGGCGGTCAGCGCGTCGAGCAGCGAATTGACCGCGGGCAGAGAGGCGGTGTCGGCGGCGATCAGCCACCCCGAGGGCGCGGGCTCGCCGATCGCGAAGTCGCTGCCCATGACGGTCACCGACAGGGTGTCGCCGGGATGCGCGGTGCGGGCCCAGTCGGCGGCCGTGCCGTCGTGCAGGGCGAACTCGATGTCGAAGGTATCGTTGGCCGGATCCGGGTCCACCAGGGTGTACCCGCGCTGGTGCAGCGAGCCGTTCGACGAGAACCAGGCGCGCACCCACATCGTCGGGTGCACGGGAATCCGGGCCAGGAGTCCGCCGCCGGTGAAACTCAATCGCAGATAGTGGTCGGTGACCACCTCGGTGCCGGTCACCGTGATCTCGAAATCGTCGGCACCCATCAGCTTCATGACGGCACCCTGCCAGCCGCGGCCCTTGGTCTCGGTGGGCATGTATGCACTCCCTCGTCGAACTAACGAGGTAAGCCTAAGCTAAGTGCGTGAACTACGCGACCGCCGCCGCGCCGGGGTGGGAGTGGAGGTAGTGGCGAGTGAAGCTGCAGATCGGACGTACGCGCAGGCCGTTTGCGCGCATGAACGCCATGGCCCCGTCGGTCAGTCGGGTCGCCAGGCCGTGGCCGCTGTACTCGTCGTAGAGCACCGTGTGCAGGATGGTGGCGGTGGGTGGCGTGGTTTCGTCGTCGACCGCATAGCTCAGCACGCCGACCAGGTCGCCTGCCACCCAGAGCTCGAATCGGTCGCGGATCGGGTTGTGCACCACCTCGGAGATCTGCTGCAAGATGGCGCGCGCCGATTGCGGCGGCTTAACGCGGCGATGCCTCCGGTGCATGACTTCCTCCTGTGATATCTCTCACATCAGGTATAGCTCGCCACTGCAGACATCTCAAGTAACGCCCGTCACAACCGAGTCACGAGTCGGAAAAGCCAAGGTTAGACTCACCTAACTTGCGTCCGGGTGGGCGTCGGACAGTCGGAGAGCGTGGGAGAACGGTATGGAGACGGAAGAACGGTACGGCGAGTACGGGGACGACGCGTACGAGGGCGGCCGGGACGGCAGCGACGGGACCGGGGGCGACGGGACCGGCGGTGGCGAGGCCTACGGTGCGCCGGAGCGGCGCGGCCGCGGCGTCGATTGGCCGACGGTGCTGGCGGCCGGTGGCGTCTCGGCGATCATCTCGGTGCTCGTGCTGGCCATCGGTCTGGTCGGGCTGCTGCTCAGTGACGTCGGCGCCCGCAGCGAGGTCGCAGCCACGCCGCCGACGGTAGTCAACCTCGGCGCGGCCACCGCACCCGTGGCGGCCGCGCCGCCCGCAGCTGCCGCCCCGACCGGCGCGGAGTCCGAGGCGCCCGCCGTCGAGGGTGACGCGCCCGCCGCCCCGAATCCAGACACCTCGGCGACCGACGCGCAGGTTCCGGCTGCGTCCACCCCGGCGACCGCCCAGCCGGCCGCCGGTCCGACCGCGCCGACGCTCGGCGGGTTCCAGTCGGACCTGGCGGTGCTGAGCAGCGGCGCCTCGAGGGCGGAGAAGGGTAAGCGACTCGAGGGCGGCACCGCGGCCGTGACGCCGATCGAGAGCCTGTTCCGGCTGGCTGAGCAGTTCCGCGCCACGGGCCTCCGGTACTCGCTGATGGGGCCCGTGAAGCAGAGCGGCGAGACCGCCACCGCGCAGTTCAAGCTGACCTCGCCCGGCTACGCGCCGACCTACTCCACGCTGCGCTGGGTGTGGAAGGACGGCCGGTGGAAGCTGACCAACAAGTCGGTCTGCGAGCTGGCCGCCTACGCGCAGATCCCCTGCAACCTGCGTTGAGCCCGGTTGCCTCAGGCCGCGGCGACGCGGTTCAACTGCGGCCGGATCTGCTCGAGCAGGTAGGGGATGGACAGCGGCGTCGGCTGATTGAGGCCGCCGATCTCGGTGACGGTCAGGTCGCTGACGCTGCCGTCGCGCACCGCGGTCAGCGCGGCGTAGCCGGGCAGCTTGCGCAGTTGCTCGGCCATCGTCGCGTTGCCGGTGGTCACCACCAGGTAGTCGGCGTCGAGCATGGGCACGTTCTCGGTGGAGATCGGGAAGCGCGGCTGCCCGGTCTTCGCGAATTCGGCGGCGAGCTTGGGTGCCACCTTCATGCCGAGCTGCCCGAAGAGCGCGCCGGCGCCGTCGGTCGGATCGGCCATCACCTGGATCTGATCGCTGGAGTACATGTACGCCAGCGCGTAGGTCTTGCCTGCCAGGCCGGGCAGATCCTTGGTGACCTGGTCGATGGTGCCGTTGACCGAGTCGATGATCTTGGTGGCTTCGTCGCTGCGGCCGGTGATGGTGCCGAAGAGCGTGACCAGGTCGGCCCACGGGTCCACCTGCTTGCCGGTGACGCCGGGGATGGTCGGGGCGATCTCCCGGATCTTCGCGAACGTCTCCGGCTGGGCGGTGGCCATGAAGCCCTCGGCCAGGATCACGTCGGGCTTGGCCTTCGCGATCTCGGCGACCAGATTCTCGGTGCTCAGCGCGGTGGCGCCGGACAGCTTGTCGACCACCCACGGGGCGGTCTTCTTGGTGAGGATCTCGTTCTGGTCCAGGTAGGCCACCGGGGTCACGTCGAAGGCCAGCGCGGTGTCGATCCACTGGCTGCCGAGCGTGACGATGCGGGTCGGGGTGCCGGTGATGGTCACCGGGCCCTGCGGGGTGTTCACCTGCACGGTGCCGCCGGCGCCACCGTCTTCGGCGGGCGGGCTGCACCCGGCGATCGCCAGCATTCCGGCGAGCGCAAGGACGAGGGCGGCGGCGAAACGAGGGCGCATTCTGAGGGTCATTCGGTAAGGGTAGCCGAACCTAACTCACTGGCGAGTCGCGACGCTGCTGCCGGGTCGATCCCGGAGCCCGGCGCGCGAGGCGGGGAAGGGATCGCGACACGCGCAACGATGGGGGGTGGAGCCCGGCGCGCGAGGCGGCGAACGGGTCGCGACACGGGCGACGAGGGGGTGGGCGTCGAGCCCGATCAGCTGTCGAAGCCGGTGGAGAGGTCGAGGACCAGGGGCGCGTGATCGCTGGCCCCGGCGGCGGCGCGGGCGTCCCGGTCGATGAAGGCGTCGAAGACCCGGTCGTCCAGGGCCGGTGAGCAGAGCGCGTAGTCGATCCGCATGCCCTCGTTCTTGGCGAACCGTCCCGCGGTGTAATCCCAGAACGTGTACTCGTCCTCCGCGGGAGTGAAGCCCGCGGCGCTGTCCAGGTAGCCGCCGCGCAGGAACTCGTTGAAGGCGGCGCGTTCGGGTTCGGTGACGTGCGTGCGGCCCTCGAAGAAGGCGCGGTCCCAGACGTCCCGGTCGGTGGGGGCGACGTTCCAGTCCCCGGCCAGCGCGATCTGCGCCGCCGGGTCGTGGCCCAGTTCCAGCCTCGTGACCCCGGCCAGCGCCGACAGCCACTCCAGCTTGTAGCGGTAGTGCGGATCGTCGACGGCCCGGCCGTTCGGCACGTACAGGCTCCACACCCGCACCCCGGCGCAGGTCGCCGAGATGGCGCGCGCTTCCGGTTCCTCGCCCGGTGCGCGCGACGGCTGGCCATCGAACCCGCGGTGCACGTCGTCGAGCCCGACGCGCGAGGCGATCGCGACGCCGTTGTAGCCGCCGTCGCCGTACATGGCGACGTCGTAGCCCTCGGCCAGGAAGCTCATCACCGGGAACTGATCGTCCCGACATTTGGTCTCCTGCATGGCCAGCACGTCGATGGCGTGCCGGGTCATCCACGACACGACCTGCTCGGAGCGGGCGCGGATGGAGTTCACGTTCCAGGTGGCCAGGCGCATGGTCAGGCTCCCGTCCGATCGCGCACCACGACGGGTGTCACGCCAGCCGCGGCCCACCGGTCGCGCAGCTCCTCCACCTCGGCCTCCGTGCAGCGGAGCACCACGGCGAAGCCGCGCGGCGGCTGCACCTCGTCGCGATAGTGGTCCCGGTAGAAGACGAGCGACGTCGCCAGCCACGCGAGGTCCTCGTCGGACGCGCTCGACAGCAGTTCGACGGCGCGCTCGATCACCGTCACGTACCCGCGGGCCGGTGCGCCGGTGGCCGTGCGCAGGCGCGGGGGCAGGTCGCGCATGCAGTCGTCGAAGGCGTCCTTGCCGGCGCCGAAGTACTCGGGGAAGTCCCAGGCCGCGGCGACGGTGCGGAACAGGTCGTCGAGCGTCGCGGTGTCGGCGGCGTCCACGCGGCGGACGGCCAGCTCGGCGGGAAACAGTGACAGCGGCGCCGGGGCCACGGCGACCGGTGCGCCGGACCGGCCGGCATGGCGCAGGAAGGCGGCGGTGGTCATGGTGATCAACGTGCGGGCCCCCGGATCAGAACGAACGTGCGGTAGTGGTCCAACGTGTACCAGGCCGAGCCGTCGTTCGCGGTGATGATGCGCTCCGCATCCCGTCCGCGGCCGCGTTCCTTCGGGTTCACGTCCCATTCCTGGAAGGTGAGCCGACGGCCGTCGGCGCCGGTGGCGGGCAGTCGGCGCTCGTTGTTGCGGAAGGTTCGGCCGCCCTGGGTGCCGGGCGCGTTCGCCGCGTCCGGCCAGTCGCCCGCGTCGATCAACGCCAGCGTGCGCAGCACCCGTGCGGGCGCCTGCGCCGTGGTCTTCGTGGCCGGGGTGGTCCGCTGCGGGGTGCTGGTCGACGGTGTGCCGGGCGACGCTGTGGTGGCCGGGGCGTCCGCGGTCACCGACCAGGTGGGCGTCGCCACGACGGAGGTCGACGCCGCCGGGGTCTCGTCGGCCGGGGGTTCGACCACCGCCCACCACACGATGGCGAGGACGAGCACGATGAGGGCACCGGTCGCCGACAGCAGGGTGCGACGGCGGGAGCCCGAGGCGGGGGTGCGGGACATGGGTTCGTCTCAGCTCACAGTTCGATCAGCGTGAAGGTGTGGTGGAGCCAGTGGCCTGCGGCGCGCAGCCGCAGCCGTTCGGCGCGATCGGCGACGGGCACCTGCACCGGCGCGTCGGTCGGGTCGATCAGCACCTCGTACTCGTCGCCCGCGCGGTCGGTGAGGTCGGCGAGGCGCAGCAGCCGGTCGGGCACCACGATCCGGGTGGGCGCGCCGCGCTCGGCGTACCAGGCCCGGAGCTGCGGCGCGGCGGCCGCGTGCGCCCCGAAACCGGCCGGCACCGCGGCGTTCGCCCGCAGTGCCTCCGACGTCGGATCCGCCGACAGCAGCCAGCCGTCGAACTCGACGCGCGCGGCCGCCGGCACCGTCTCGGTCAGGGTGCGTTCGACGGTGCGGATCGCCGAGTTGCGGACGGTGCGCGTGGACAACTGCCGGATCGACACGATCGCGGCCGTCGGCACGGTCTCGGCGACGCCGTCGCGTTCGAGGATCAGTCGCTCGGCGGAGGCGTCGATGAGGAGACCGGTCAGGTCGGACAGTGTCGGCGCATGACTGCGCGCCGGAGTGGGCGCCGGATTGGGCGTCGCGCGCCAGTCCGCCGGGCCGCCGGCGCCCAGGCGGTACCGGACCACCACGCGATCGCCGACAAGTGGATCCGCCATCGGTTCGGTCGAGAAGTCCGGGCGCGGCTAGTCGTCGTGCCCGAAGGGATCGACGTCCGAACCGGGCAGCCAGGTGAGGCCGGGGACGCCCCAGCCGTTGCGCTTGATCGCCTTCTTGGCGGCGCGGGCGTTGCGGCCCACCAGCACGTCGACGTAGAGGAAGCCGTTCAGGTGCCCGGTCTCGTGCTGCAGCATGCGCGCGAAGAAGCCGTTGCCCTCGATCTCGACGGGGTTGCCGTCGCGGTCGGTGCCGGTGACCTTGGCCCACTCGGCGCGGCCGGTGGGGAAGCCCTCGCCCGGCACCGACAGGCAGCCTTCGTCGTTGTCGTCCGGATCCGGCATGGTCTCCGGGAGCTCCGAGGTCTCCAGGACCGGGTTGATCACCTCGCCGCGGCGGCGTTCGGGGCCGTCCGGGCAGTCGTAGACGAACATGCGGAGCCCGCGGCCGACCTGGTTGGCGGCCAGCCCGACGCCGTTGGCGGCGTCCATCGTCTCGTACATGTCGTCGAGCAATTCGACGATCTCGGGCGCGGGACGGCCGGTGTCGTCGAGGTCGACCGGGGTCGTCGGCTGATGGAGCACGGGCTCGCCGACGATGCAGATGGGGAGAATCGCCATGCCAGGGACTCTACTGTCCGCGACTACGGTGAGTCATCGCGCCGGGTCCCCCCGAGTCGTGATTAGATACTCACCGAAAGAACAACGCTGTCATTCGGCAGTGAGACGGCGTGCACGAAGAAGGGGAGCTCACCGGTGTCGAACGGCGCAGCCGCAGAGCAGGAGTCGGCCCAGCCTGACCCGCATGAGGTCGGCGCGGACGGGCTCACCCGTCGCGAGCACGACATTCTCGGCTTCGAGCGGCAGTGGTGGAAGTACTCGGGGTCCAAGGAAGATGCGATCAAGGAGCTCTTCGGGCTCTCCTCGACGCGCTACTACCAGGTGCTCAACGCGCTGGTGGACCGTCCCGAGGCGCTCGCCGCCGATCCCATGCTCGTGAAGCGACTGCGGCGTCTGCGCGCATCGCGCCAGAAGGCGCGCGCCGCACGACGACTCGGTTTCGAGATCACCTGACGTCTCGCGCGGCCACGCCGGTCGCGTGAGTTAGAGTTGCCGTGATGAATGCTGACCGCGAACCCAATCGTCTCCCGCTGCGCGCGGGGGCCATGCTGCTGCTCGCCGTCGCCGTGGTCTTCATCGGCCTCGGCTGGAATTCCGCCGCCAAGAGCGACGACGAGACGCCGCAGGAGAAGCTGGCCAACAACCCGGCCCAGACCACCAGCGTGACGTCCGAGTCCACGGCGCCGTCGGGCACCGAGCCGGCCGGATCGCCGACCTCGACGCCCGCGGACGCCGCCGACGTGCCGAAACTGTGCGTCCTCAACGCCGGCTCCACCAAGGGCCTGGCCAAGCAGGTCTCCGATCAACTGCAGGCGGAAGGCTTCACGATCGGCACCGAGCCGGGCAATCTGAGTACCAGCAGCGTCACCGAGAACACCATCTTCTATGGTGAGGGCGAAGAAGATGCTGCCAAGAAGGTGGCCGAGTCCGTCCCCGGCGGTGCCTCACTGGCCGAACGGCCGGCGACGTTCACCCGCTGCGCAGGTGAACTCGTCGTCGTCGTGGTCACCTCGTAACACCCAGTCGCCTATCAACCCAGTCGCCTGTCACCGCAGTCACCAGCCAACCAGCCACAGTAGAACCCCGCCGAAGGAGCCGACATGACCGCCAGCCTCACCACCGGTGCCAAGATCACGCGTGGAGTCCTCACGCTCGCTGCCGCCGGTCTGGCCGGCGTGGCGCTGACGGCCTGCACCCCGGATCAGTACCCGACCAGCGAGAAGGGCACCACGCCCCCCGTCGTCACCGACAACCAGGTGATCCCCGGTGAGCTGGTGAACGCCGACGACGTGCCGGCCGAGCCCGGTTCGGCGATCGGCACCGTCACGCTGCAGAGCGGCGAGGGCGACAGCGTGGGTGCGGCGAGCTTCGTGGCCCTCGGCAACAGCACCAAGGTGAACCTGCGCGTGAGCACCCTGGAGAAGGGTCAGTACAAGGTCGAGGTCCGCACCGGCACCTACTGCGACACCCAGGACAACAAGTTCACCGGCACCGGTAACGCGCTGGCCGGCGGCTCGCTGCCCGGTATCGCGGTGAACGAGCGCGGCGCGGGCTCGGCCAACCAGACCGTGAACGTGAACATCGGCGAGCTCGACGGCAAGGCCATGGTGCTGCTCCAGGGCGACGCCACCGAGCCGATCGCCTGCGGCGTCATCACCGCCAACTAACGGGCCGGTTCGACGACGACCTCGGGTGCTCCGATGGCTCCGGCGGCACGCATAGCGCCGATCGAGTTCCACGCGTCGGCGGCCCCGACGCTCGGCGTCGAATGGGAGCTGGCGCTCGTCGATCGGCGCACGCGGGACCTGGTGAACGCCGCCGATCCGCTGTTCGAGCTGATCGAGGCGCGCGGGCTGACTCGACGCGCGCACATCCACAAGGAACTGCTGCGCAACACCGTCGAACTGGTCACCGGCATCTGCCGCACCACCGGTGAAGCCATGGACGATCTGGGTGCGACCCTGGCGCAGGTGCGGGAGCTGACCGACGAGCTCGGCATCGACCTGTACGGCGCGGGCACGCATCCGTTCGCCGAATGGTCCAGCCAGCAGCTCACCGAGGGGCACCGCTACGCGGAACTGATCGAACGCACCCAATGGTGGGGTCGGCAGATGCTGATCTGGGGTGTGCACGTGCACGTCGGCATCAGCCACCGGGACAAGGTGCTGCCGATCCTGTCGGGCCTGCTCACCTACTACCCGCATCTGCTGGCGCTGTCGGCGTCGTCGCCGATGTGGGCGGGGCAGGAGACCGGTTACGCGAGCAACCGGTCGATGATGTTCCAGCAGCTGCCTACCGCCGGGCTGCCCTTCCAGTTCCACGAGTGGTCGGAGTTCGAGGCCTTCGTCGGCGACCAACGCACCACCGGCATCATCGACAACCTCACCGAGATCCGCTGGGACATCCGGCCGTCGCCGCACCTGGGCACCATCGAGGTGCGGGTGTGCGACGGCGTGTCCAACCGCCGGGAGCTGGCCGCGCTGGTGGCGCTGACCCACTGCCTGGTGGTGGACTTGGATCAGCGGCTGACCGCGGGCGAGGAACTGCCGTCCATGGCGCCGTGGCTGGTCCAGGAGAACAAGTGGCGGGCGGCGCGCTACGGGCTCGACGCCATCGTCATCCTCGACTCGGACTGCAACGAGCGTCTGGTGACCGACGACCTGGCCGACCTGCTGGTGCGGTTGGCGCCGGTCGCCGAGCAGCTCGGCTGCGCCGAAGAACTGGCCTCGGTGGCCGACATCGTCGCCGCGGGCGCCAGCTATCAGCGCCAGCACGTGGTGCATCAGCGGACCGGGGACCTCCGGGACGTGGTCGAGGCCGTGGTCGCCGAACTCGACTGACGGTACGAACCGGACCGGCGGGACCGGATCGCCTCGCGATTCAGGCGGGCGGGTCCTCGCGCTGCTGCACGGTCAGCTGGGATTCGTCCATCAGCCGACCACCGCGGCCGGGCATCTCGCGGTACACCAGGCGGCCGACGCGCTGAGCGATCACCGGTGCTGTGATCAGCATGAACAGCGCGGTCAGCACCAGCATGCCGCCGTCCGGGTGGCCGGCGATCTGGATGAGGGTGCCGATCAGCACCAGCGTCATGCCGAAGGTCTGCGGCTTGGTGGCGGCGTGCATGCGCGAGAGCGTGTCCGGGAAGCGGACGATCCCGATCGCGGCGGTCAGGGCGAGCAGACTGCCGCTGAGCACGAAGATCGCGGAGAGGACGTCGCTGATCATGCGTCGTCCCTCACGCGGAAGCGGGCCACCGACACGGTGCCGATGAAGCTCACCAACGACAGCACCACGATGCCGGGCACGATGGTGGTGTTGTAGGTGGCGGCCACCCACACCGCCAGCGACGAGATGATCATCGCGACCAGGGTGTCGATGCCCACCAGCCGGTCCAGCGTGGTGGGGCCGCGCAGGGACCGGTAGAGGGTCAGCAGGATGGCGGTCATCAGCATCGCGCCGCTGATCGCCCAGACGATGGTCATCGGAGTCACCGCTCCTTTCGACGACGATGGCGGGCCGGCGGCGTCGCGTCGGCTACGCGCTGGCGTTCGGTGAAGGGGACGTGGTGGAAGTCGTCGTCGATCCCGTGGAACGGGCTCGGCTGCCACTCGCTGTCCCGCTCGAAGGTCTTGATGAACTGGCGTTCCACGTACGCCATCTGCTGGTGGAACGAGTCGACCTGCTTCTGGGTGCGCACGTCGAAGACGTGCACGTACAGAATGCGGCGCAGGTGGTCCACCTCCACCACCATGGTGCCGGGCACCAGGTTGATGTAGTCGATGGCCAGGGTCAGCACCATGTCCGACTTGATGGCCAGGTGCACGCGGACCACCACGCCCAGCGGCGGCGCCCCGGGGCGGATCGCCGCCCAGGCCACCTGCGCGGACGACAGCAGGAAGTTCCACAGCAGGTTGAACAGCAGGTTCATCGCGGCGATCGGATGGATGCGGCCCTCGACCGGTACCCGGGGCAGAGGCAGCAGCAGCATGATCGCCGCGCCCACCAGGGCGCCGACGATGATGTTGCCCCAGGTGACGTCACCCCAGAGCAGTACCCACACGAAGGTCAGCCAGGACAGGCCCCACAGTCGGACGCCGAACTCGCGGAGATCGCCGCCCATCCACTTGGGGACGTGCAGGCGGTTGTGCAGCCAGACGATGGCGGTGGTCAGCGGCCAGGCGAAACCGACGACGGCGTAGCGCCACAGGAGGCCGAAGAAGGCCGGGACCCGGCGCTTGCCGACCGGGCGTGGACTGGGCCGATCCGGGTAGGGCGTGTTGCTCATCGTTCACCCCCGAGGACGGCGGTCAGATAGGGCGTGCGGTCGTTCAAGTCGTGCGCGGCGTCGCCGGTGAAGCCGAAGATCGGGCCTGCCCACACGGTCAGCGCGATACCCACGGCGAGCATCGCGACCGTTGGCAGCACCATCGTGGCCGGCATGCGGCCGACGTCCTCGCGGTCGGCCACCAGGACGTCCTCGCCCTCCTCGATTAGCGCCGAGGCCGTGCTGTTGGTGAGCTCGCCCTCGGGCGCATCGGCGCGGGGCCGCCAGAAGGCCTTGGTCCAGACCCGGGCCACCACGTACAGCGTCAGCAGGCTGGTGACCACCGAACCGACCACCAGCAGCCAGGCCAGCACCGAACCGTCCTTCACACCGCCCTCGAGGAGCGCGACCTTGCCGATGAAGCCGGAGAACGGCGGGATACCGCCGAGGTTCAGCGCCGGAATCAGGAAGAGCGCCGCCAGCAGGGGGCTGGCGAGCAGGCCGCCGAGACGGCGCAGCGAGGCACTGCCGGCCTGCCGTTCGATGAGACCGACGACCAAGAACAGCGTGGTCTGCACCAGAATGTGGTGCGCCACGTAGTAGATGGCCGCCGACAGCGAGATCTCCGAGCCGACCGCGATGCCGAAGATCATGTAGCCGATGTGGCTGACCAGGGTGAACGACAGCAGACGTTTGATGTCCGACTGGGCGATGGCGCCCAGGATGCCCACCAGCATGGTCAGCAGACCGGCCACCATCAGCAGGTTGTTCATCGAGCCGCCGGGGAACAGCAGGGTGTTGGCCCGGATGATCGCGTAGACGCCGACCTTGGTCAGCAGACCGGCGAAGACCGCGGTGACCGGAGCGGGCGCGGTCGGATAGGAGTCGGGCAGCCAGGTGGACAGCGGGAACACGGCCGCCTTGATGCCGAACGCCACCAGCAGCACGGCGAACAGTGCGTTGCGGGTACCTGACGGTACGTCGTCGAGCCGGATCGCCATCTCGGCGAGGTTGAGCGTTCCGGTCGTGGAGTACGCGAAGGCGATGCCGGCCAGGAAGATCAGCGACGACACCATCGAGACCATCACGTACGACGCACCGGCGCGCACCCGGTCGGCGCTCGCGCCGAGGGTCAGCAGCACGAAGCTGGCCGCCAACAGCACTTCGAACGAGACGTACAGGTTAAACAGGTCGCCGGCGAGGAAGGCGTTGCACACGCCCGCGGTCAGAATCAGGTACGACGGCAGGAAGATCGACACCGGCTGATCGGTGGTCCCGTCGCGAATACCCTGCCCGATGGCGTACACCACCACGAGCAGCAGCACGATGGTGGACACCACCAGCATCAGCGCCGACAGGCGGTCCACCACCAGCGTGATGCCCAGTGGCCCGTTCGGGTAGCCCTTGCCGCCCCAGCCGCCGATCTTCACCGCGTACGGACCGTTGGTGCTGGTCAGGTACAGCATCATGCCGGAGGCGATGAGGGCGACGCTGATCGCGCCGACGGTCACCAGACGCTGCATCCGGGCGTTGCGGCCCTGCAGGAGGGTCAGGGCGGCGCCGAGGAACGGGACCAGTGTGGGCAGGGCGATCAGGGTGGGGATCCAGGATGACTGCGGGATCAGGGAGTCGAGATTCATCGCTGCTCGCCTCCCACATCGGTGTCGTCGTCGGTGCCGTCGTCGTCGGGGTCGTCACCAGGCATCTCGTCCGGGCTGAACTCGGGGAGCCGATCGATGATCGACGCTTCGTCGGGCATCAGGTCGGGCTCGATGATGGTGCGGTGCAGGGCCGCGAACTCCTCCGGGGTCAAGGGGTTGCCGCGCGCGTCGAAGAGGTCGCCGGTCACGGTGTACTCGCCGGTCTCCGGGTCGTCGCTGCGATCGCGGTCGGGGCGTTCGCTGATCGAGCCCTTGATCACCTTGAGGTCCTCGGAGTCGTCCTCGAGGTCGTCGTCCTCGTCGCGGTTGATCACGAACAAGCGGTAGGTCAGGGCCAGCACGAACGCGGCGATGCCCATGGTGATGACGATGGCGGTGAGCACCATCGCTTGGGCGAGGGGATCGGCGTCGACGGCGGCGCCGATCGACTCGTCGCTCTTGATCGGCGGTCGGCCGGACGGACCGGCGATGGTCACGATGAGGATGTTCAGGCCGTTGCCGACCAGCAGCAGCCCGAGCAGCATCCGGACCAGGCTGCGCTCCATGATCAGGTAGGTGCCGGTGGCGGCCAGGATGCCGGCGACGATTAGCAGACCGAGGTTCACGCTCATCGGTTCACCTGCTGCCGGGGTGCGGTTTGCGGCGGCGTGACGGGCGACAGGCCGATGGTGGTGCTCGCATCCTCCGGGGCGTCCAGGCGGGCGCCGAGGCTGCGGAGCACGTCGAGCACCAGGCCGACCACGATCAGGTAGATCCCGGCGTCGAAGAACATGGCGGTCACCAGCGTGACCTCACCGAAGACCGGCAGGTGCATCTCGATCACCGCCGACGACAGCGCCGGGGCGCCGAGGAGGAGTGAGACGGTCGCGGTGACCGCCGAGATCAGCAGTCCGGCGCCGAGGATCTTGCCCGGCTCCACCGGCAGGGCCTCGCCGAGTTCGTAGCGGCCGCCGGCCAGGTAGCGGAGCACCAGTGCCAAGCCCATCACCAGGCCGCCGGCGAAGCCGCCGCCCGGGGCGTTGTGGCCGGCGAAGAAGAAGTACACCGACAGCACCATGAGGGTGGGGAACACCAGGCGGGTGGTGGCCTCGAGCACCATGGACCGGTGCTGCGGATTGCCCACTTCGCTGCCGCGCAGCCACGTGGTCCGGTCGGTGGTGGCGTCGTCGTCGTCCAAACCGGCCTCGCTGCGCACCAGCGCGGTGACGCGGGGTGCGGCGCCGGTGCGGCGGCTGCGGAAGACCATGGACGCCACGCCGGTGGCGGCGACGATCAAGACCGAGACCTCGCCGAGCGTGTCCCAGGCGCGGATGTCGACCAGCAGCACGTTCACGGTGTTGCCGCCGTGGCCGATCTTGTAGGCGGCTTCGGCGAGGTCGTCGGCCAGTGGCCGCGCCGAACGTGCGGCCGCGGCGAACAGGCCGATCACCACGAGGCTGGCGCCGAAGGCCACCGCGATGAGGGCGCGCAGCGGTTTGAAACCGGTCTTGTGCCTGGGCTGCGGCTCGGCGGCGAGCTTGCGCAGGACCAGCACGAAGATCACCAGGGTGAGGCTCTCCACCAGGAACTGGGTGAGTGCCAGGTCGGGTGCGCCGTAGATCGCGAACAGCGCGCCGCAGCCGTAACCGGTGATGCCGACGGTCAGGGCGCCGGCTAGGCGGTTGCGGAGCACGACGGCGACCAGCGCGGACCCGGCGATCACGATGCCGATGACGGCCTGCTCGACGTTCTCGAAGCCGCTCAGTTCCAGGCGGTCGCGTGCGCCGACGAACAGCGCGATGGTCGGCACCAGGATCGCCGTGGAGATGATCACGCCCTGCGTGATCGGCAGCGAACCGCGCTGCGTGTTCCGCGTGACCCACAGCGACAGCGTGTCCGCGCCGCGGATGATGCGGTCGTAGACGCGGTCGGCGTTCAGGCGCGGCGGATGATCGAAGAGCTGGTCGCGGATCCGGCGGAGGATCAGGAACAGGGCGGGACCGGCGACGTACACGACGAGGGTGAGGATCACCGGAAGCCCGAAGCCGTGCCACAGCGCCAGGTACTCGGCGGGGTGCCCGTAGGTCGGCAGTTCCTCGGTGTAGGGCGCCAGCTTCTCGGTGAGCCATTCCCCGGAGAAGCCGGCCACCACGCCGAGGGCGGCGAGCAGCGCGGGCGGGAACAGGAACATGGCGCTCGGCGGATGGAGCTGCGCCACCGCGCGGGTGGGCAGCGACCGGACCTTGCGGCCGAACGCGCCCCACAGGAAACGGGTGGTGTACGCGAAGGTGATGATCGCGCCGAGCACCACCACCAGGTCGATGGCGTGCGCCAGCCAGGGGGTGTACGCGCCGGTGGACCACAGCGCCCCGAACGCCGACTCCTTGCCGATGAAGCCCAGGGTGAACGGCAGACCGGCCATGCTGGCGCCCGCCACCGCGGCGGTCGCCGCGAGGAACGGCAGTCGGTGCCCGAGCCGGGCCAGGAGACGGATGTCGCGGGTGCCGGTGGAGTGGTCGATGATGCCGACCACCATGAACAGGCTGGCCTTGAACAGCGCGTGCGCGATCACCATCGCCATACCGGCCAGGGCGACGTTGCCGTCGCCCACGCCCACCAGCACCACCATCAGGCCCAGCTGCGAGACGGTGCCGAAGGCGAGGACCAGTTTGAGGTCCAGTTCGCGCAGCGACCGCCAGCCGCCCAGCAGCATGGTGAGCAGGCCCAGGGTGACGACGATGACCTGCCAGCTGATCTGCGTGTGGAACGCCGGGGCCAGGCGCGCGACCAGGTAGATGCCGGCCTTGACCATGGCGGCGGCATGCAGGTACGCGCTGACCGGGGTGGGCGCGGCCATCGCGCCGGGCAGCCAGAAGTGGAACGGCACGATGGCCGACTTGCTCAGGGCGCCGACCAGGAGCAGGGCCACCGCGATCGCCGCGTAGACGCCGTCCGGCGGATTCTCGATGAGGTCGGAGAGCAGGTAGCTGCCGGTGCGCTCGCCGAGCATGATGATGCCGACCAGCATGGCGAGGCCGCCGAAGGTGGTGACCAGCAGTGCCTGGGTGGCGGCCCGGCGCGACGTCGCTCGGACGGCGTTGAAGCCGACCAACATGAACGACAGCACGGTGGTGGCTTCCCAGAAGACGTACATCACCAGCATGTTGTCGCTGAGGACGAGCCCGAGCATGGCGCCGGCGAAGGCCACGATCTCGCCGCCGAACACTTCGACACGTTTGCGCATCTCGTCGAAGTAGTTGGCGCAATAGACCAGGACCAGGGAGCCGACGCCCAGGATCAGCACGCCGAGGACCGCGGAGAGCGTGTCCAGCCGCAGGACGATGTCCATCTGCAGGCTGGGCACCCACGCGAAGGTCTGCGTCGTCGGCTCGGCGCCGGCGGTCGGCCAGTCCAGCAGCAACCAGACCAGTGCGCCCGCCGGCATGAGGGCCAGAACGTAGAAACCGCGCGTACCCAGGGCTCGCATGATGGGCGGCGCCGCGAGGGCGCCGATTCCCAGTGCGATCAGGACCCCGATCACGGGATCCTCCGAACCTGAGTCACTAGGGGCACTCCGTCGTCTGTCGAGGGGGCGGGCGGGGTGTCGGGGAGCAGTATCTGCTCGATTACTTTACCGTTCAGGCATGCGGCCTTTGAACCGAGTCCTGTTCGCGATCCTCGCGGTGGTGGTCGCGCTCGTCGCCGTGACCGGCTGCGGGGGCGACGATGCGCCCGCGACCGAGGGGGCGGCGCTGCCGAAAGACTTCCCCACGGCGCAGGTACCGCTGGTGCAGGGCGCGATCCTGACCGCGGACGGCACGAGCCCGGAATGGCAGGTCACCGTGCAGGCCTATGCGGACGTCGGGGATCCCTTCACCGCGGCCGTCGACACCCTCACCGAGGCGGGGTACGCCGAATCCAGCCGCACCGAGACCGATCGGGAGCGGTCGGTCCTGCTGTCCAAGGAGGCCGACGGCAAGACCTACTGGGTCACCGTCGGACAGTCGGCGGCGTCGTCGACGGCGGGCAGCACGGTGATGTACTCCATCACCCTCGCCTGACCTGCCCCGATGGCGGGCCGCCTCATTCGCAGGAGGTCGGCACCGCGTTCACAGGGAGTTGGCAGGAAGTGTCGGCAGAGTGGATCTCGAGTGCTTGAGACTCGCTCAGCACGGCGACAGAAGGAGGCCACTCGGTGACCACCCCCGACGACCAGAACAACACGAACAACCCGGACGGCAACGCCACCGAGCAGCTGGATCCGCAGGCGCAGGCCGTCCCGGAGGCGCCCACCGCGCCGATCACGCCGCCGCCGCTGACCCCGGGCCAGGTGTCCCCGGTCGCGCCGGGTCCGGTCGCTCCGGCGCCCGCGCCCCCGAAGAACCCGCAGAACAAGCGCGCGTGGATCATCGGCGGTGCGATCGCCGCGGCGTTCGCCTTCCTGCTGATCGGTTTCGGCCTGGGCTACGTCACCGGCGACCTGACCGGCGACGACGGCCGCGGCGGACACCACCGTTCCGGACAGGAGTACGGCCCGCGCGGCGGCGGTATGCGCATGGACGGCGAGCGGCCGATGGGCCCCATGATGCGCGGCGACGGTCAGGACGGCGACCAGCGCGGTCAGCGTCCGAACCGGTCGACCGAGCCGTCGGCCCCGACCACGCCGCAGCAGTCCGCCACCGAGCAGACTCCGTCCGCGGCGGGCTGATCAGCGCTGAGCGCTGATCACGCGGAGCTCAGTGCGGTGCGTCGTTCTTCGACGGACCGGTCGGCACACGCAGACCGAGCCGAGCCGACGGACGACGCACCGGGATCACGCGCCGGCGGGTGCCCGCGGCCACCTCGGCGCGACGTTCGTCGCGCCGCTGGAGGCGACGGTCCCGCGGCGCGGTCTCCCAATGCTCGGGTCGGCTGCTGACCCAGCGCTGCATCCGCCAGGCGAACGGGATGTGCAGGAGGTACGCGCCGACCAGGACGATCATCAGCACGTACGGGAAGGTGAAGAGCAGGGCGGCGGCGCCGGCGACGATGAACAGCCCGGGCGCCAGCAGGCGGGCCCGCGGCTTGGCCGACTTCAGGCTCAGGGTGGGCACGCGGCTCACCGCGAGCAGACCGATGAACACCAGCCAGCAGCCCACGAACGCGGTCGACGTCCACCAGCCCTCGCCGAACTGCTCCAACAGGCCGACCGGCAGCAGCACCATCACCGCGGCCGCCGGGGCGGGCACGCCGACGAAGAAGTCGCGCGTGTAGCCGGGGGCCGAGTCGTCGTCGAGCAGCGTGTTGAACCGGGCCAGGCGCAGCACGATCGCCGAGCAGTAGACCAGCACCAGCGCCCACCCGATGCCGGAGGCGGCTTCGGACTGCTCGCGCAGCAGGATCGAATAGACCATCACCGCGGGCACCACGCCGAAGTTGATGACGTCGGCGAGGGAGTCCAGTTCCGCGCCGATCGCGCTGGACGCATCCATCATGCGCGCGACGCGGCCGTCGAGGCCGTCGAGCACCGCGGCGGTGACCAGCAGAATCAGCGCCAGGTCGACGTTGCCGTCGTCGGCGGCGGTGCGCATGGCGGTGAGACCGGCGCAGATCGCCAGCACGGTGATCGCGGAGGGGATGAACAGCCGTCCGTTCCGGGCGGCGCGTTCGGTTCTCCGGGCGCGGACCGGGCGGAGTCGGCCGGCGACGCGTCGCCGGCCCGACCGTCGACCGGACCGCTGGCGCGGTGTCATCGCGGCAGCTCCGCCAACACGGTCTCGGCGCCGATGGTGGTCTGGCCGACGGCGACCTTGGCCACGGTGCCGGCCGGGAAGTAGACGTCCACCCGGGAGCCGAAGCGGATCAGTCCGTAGGTCTCGCCGAGCGTCACCGTCTCGGCCGGGGTCACGTCGCACACGATGCGGCGGGCGATGAGGCCGGCGATCTGCACCACGCCGACGGCTTCGCCGGCCGCGGTGCGCAGGCGCAGGCAGGTGCGCTCGTTGCGGTCGCTGGCCTCGGGGAGGTCGGCGGACAGGAACTCGCCGGGGGTGTGCACCACGGTTTCGACGGTGCCCGAGATCGGGATCCGCTGCACGTGGACGTCGAACACCGACAGGAACGTGCTCACGCGCGGCAGCGGCTCGCTGCCCAGGCCGAGTTCGGCGGGCGGGACGGCGGTGTCGACCAGGGCGACGGTGCCGTCGGCCGCGGCGACCACCGCGCCGGGCGTCGTCGGCGGCACCCGCGACGGATGCCGGAAGAAGAAGGCGCTCGCCCCGGCCAGCGCGATAGCGGGCCGCGCCAACCACGGACGCCGCCGCGCCGCGAGGGCGACGGCGGCGGGTCCGAGGACGAAGGGCAGACCCTTGGGATGCACCGGCGGCACCGTCTCGGCGATGAGGTCGAGCAGGTGAGCGGGTCCGGTGCGGTCGCCGGGCTGAGCGGGTCGTCGTGCCATGTTCTGGTTCAGGCCTCCACGACGCGCTTGACCTTGCCCAAGGTCTCGCGCATGCCGGCGGCCAGTTCCACCTCGAAGCCGTCGTTGCCGCCGAAGACCTTGTCCACCAGGAACGACGACACCTTGCTGGTCTCGCCGCCGGGCGCGGTGCGACGCTGCGTCACGCGGGTGCCGGTCTCGGTCTCGGTGATCTCGAAGCCCCACACGGTGTTGTTCTCGGCGATCCGCCAGGCGATCTCGCGGCTCGGCTCGAAGGCGACGACCTTGGAGCTGGTGGGCCACACCAGCGGGCCGCGGCGGTTGACGTTGAGGGTGCGCGTGCCCAGCTTCACCGGGCCGCCGAAGATGACCATCTTCTTGCACTGCGGGCTCCACTCGCCCATGCGGGCGAGGTCGGAGACCACGGCCCAGACCTGCGCGGGCGTGCCGGCGATGTCGATGGACTCTTCGATGAGCGGTGCGGCCATGAGGAAACTCCTAGTTCGGCGGGAATGCTGTGCCCGAAGTGTATGTGTCGGGCAGTTACAGGGACAGGGCGGCGCTGACGAACAGGCCGATCGCCACGAAGATCACCGCGTTCAGCCACACCGCGGGGTGGTGGCGGCCGGGCGCATCCTTCGGGGCGGCGGCATCGTCCTCATGCCCGAGCAGCACCGCACCGAGCCGACCCGGCGTGAGCAGGTCGATGAGCACGAACGAGAACATCATCAGCGCGATGGTCACGACGCCGTAGACGGCGGTGTTGACGATGCCGCGCCACAGTTCGAGGCCGACGTCGGCGGTGATCGCCGACGCCAGCGCGAAGATCAGACCGAGGGACTGCGCCACCGCGAGGATCACCGCGCTGCGGTTGCCCTCGTTCCAGATCTTGGTGCGCAGGTTGCCCGGGGTCACCAGTTCCAGCCCGACGAAGCCGAGAATCAGCAGTCCCACGGCCAGCAGGCTGTACGACGTCAGGTCGGCCAGGTTGTCGCGCAGCAGCGTCAGCGAATCCATGCGCTCACCCTACTGTGCTGACCCCACCCGGCCGACCCACCCGGCCGTCCTGCTCGGTGCAACCCGTGCTGTCGGACTCAGCCGACGGTCAGCATGTCCCAGTCGCGCAGGTGTGCGCCGAGCTGGGCCACGTGCGCATCCGCGTCGCCGAGGGTGTGGCTGATGGCGGTCAGACGGCTCACGTAATGCGCGATCGGGTACTCGGCGGTCATGCCGATGCCGCCGTGCATCTGGATCGCTTCCTGGCCGATGAGACGACCGGAGCGGCAGACCTGCAGCTTGCCGCGCGACGCGGTGATGGCGTCGGCGCTGCCCTCGGCGATGGCCGCGGTCAGGTAGACGTTCATGCTGGTCGCCAGCTCCAACGCGACGTACATGTCGGCGGCGCGGTGGGTCAGCGCCTGGAAGGTGGCCAGCGGCACGCCGAACTGCTTGCGGGTCTTGAGGTAGTCGACGGTCATGTCCAGCGACTTGGTCATCGCGCCCACGGCCTCCGAGCACAGCGCGCTCTGCTCGACGATGGCCACGTCCTCGATCAGGGCGGCGGCGTCGGCCTGCGTGATCTTGGTGCCCGCGGCGTCGGTGAAGACCACCTGCGCACCGCGGCGGTTGTCGTGCGTGCGGTAGGCGGTGCGGGCGACGCCGGCCTGATCGGCCTCCACCAGGTACAGGCTCACGGTGCCGTCGGCCTCGCGGGCGGAGACCACGAAGACGTCGGCGCAGTCGCCGTGCGGGACCAGCGACTTGGTGCCGGACACCGTGGTACCGGTCGCCGAGGCGGCGACGGCGTACGCCGGCCAGCGGTCGCCCTGCTCGTGGTGGGCGAAGGCGGCCAGGCGCTCGCCGCCGGCGAGGGCGGTGAGGACCTCTTCCTTGACGGACTCGTCGGCGTCGGACCGCTCGATCAGCAGACCGGGCACCACGACGGAGTCCAGCAGCGGCTCGGGGGCCAGCGATGCGCCGAACTCACCCATCACCACCGCGAGTTCTTCCACGCCGGCACCCATGCCGCCGAACTTCTCGTCGAAGGCGAGGCCCAGGATGCCGATCTCGGCGAGCGAGGTCCACACCTCCCGGTTCCAGCCCAGCGGGGTGTCGGTGACCGCGCGGAGGGTCTCGATGTCGTAGGTCCGGGTCAGTACCTCGCGCACGGTGTCGCGGAGCATGCCCTGTTCGTCGGAAAGCTCGAAATCCATGGTGTGTTCTTCCTTGAAGTCGGGTGCGCTCGGCTCAGAGCCCGAGGACGGCCTTGTCGATGATCTGGCGCTGCACTTCCGAGGAGCCGCCGTAGATCGTGACCTTGCGGTAGTTCAGGTACTCGGGCACCGTGAGCGCGGCCCAGTCCGGGCTGAGCAGACCGGCGAGCTCGGTCTCGGCGTCATCGGCCGGGGCCATCGGGAGGGAGTCGGGGCCGGCCAGATCGGCCAGCAGTTCCAGCGCCTCCTGCTGCAGCTGCGAGCCGCGCAGCTTCAACACCGACGACGCCGGGTTCGGCTTGCCGTCCGACGAGGCGGCGACCACGCGCAGCTGCACCATTTCCAGGGCCAGCAGCTCGTTCTCCAGGCCGGCCAAGCGGGCGGCGAACAGCGGGTCGTCGAGCATCACGCCGCCGCCGGGCGCACGGACCTGGGCGGCCCGGGCCTTGGCACGCGCCAGCTTGGTCTTGGTCCAGCCGACGCGGGCGATGCCCGAGCGCTCGTTGCCGAGCAGGAACTTCGCGATGGTCCAGCCTTCGTTCTCCTTGCCGATCCGGCTGGAGACCGGGATGCGGACGTCGTTGAAGAAGACCTCGTTGACCTCGTAGCTGCCGTCGATCAGCTTGATCGGACGCAACTCCACGCCCGGGGTGTCCATCGGGAACACCACGAAGCTGATACCGGCCTGCTTCTTCGCGTCCGGATCGGTGCGGACCAGGCAGAAGATCCAGTCGGCGTACTGGCCGAGCGTGGTCCACGTCTTCTGGCCGTTGATCACGTACTCGTCGCCGTCGCGGACGGCGCGGGTCTTGAGCGAGGCGAGGTCGGAACCGGCTTCGGGCTCGGAGAAGCCCTGGCACCACCAGATGTCCAGGTTCGCGGTCTTCGGCAGGAACTCGTCCTTCTGTTCCTGGGTGCCGAAGTGCGCGATCACCGGGCCGACCATGCCGGCGTTGAAGGGGAGGAGGTCGGGCACGAAGTTCAGTGCCATCTCCTCGCGCCAGATGTGGTGCTGCACCGGCGTCCAGTCCTGGCCGCCGTTCGCCACCGGCCAGTGCGGTACCGCGTAGCCGCCCTTGTTGAGGAGCTTCGTCGTGGCGACGATGTCATCGGGGTAGATCGTCTCGCCGGCCTCGTTGCGGCGTCGGATGTCTTCGGGGATGACCGTGGTGAAGTACTCCCGCAGTTCGTTGCGGAAAGCTTCCTCTTCGGGGGTGAATCGCAGCTGCATGGTTACTTGATACCTGATCGAGCGCTCAATCGGTATGCCGAGTAGCTTTCGGAGGTATGAAACACATTCATGCGTTCGGTGACGATGTGCTCGGCGAGCACGACGCCGTGGGCGTGGCCCGGGCGATCGCCGCGGGCGAGTTCTCCGCCGCCGACGCCGCGGACGCGGCCCTGGCGCGGATCGACGCGGTCAACCCGCAGTTGGCGGCGATCGCCTACGACGACCGCGAGCGCGCGCGGGTCCGGGCGCAGGCCAACGGTTTCGCCGGGGTGTTCGCCGGCGTGCCGTCGCTGATCAAGAACAACACCGACTTCGCGGGGCTGCCGACCAAACAGGGTTCGGCCGCGGTGGCCGAGCGGCCGGCCGCGGCGCACGAGAAGTTCACCGAGGAGTTCCTCGGCACCGGCGTCAATGTGCTCGCGGCGTCGACGCTGCCGCCCTTCGGGCTGAGCGCCACCACCGAGTTCGTCGACCGCGAACCCACCCGCAATCCGTGGGACACCGACTTCAGCTGCGGCGCCTCCTCGGGCGGCTCGGCGGCATTGGTCGCGGCCGGGGCGGTGCCGATCGCGCACGCCAACGACGGCGGTGGCTCCATCCGTATCCCGGCCGCGGCGTGCGGCCTGGTGGGTCTCAAGCCGACCCGCGGGCGGACCGCTCCGGTGCCGGCGTCGGCCAAATCGCCGGTCGACCTGGTCGTCAACGGTGTCGTGACGCGGTCGGTGCGCGACACCGCCTACTTCCTCGCCGACCTGGAACGACAGCGCCCGGTGAAGGGGCTGGATCCGGTCGGACTGGTCGAGGGGCCGGGTACGCGTCGACTGCGGATCGCGCTCATCGTCGACCCGATCACCGGGCAGCCGCTGGATCCGGACACCGCGCGGGCACTGACCGACACCGCCGAACTGTTGACCGAACTGGGCCATCAGGTGGAGCAGGTGCCGCTGCCGGTGGACCCGTCGTACATCCGACAGTTCACCGACTACTGGGCACTGCTGGCGTTCTCGTTCGATCACCAGGGGTCCACGCTGACCGGTCGCGGCTTCGACCGCGCCGCGCTCGACCCGTTCACCCGCGGCCTGTCCCGCCGGTTCGCGCGGGGCTTCTACCGGTTGCCGTCGTCGATCATCGGACTCAAGCGGGCCACCGCGAAGCTGCGGCGCGCGTTCGCCGACTACGACGTGATCGCGTCGCCGACGCTGGCGCACACCACGCCGGAGATCGGCTACCTCGATCCGGCCGGCGACTTCGACGAGATCTTCGATCGTCTGATCCGCTACGTGGCCTTCACCCCGGCGAACAACTCGTCGGGCACCCCGGCCGTGTCGGTGCCGCTGGCCACGTCGTCGACCGGGATGCCGATCGGCCTGCACTTCTCCGCCGATCTGGGCGACGAACGCACCCTCCTCGAGCTCGCGTACGAGCTGGAGGCGGCGCGTCCGTTCGCCCGGATTCAGGACGCCTGAGGAGTCTGCTCGCCCGGCGGGGTCAGCCCGCGGTGATCTGCACGCCGTCGAGCATGGCCGTCGAGTCGGCGATGTAGGTCGGGTTGGTCGGATCGGTGGACTGCACCGTCAGCACGACGGTGGACGATCCGCCGTTCACGGTCGGCACCACGATCATCCGCGAGGTGATCGGGTGCACCGCCACACCCTGCACGCCGGATGCCTCGTAGGTGACGGTGTACGACTCGAAGCCGCAGATCGTGCCCGACTCGCCGGCGGGCACCTCGACGCCCATGCCCTTGCGCACGGCGGCGAGTTCCTTGTCCACGATCTCGTCGAAGGTGCCGGTCGACGGCGTCACAGTGACCACGATGTTCGGGGTGAAACCGGCCTTGGTCAGCGAGGTGTTGACCAGGACCAGACGCACCAACTCGCTGTCCTGCGAGGTATTGCGTTCCCACCCGGCGGGCTGAGGGAGCTGGATCTCCGGCTGGCCTGCGGCGGTCACGAGCGGCCCGGTGGTGGCGGCGCACGAGCCGGTCGCGGCATTGGTCGTCGTCGCGGCACTGCTCGAGTTCGAGTCGGAGTCCGAGGAGCAGCCGGCCAGCAGGGCCAGCGAGCCTGCTGCGGCGACGGCGGTCAGGGTGCGGGCGAAGCGGCGTGCGGTGAAGGTCATGGCTCGGGACGATACCGGGCAGGACGCCACGCGGGGCGCGTCGGATTGCTCCGGCGCGCCCCGCGTGGGTCAGCGGTGAACTAGTGCGAGATGGCCTGCTCGGCGCCGACACCGGTGAGGGAGCGGACCTCCATCTCGGCGCGGCGAGCCACGTCGGGCTTCTCCCGCGAGCTCAGCGTGCCGATGATGCCCAGCAGGAACGCGGCCGGGATGGACACGATGCCCGGGTTGGCCAGCGGGAACCATGCGAAGTCCGAGTCCGGCAGCATGGAGTTGGCCTTGCCCGAGACGGCCGGCGAGAAGATGATCAGCACCAGGGTGATCACCAGTCCGCCGTACATGCTGAACAGGGCGCCGCGGGTGTTGAAGCGCTTCCAGAACAGCGAGTACAGGATGGTCGGCAGGTTGGCCGACGCGGCGACGGCGAAGGCCAGCGCCACCAGGAAGGCGATGTTCTGGTCCTTGGCCAGAATGCCCAGGACGATGCCGATGATGCCCAGCACGATGACCGTGTAGCGGGACACGCGGACCTGGTCCTCCTCGGAGGCGCCGTTCTTCTTGATCACGCTGGCGTAGATGTCGTGCGCGAACGACGCCGAGGCGGTGATCGCCAGACCCGCGACCACCGCGAGGATGGTGGCGAAGGCGACGCCGGCGATGAGGCCCAGCAGGATCTCGCCGCCGAGGTGCAGCGCGAGCAGCGGTGCCGCCGCGTTCTGCTTGCCCGGGGCGGCCATGATGGTCTCCGGGCCGACCAGGGCGGCCGCGCCGTAACCCAGGATCAGCGTGAAGATGTAGAAGCCGCCGATCAGGCTGATGGCCCACACCACGGACTTGCGGGCTTCCTTGGCGGTGGGCACCGTGTAGAAGCGCATGAGCACGTGCGGCAGGCCCGCGGTGCCGAGCACCAGGGCCAGACCCAGCGAGATCAGGTTGAACTTGGACGTGAAGTCGATGCCGTACTGGGCGCCGGGCGCCAGGATGTCGACGTCGGTCCGGGCCTGCGCCTCGCCGAGGAGCTTGGACAGGTTGAAGTTGATGCCGTTGGACATCAGCACCCACAGGGTCATCACGGCGGTGCCGGTGATCAGCAGGACGGCCTTGATGATCTGCACCCAGGTGGTGCCCTTCATGCCGCCGATGAGGACGTACACGATCATCAGCAGGCCGACGATGGTGATGACCACGGCCTGGCCGGTGTCGCTCTCGATGTTCAGGAGCAGCGCGACGAGCGCGCCGGCGCCGGCCATCTGGGCCAGCAGGTAGAAGATCGACACCGTCAGGGTGCTGATCGACGCGGCGAGACGGACCGGACGCTGCTTCAAGCGGAAGCTCAGGACGTCGGCCATAGTGAATTTACCGGTGTTCCGCAGCAGCTCGGCTACCAGCAGCAGGGCGACGAGCCAGGCGACCAGGAAGCCGATCGAGTACAGGAAACCGTCGTAGCCGTAGATGGCGATGGCGCCCGCGATGCCGAGGAAGCTGGCCGCGGACAGGTAGTCGCCGGCGATGGCGATGCCGTTCTGGGTGCCGCTGAAGCCGCGGCTGCCGGTGAAGAACTCCGACGCGCTGCTGGTGCCGGCCGAGCTGACCTTGATCACCACGAGGAGGGTGACGATCACGAAGCCGACGAAGATCAGGATGTTCAGCGTCGAGTTGCCGGTGTCGACTTCCTGTTCGGCGAGGAGGAGTGAGGTCACGACTGAGCTCCTTCGGTGGTGGCGTCAGCGGTGTCGTAGTCGCCGTCGGCGAAGCCCTGGCGTACGACGTCGGCCTGCGGGTCGAGGCGATGGTTCGCGAACCAGATGTAGGCCGCGGTGATCGCGAAGGTCGTGACGAACTGCAGCAGGCCCAGGATCAGGCCGACGTTGATGTTCCCCCACACCTTGGTGGCCATGAAGTCCGTGGCGAAGACGCCGAGGCACAGGTAGACGGCGTACCAGGTGAGGAAGAACGCGGTCATCGGGAAGACGAAGGTCCGCAGCGTGCGGCGCAGCCGCTGAAACTCCGGACTCTGCTGCGCGACGATGAACTCGTCGGCAGTCGGCGCTTGCCGTGCTGGCGGATGCTCTGGAGCGATGGACACGTGACCTCCTCGATGTGACGCCGCAAGAGCGGCCTTGCAAGAAGGTTCGAGGAGATCTGCCTCACAGACAATCGGATCTGTGACCCATACGACGAGGCCCGCCTGCCGTGCGGTGAGCGGTTACCGCCCTCCGGTGAACGGCACTCGCCGTCGACCTCCGCAGCGAGTCGCGACCCCGTTGCCGGGTCGCCTTCGGGGCCCCGAAGGCGACCCGGGAGCAGGGTCGCGACACGGCACGGGGGCGGGGGGATTCAGTCGCCGGCGGGGGTGCGTTCGAGGACCATGCCGAAGCGTTCGGGCACGTGCATGCGGGCGAAGACGGTGGGGACGTCGGACCGGACCGTGCGGCGGGTGGCCAGCGACACCGTCATCATGGTCGCGAAGCTGAGTGGGACGGTGACGACGGCCGGGAAGCTCAGGATCGACGACGCCCAGCTGTCGCCGGAGGCCAGGAACGTGCCGACCACCACGGATACGCCGGAGGTCACGGACCCGACGACGAGGCCGGCGATCGCTCCGGCGGCGGTGAGGCCGCGCCACCAGATGCCGAGCATCAGCAGCGGGCACAGAGTAGCGGCGGAGACCGCGAACACCAGGCCCACCGAACGGGACAGCTCCAGGGTGCCGGCGACCAGTGCCAGCCCGATCGGCACCAGGCCGCCGACCAGGGCGCACAGTCGGAAGGTCCGGACGCCCGGCCGGAACAGGTCGGTGGACACCACGCCCGCGATGCTGATCAGCAGGCCCGACGCGGTGGCCAGGAAGGCGGCGATCGCGCCCGCGGCGACCAGCGCGACGAGAAGTTCACCGGGCAGGCCGTCGAGCACGGCCGACGGAATCATCAGCACCGCGGCGTCGGAGGTGCCGGTGGCCAGCACCTGCGGCACGTAGACGCGGGCCAGGACGCCCAGGACGGTGGGAAAGAGATAGAAGCCGGCCAGCAGGGCGATCACGGTGAGGGCCGTCCGCCGCGCCGCCGCGCCATTGCGGTTGGTGTAGAAGCGCACCAGGACGTGCGGCAGTCCGAGTGTGCCGAGGAAGGTGGCCAACATCAGCGACAGCACCTGGTACAGCGGATGGCCGCCGCCGAAGCCGCCGCCGGACCGCGACCACGCGGCCCCGGTCTGCGGCGCATCCGAGACCACCGGGGTGGCCGCGCCGGCCGCCAAGGTCAGCGACGAGTCGTCGCCCACCACGAAGCTGCCCGCGGCCACCGGGGCGTCCTGGACTTCGCGGCCGTCGAGCGTGCCGGTCACGTGCACCCCGGCCGGATCGGTCACGGTGATCGTCACTTCGGTCGGCACGGCGACGGTGGTGGCCGCGGCGACCCGGGCCGGCAGCGGGGCGCCGAGCTCCTGCGGCTGCTGCGCGAAGTGGATCACGGCGACGAGGGCGGGCACGGCGATCGCGGTCAGCTTCAGCCAGTACTGCACCCCCTGCGCGAAGGTCACCGACCGCATGCCGCCGCTCACGACGTTCACCACCAGCGCGACCCCGACCACGATGACACCGACCCAGCCGGGCGCGCCGAGCAGGATGTTCAGGGTGAGGCCGGCGCCCTGCAACTGCGGCACGAGATAGAGGACGCAGACCACCGCGACGACGATCATCGCGACGCGTCGCGCGCGCAGCGAACCCAACCGGAACTCGGCGAAGTCGGGGACGGTGTAGGCGCCGGATCGACGCAGCGGCGCCGCCACGAACAGCAGCAGCGCCAGGTAGCCGGCGGTGAAGCCGATCGGGTACCAGAGCGCGTCCGCGCCGTACTTGGCGACGAGGCCGGCGACGCCGAGAAAGGAAGCGGCCGAAAGGTATTCACCGGCGATGGCGGCGGCGTTCCAGCGCGAGCCGATACTGCGGGAGGCCACCAGGAAGTCCGACGTCGACCGAGCCCCGCGTCCGCCCCAGGCACCCACCGCGACGGTGCCGAGGGTGGCCACGGCGACGGCGATGATCACCAGGACGGCACCGGAGCCGGACATCATCGGCGGTGCTCCTCATCGTCGATCAGGCGAATGAAGTCGCGCTCGGCCTGCTCGGCGAGGCGGATGTAGAGGCGGCCGGCCAGGTACAAGACCGGATACGGCATGAGCGCCAACACGATCCAGTTGAGGTTGATCCCGAACAGGGTGGCGGTGGCGAAGCCGTCGACGGTGGCCCCGACGACCGGGACGGCGACGAAGATCAGCACCACCGCCAGACCGATGCGCAGCGCCAGCCCCAGCTGCGCGCGCACCAGGCCGCGCACGAGGTGCTCGCCCACCGGGGTCTGCTCGGTGACTTCGGCGCGCGTGCGGACCGGGCGTGCGCCGCGGCGCTCCGAGAGGACCACGCGTTCGCGCCGCGGGCTGGTTCCGGGCATGTCAGCGACTGTCCGGTGCGGCTCCGTCGCCTCGGCGAGTCCGGAAGGAACGCAACGGATCTCGCACCAGACGATCCTTGAGGTCACGCACCTGGCGACGACTCACCGGCAACTCCACCTCGGGGGTCTCGCCGATCCCGCGGACGATCACCTTGGTGGCCGTCCCCACCGATCGC
The DNA here is from genome assembly GCF_039542465.1 of Gordonia alkaliphila. Lineage (NCBI taxonomy): Bacteria > Bacillati > Actinomycetota > Actinomycetes > Mycobacteriales > Gordoniaceae > Gordonia > Gordonia alkaliphila. Next base: position 31,492 of record NZ_BAABIE010000015.1, on the reverse strand, counting down.
AGGCCGCTGACCATCGGCAACGACACCAGGTAGGAGCGGTGCACGCGCGCGAAACCCGATCTGGCCCAGTGTGATTCGAGCGTGGCGAGGGTGACGCGGACGAGGTAGTCGCCGGTCGCGGTGTGCAGGCGCGCGTAGTCGCCGACCGCCTCCACCCAGGCCACCGACTCGCGGGGGATCAGCGAGGTGACGCCGCCGCGTTCCACCGGGATCACGTCGCCCGTCGCCACCCCGGTGTCGGGTTCGTCGGTCGAGTCGGCGGTGGCCGGCATCGTGCCCGGGAGCTCGCCGTCGCTGTCGTCGTAGGCGGATGCGGACTGCTCGCCGCGCACCGCCAGCACGCGCTCGATCGCCTGGGAAAGCCGTTCGGCGCGAACAGGTTTGAGGAGATAGTCGACGGCGCCCACGTCGAACGCGGCGACCGCGCGATCGGAGTGCGCGGTGACGAAGACCAGTGCGGGCGGTTGCGCGTACCGGGCCAGCACCGCGGCCAGTTCCATCCCGCTCAGCCCGGGCATCGAGATGTCGAGGAACGCCGCAGCCACCGACCGCTCGGACAGCAGCCGGAGCGCCTCGGTGGCGTCGGAGGCCCGCACCACTTCGCCGACGGCCGGGTGCTCGCCGAGCAGGTAGGCCAGTTCGTCGAGAGCGGGGGCTTCGTCGTCGACGGCCAGTACCCGTAGCGCTGTCATCAGCCTCGTCCCTCCTGGCCCGTCGCGTCGGCGCGGATGCCGCTGGCGAACTTCGGGACACGCATGCTGACCTTGGTGCCCGCGCCGATCCCGGTGTCGACGATCAAACCGTAGTCGTTGCCGAAAGCCGAGCGCAGTCGTTGATCCACATTGGTGAGACCCACGTGCGCGCCCTCGGTCTCCTGGGAGAGCAGATCCGACCGGGGGAGGGCGTCGATCGCGCCGCTGCGCAACAGTTCGGGGTCCATGCCGACGCCGTCGTCTTCCACGCTGATCTCGCAGGTGGTGCCGACGCTGTGCGCGGAGATGGTGATGGTGCCTTCGCGACGGCCGGCCAGGCCGTGCCGCACGGCGTTCTCCACCAGCGGTTGCAGCGCCAGGAAGGGCACCACGACGCCGAGCACCTCGGGGTCGACGTTCAGTCGAACGCCCAGGCCTTCGCCGAACCGAGCGCGCTCCAGCGTGAGGTAGCGGTCGATGTTGCGCAGCTCGTCGGCGAGCGCGGTGTACTGGCCGGCCGCGCGGAAGGAGTATCGGGTGAAGTCGGCGAAGTCGAGGATGAGCTCGCGGGCCCGCGCCGGATCGGTGCGCACGAACGAGGCGATGGTGCCCAGCGCGTTGTAGATGAAGTGCGGGTCGATCTGGGCGCGCAGCGCCAGCACTTCCGCGCGGTCCAGGCGGGCCCGCGAGGCGTCCAGCTCGGCCAGCTGCAGCTGGGTGGCCGCATAGTTCGCCACCTCGGTGATGGCGCCGATCTGGCCGGGGCCGGGCTGGCGCACGGTGGCCACGACGAGGACGCCGGAACTGGCGTCGTCGCCCATCAGCGGCGCCGCGATGAGCTTGCGGACGAGGCCGCCGTCGCCGCCGGGATAGTCGCTCAGAACACGTCGTCGAGCATTGAGGGCCTCGACGGCCAGGGCGGATGCGGCGGTCAGCACGCGGGGCCGCCAGATCTCGTCGGCGCCGTCCCGGCCCAGCAGGATCCCGTCGGCGTCGAACAGGGCTACGCCCTCGGCGCCGGTGAGGGCGCGGAGCGGACCGACGGCCGACGCGGCCGAGGTGTCGGTGAGACCGTCGCGCAGCGGATGCGCCGCAGCAGCGGCCGCGGCGAGGGTGTCGTGCACGGCGCGCTCGTGCGGGGTGGAGACCACCCGCCGCGTGCGCAGGACGACGATGAACAGCACCACCGCCAGGGTGCCGCCGAGCAGCAGGATCGCGATCAGTTCACCGGACATCGTGCCTACAGAATCTACGTGCCGACGCCGCGAATCGGGCAGAGTGGACGCGGAGGGCCACGGGAGGAGAAGACATGGTGAATACGGTCGACTGGGGGAAACTGGCGAAGTCGACACGGGTGAAGCCGGGCAGCACGGTGCGCCTGTCCCGGGACTTCGATCCGGCCGCGAAGCCGAAGGGCATGACGAAGAAGGACGGCCTGGCGCAGCTGGCCGCGGGTAAGGAAGAGCTGTTCGCGCTGCAGGACAAGTTCTACGCCCAGGCCGACCGGTCGCTGCTGATCGTGCTGCAGGCCATCGACGCCGCGGGCAAGGACGGCACGGTGAAGCACGTGATGTCCGGCATCAACCCGGAGGGCGTGGACGTGCACTCGTTCAAGGCGCCCTCGACCGAGGAGCGGTCGCACGGCTACCTCTGGCGGCATCAGAAGGTGGTGCCCGAGCTGGGCAAGATGGGCATCTTCAACCGCTCCCACTACGAGAACGTGGTGGTGACGCGCGTGCACCCGGAGATGCTGTGGCCCACCACTGCGGCGAGCTCGGGCGACGACCTCTGGCAGCGGCGGTACGACGACATCAACGCCTGGGAGCGGTACCTCACCGACAACGGCACCACCGTCGTCAAACTCTTCCTCAACGTCTCCGCGGATGAGCAGGCGCGCCGTTTCCTCGCCCGCATCGACCGGCCCGACAAGAACTGGAAGTTCTCCACGACCGACATGGCTGAGCGCGAGCTGTGGCCGGAGTATCAGCGGGCGTTCGACGACATGCTGAGCAATACCAGCACCGATCACGCGCCGTGGCACGTGATTCCGGCCGACCACAAGTGGGCGAGCCGGTTGGCGACGTTCTCGGTGCTGCTGGACGTGATGCGCGGTCTGGACCCGCAGTATCCGACGGTCTCCAAGGCCGAACGGGACTCGCTGGGCAGCTACCGCAAGATCCTGCGGAAGGAACTCGGCGACTGATCTTCGCCCTCGCGTCGGCGGTGTCAGAGCCTGCGTAGGGCGTGCTCGATGTCGCGCACTTCGTCGCCGGGCCGGCCGGGGGCGAGGTGGCTGCGCATGCCGATGCGGCCGCTGCGCCACATGCTCAGTTGCAGCCAGTGCCGATCGGCGAAGTGCACCTTCGCCAGCAGGACGCGCACACCGCCGACGAGGAACATCCAGGCCAGGCACCAGGCGAAGGTCAGACCGACCATCGGCCACGGCAGCGGATCCACCAGCCAGCCGAAGCCGACCATCAGCACCGTCAGGGCCGCGGTCAGCACGTTGGCCGCCAGCAGTTGCCACGACGGGAAGGGCCGTCGGAAGAACCAGCCCTCTGCGCGGGTCACGAACAGCAGGAAATGGCCTCCGATGCCGAGGGCCAGGAACATCGCGGACTGGATCTGGCCGACGGCGACCCCGTCGGTGCCGTCCCACACGTGCATGCCGAGGACGCCGCCGTCGATCTTGGTGAAGCCCCAGACCAGGAAGAAGAAGCCGAGCAACTCGACCACCGTGACGAGCCCCAACATGATCGAGGTGGGCAGGATCGATCGCATCCGCCAGCGGATGGGTCGGTCGGCGACGGGGGTGTTGTCGTAGGCGATCGCCATGATCGGCACGTCGTCGAGCAGCGAGATGAACACGATCGCGACAGCGGTCAGCGGCTGGAAGCCGGCGATCAGCGTCGCGAGGACCACCAGGAACATGAGTGCGATGGTCAGTGCCACGCGGTACAGCGTGTAGCTGGTGATGCGGCCGAAGATCTTGCGGGCCTCGACGATGGCGCTGTTGATCACGGTCAGTCCGGGTGCGGTGAGCACCAGCGCGGCGGCGCCGCGGGCGGCGTCGACCGCGGTGGAGACGGCGATACCGCAGTCGGCTTGCTTCAGCGCGGGCGCATCGTTGACGCCGTCGCCGGTCATGCCGACCAGGTGGCCGCGCTGCTGCAGGGACTTGACGATCGCGTACTTGTGCTCGGGCAGCACGCGGGCGAAGCCGTCGGCCTTCTCGATGATCGCGGCGATCTCGGGTGGGACGTTGTCCGGGTCCATGTCGGCCGGGAACACGTCCGGCGCGGAGATGATGTGGGTCCCCATGTTCAGCTGCTTGGCGGTTTCCACGGCGATGGCGGTGTCGTCGCCGGTCACCATCTTGACCGCGACGCCGGTGGCCTCGACGTCGGCGATGGTGGCCTTGCTGCTGTCCAACGGCGGGTCGAACATCGACAGGAGGCCGAGTACCTCCCACGTGGCGCCGTCGTCGGTGGACCGGGCCACGGCCAGCGCGCGGAATCCATGCGAGGCGAGGTCGGCGACGGTCGCGGTGACCTGGTCGGCCACGTCGCCGGTGGCGCCGGTCAGTCCGACGATCGCGGCCGGTGCACCTTTGGCGATCCGCACGCGCGTGCCGTCGGTCTTGCTGACGGTGGCCTCGGTGTATTTGATCGCCGGATCGAACGGGGTGAACGACTCCTGCTTCCACTCCTCCAGCGACGCGGGGTCCTCGACTGCGGCGAAGACCGCGGTGTCGATCGGGTCCTTGTCGCCGGCTTTGGAGGCCAGTGCGGAGGCGACGATCAGGTCGTCGGCGTCCGTGGCCGCCATCAGCACCGGTTGCTGCATGCTCAACTTGTTGGCGGTCAGGGTGCCGGTTTTGTCGGAGCAGAGGTGTCGACGCCGGCCATCTCCTCGATGGACTCCAGCCGCGAGACGATGGCCTTGTGTTTGGACAGTTCCAGCGCGCCCAACGCCATGGTCACCGAGAAGACCGCCGGCATGGCCACCGGGATGGACGCCACCAGCAGCACCAGCACGAACTGCACGATGCCCAGTGCATGCGTGGTGATCTCGGCGGAACTGCCCGACCACTGGGTGTCGAAGTTCTGGAAGACCTCGAAGAACACCAGAATCACCGCCAGCGCCACGGCCACGGCGATCAGGAAGTCGCCGATCTGGAACATCGCCTTCTGCGCGTGCGACACCGCGCCCGCGCCGGCCACCAGCTTGGCGGTCTTACCGAACATGGTGTCGGTACCGGTGGCGATCACCACGCCGGTGGTGTCCCCGCCCTTGACCACCGAACCGGAGAACGCCGGATCGCCGGGATGTTTGCGGACCGGCACCGATTCGCCGGTCAACGCCGACTGGTCGATGGACGCCGTGCCGCTGCCGGTCAGCCGCAGGTCAGCGGGCACCACCTCGCCGATCTCGATGCGGACCACGTCGCCGGGGACCAGGTTCGCCGCGTCGATGTCGCTCCACGTGCCGTCGCGCAGCACGGTGGCCGACGGGGCGAGGCCCGCCTGGAGTGCGGCCAGGGCGGCTTCGGCCTTGCGGTCCTGGGCGAATCCGAGGCCCGCGTTGAAGAGCAGGAGGGCGACGATGATGCCGAAGTCTCCCAGTGCTGCAGGGCTGCGGAGACGATGGCCGCCGCCTCGATCATGTACGAGATCGGTCCGGTGAAGTACCCGAGGATCTTCGTCCAGAGCGGCTCGCTGCGCGTGGGGAAGGCGTTGGGGCCGTACTTCGTGAGCCGCTGGGCGGCGTCGGCCGCGGTCAAGCCGACGGCGGGGTCCACCGCCAACCGTCGGAGGACGTCGGCGAGTGCCATCTCGGTCAGATCTGGTGTGCCGTCCGCAGGGGCAGGCGAGTCGGTGTTGGCCGTCTGCGACGGCGCCGAGGCTGGTGTGGCCATGATCCACCCGTCTAGTCATGTGCTGAGAGTGAGAAATGTGGTGTGAGTCTAGCCCGCAAATCGGACGCACCGGGCACTATTTATGCAGGTCCGAGACCGTTGCATAGGGAACTGGTGGGAGGCTTACACTCGGCCTGTGACCGGGTACGACGACAAGCCGTGGCTCGCGGCCTATCCACCGGGACGACCGCCGCATCTGCGGCGTGCGTTCTCCACCGCCCTCGATATGTTCGACGCCGCGGTGCGCTCCGCGCCCGACGCGGCGGCGATCCATTACTTCGACCGATCGCTGCGCTGGGCGGAGGTGGATCGGGCGGCGGAGGCCGTGGCCTCGTTGCTGATCGCACGTGGCTTCGCGCCGGGGGATCGGCTGGCGCTGTGTCTGCAGAACAACCCGGCATTCGTGGTGGGGTTGGTGGCCGCGTGGAAGGCCGGTGGCACCGCGGTGTCGCTGAGCCCGATGTCCACCGAGGCCGATCTCGCCCGCAGCTTCGCCGCGTTCACCCCGTCGGCGCTGCTGGTGCTCGACGACCTCTACGTCGATCGCATCCGGCCGATCCTCGACACCGGTGACACCGGTGTCGCAGTGGTGGTGACCACCTCGGGGCTGGACGGGCAGACCGAGGACGATCCGCGGATCTTCGCCGACGTCGATCGTCGTCGACCCGCGGACACGGTGGATCTCGCTGCGCTGGTCGACGCTCATCTCCCCGGGCCCGGCGTGCTCGCCGCCCTGGCGCAGCGGCGGGTCGGGCCGTCGGACGTGGCGGTGCTGGCGGCGACGTCGGGCACCACCGGTCCGGCCAAGGGCGCCCAGCTGACGCATGCGAATCTCGCCTTCAGCGCCCAGGTGTATCTCGACTGGTCCGGGCTGGCGCCCGGGGAGCCGGTGCTGGGGCTGGCCCCGGTGTTCCATGTGACCGGACTGGTCGGCGGGGTGTGTCTGGCGATGATCGCCGCTTCGCCGCTGGTGCTGACGCATCGCTTCGAGCCCGCGGTGATCGCGGCCGCGGCGGCCCGGCGACGGCCGGTGTTCTGTGCCGCGGTGATCACCGCGTACATCGCGCTGGCCGACAGCCCGGACGTCGACGCGGCCGATCTCGCGTCGTTGCGGCTGCGCTACTCCGGTGGCGCGCCCATCGATCCGGACGTCGCCGATCGGCTCGAGGAACGGCTCGGCGGCTACATCCACAACATCTACGGACAGACCGAGACCACCTCGCCCTCGCACGCGGTGCCGCCCGGCACTCGCGCGCCGATCGATCCCGACTCGGGCGTGCTGTCGGTGGGCGTTCCGGTCTTCGACACCGTGGTTCGGGTGATCGACGACGACGGCGCAGACCTGCCGGTCGGGGAGATCGGCGAACTGGTCACCACCGGCCCGCAGGTGATTCCGGGCTACTGGCACGATCCGGTGGCCACCGCCGACGCCTTCATCGGCGGTGCGCTGCGCACCGGGGACGTGGGCTTCATGGACGCCGACGGCTGGTTCTACGTGGTCGACCGGAAGAAGGACCAGATCAACGCCGCCGGCTACAAGGTGTGGCCGTCGGAGGTGGAACGGCTGCTGGCCGGGCATCCGGACGTGGAGGAAGCCGCGGTGATCGGCATTCCGGACGAATACCGAGGTGAGACGGTCAAGGCCTTCGTGGTGCCGCGGCCCGGCAGCACGTTGGACGTCGACGCCGTGATCGCCTACTGCCGGGCGAATCTGACGGCCTACAAGTATCCGCGCGAGGTGGAGATGGTCGCTGCGCTGCCGCGCACGGCCACCGGCAAGGTGCTGCGCCGCGCTCTGCGCTGACCGTGCGGCGGGCCGCCCGGTAGCCTGTTCAGTATGGCTGAACAGGTCGACGAGGCGGTCGGCGAGGCGGTGCGTGCGCTGCGCGGTCGGCGGGGGATCACCCTGCGCGAGCTCGCGGCGCGGTTGGCGGTGAGCCCGGGGACCGTGAGCGCGATCGAGAACGGCAAAGTGGGGCTCACCGTGGCGCGTCTGCACCAGGTAGCCCTCGCTCTCGGCGTGGAGCCGGCGAGCCTGCTGCGGCCCGCGCCGAGCGGGCCGAGCGGTGTGCCGAGCGGTGTGCGGGGCGACGCGGTGCCGACGCCGACGGCCGTCGACGCCGAGTGGGCGGTCTTCGAGGAGCTGTCCCTGGATCCGGTGCTGACCGCGGCGGTGCAGGTCTTCGCCGAGACCGGCTATCACGGCGCCACCATGCGGGTGGTCGCCGCGGAGGCCGACCTCTCGGTGGCCGGCGTCTACCGTTATCACCGCAGTAAGCAGCACCTTTTGGTGGCATTGGCGGACGTTCAGCTCGGCGATCTCGGCTGGCGCGTGGAGGCCGCCGCGGCGCAGGCCGCCGACCCCGCGGGTGCGTTCGCCGACATGGTGCGCGCGGTGGTGCTGGCGCAGGTGCATCGCCGCGATCTGTCGTTCATCGTCGAGACCGAACTGCGCAGTCTGCAGGAGCCGGACCGTTCGCGGATCGTCGCGCTGCGCGCCGATGTGGAGCGCGCGATGATCGACGCGGCCGTCGCCGCCGCGGCCGCCGGACTGTTCAGCGCGCCTGATCCGGCGGCCGGGGCGCAGGCGGTGCTGTCGCTGTGCCGGGCGGTCGTACTGCGGTTGGACGGCGGCGAGCTCCCCGATCCGCCCGCTCTCGCCGCCGAGTACGCGGGCCTGGCGCTGGCCATGCTGGGCAGCCGTGTTCAGTAATACTGAACCTACTGCTCGTCGGCGGCGGCGGGGAATCCGCCCTGGTCGGGCAACTTTCCGAAGGTGCTTGACGAATCGGCGCGGTCGTGTGATCCTCATCTCGTCGACTGGAGTAAACGTTCGTTCCGGTCGGTTGCGATCCTCACCTCGACTCGGAAGGCGCCTGAACATGACCGAAGTACCTGAACTCACCGAACTGCTTGCCGACTCGCCCACCAACTGGGGCAAGTGGGGTCCGGACGACGAGGTGGGCAGCCTCAACTACCTGACCGCCGAGCAGGTTCTGCGCGGCGCCGCGCTGATCCAGCGCGGCGAACTGTTCACGCTGCAGCGGCTGATCGGCGACCCCAAGGGCGACCCGGTGTGGCCCGGTCGCTCGCCGGCCACCAAGGAGATGGTCTGGGACGAGTCCGACTGGGATGAGGGCGGCGACGGTCCGCAGTTCCCGGGCGGCCTGCACTACGCCGACGACAAGCTCGAAGCCTTCCTGCAGGGCTCCACCCAGTACGACGCCCTCGGCCACGTCTGGTACGACGGCCAGATCTGGAACGGCTACGACGCCCGCACCACCGTCGGCGGCCTGTCCAAGGCCAGCGTCGAGCCCATCGCCCAGCGCGGCGTGGCCGGTCGCGCGGTCCTCCTGGACCTCGCCCGCTGGCGCGGCGTCGAGGCGCTCGGCGCCCGCGAAGCCTTCAACCACGAAGACCTGCAGGCGTGTGCCGCCGCGCAGGGCGTGGAGCTGCGTCCGCGCGACATCCTGATCCTGCGCACCAACCACCTGGAACTCTTCTTCCAGGACGAGACCGCCTTCTACGCCGACTTCGGCGAGCCGGGTCTGGTCTACTCGCCCGAGCTGGTGCAGTGGTTCGCCGACATGGAGATCCCGAACCTGGTGACCGACACCATCGCCAACGAGGTCACCTACGACCCGGAGAGCGGTGCCGCGCTGGTGCTGCACAACGCCCTGATGCGCAACCTCGGTGTCGCCTTCACCGAGATCTGCGACGTCGAGAAGCTGGCCGCCGACTGCGCGGCCGACGGCGTCTACGAGTTCTTCTACGTGGCCGCCCCTCTCAAGATCCACGGCGCCAGCGGCTCCCCGGTGAACCCGGTCGTGATCAAGTGACCTACGCAGATCGGCCGTGGCTGGCGCGGTACCCCGACGGGCAGCCCGCCGACATCGAGCCCGAGTTCGACTCCGGTCTGGCGGTCTTCGACGCGGCCGTGGCGGCCGCGCCGGACGCCGAGTTCCTGCAGTACTTCGGCACCTCGCAGACCTTCTCCGACGTCGATCGGGCCGCGCGCGCCCTGGCATCGGCGCTGGCCGAACGTGGTTTCGGCCGCGGCGACCGACTGGCGCTGTACGTGCAGAACAACCCGGCCTTCATCATCGGCATGGTCGCCGCGTGGCGCCTCGGCGGCGTCGCCGTGGCGATCAACCCGATGAACAAGGAACGCGAGCTCACGTACCTGCTGAAGGACTCCGGCGCTACCGCTCTGCTGGCCCTCGACGAGCTGTACGCGCAGGTCGGCAAGCCGGTGATCGACTCCGGTCAGACGCAGGTCGCCACGGTGATCACCTGCTCGGCGCTCGACATGCAGGACCGGGCCGACGCACGCCTGTTCGCCGACACCGAGCGGGTGCGGACCGATCCCGCGCTCGATCTGGTCGAGCTGATCGCCGCCGGGGGCGGCGACGACCTGCCGGATCCGGGCCTGGGGCCCGACGATCTGGCGGTCCTGGCCTACACCTCCGGCACCACCGGCGACCCGAAGGGGGCGATGAACACCCACGGGAACTTCTCCTTCAACGCGCAGACGTACCGGGAGTGGACCGGGCTGCAGGCCGGCGAGGGCATCCTCGGTATCGCGCCGCTGTTCCACATCACCGGCCTGGTGGGTCACATCATGGCGGCCATGCTGGTCCGGTCGCCGCTGGTGCTGTCGCACCGGTTCGAGCCGTCGGTGATGCTCGACGCCATCCGCGAGTACCGCCCGGTCTTCACCATCGGTGCGATCACCGCGCTCAGCGCGTTGGCCGCGGCACCGGGGGCCACCAAGGACGACCTGTCGAGCCTGCGGGTCCTGTACTCCGGCGGCGCGCCCATCGCGCCGTCGGTGGGCGACCGGCTGGAGGGGCTCTACGGCGCCTACATCCACAACATCTACGGCCTCACCGAGACCAACTCGCCCTCGCACGCGGTCCCCCGCGGCGTGCGGGCGCCGGTGGACCCGGAGTCGGGCGCGCTGTCGGTGGGAGTGCCGGTGTTCAACACGGTGGTCCGCGTGGTCGGCGCCGACGGCAAGGACGTGGCGGTCGGCGAAGTCGGCGAGTTCGTCACCGTCGGCCCGCAGGTGGTGCCCGGCTATTGGAACAAGCCGGAGGCCACGGCGTCGTCGATCCCCGACGGTGCGCTGCACACCGGTGACGTCGGTTTCATGGATGAAGACGGCTGGTACTACGTCGTCGACCGCAAGAAGGACATGATCAACGCCTCCGGCTACAAGGTGTGGCCGCGGGAGGTGGAGGACGTCCTCTACACCCATCCGGCGGTGCGTGAAGCGGCCGTCGTCGGGGTGCCCGACGAGTACCGCGGCGAGACGGTCAAGGCCTTCGTCTCGCTGCAGCCCGGCGCCGCACTGACTCCTGACGAACTCATCGCGTTCGCCAAGGAGCAGATGGCGGCCTACAAGTACCCGCGCTCGGTCGAGATCGTCGACGAGCTGCCCAAGACGGTGACCGGCAAGATTCTTCGCCGGGAACTGCGCGACGCCGTGAGCTGAATCCCCCCCTGCAGCTCACGGTGGCGCGACGCGGCCCTCTCTCACATTCCCCCCCGAGAGAGGGACGACGCGGCCCCTCTCCTCATCCCCCCCGAGGAGAGGGGCCGCACCCGTCTGCACGTCGTCGTGCACCTTGCACTCGCCCTCTTCGAGTGCTAAAAAAGGGGTTGGCACTCGCGGTGTGCGAGTGCCAGGTCGGGACGGTGAGATCGGTCCAACAGACACCCCGGTCGTCCGTCGCGGGCACCGAGTCCGGCCAGAGAACCAAGTGTCGCCCCCCACACGGAGGATCACTGAACTATGGCCAAGCAGATTGCTTTCGATGAAGAGGCTCGTCGCGGCCTCGAGCGGGGTCTGAACGTCCTCGCTGACACCGTCAAGGTGACGCTGGGACCCAAGGGTCGCAACGTCGTCCTGGAGAAGAAGTGGGGCGCCCCCACGATCACCAACGATGGCGTGTCCATCGCCAAGGAGATCGAGCTGGAGGACCCCTACGAGAAGATCGGCGCTGAGCTGGTCAAGGAAGTCGCCAAGAAGACCGACGACGTCGCGGGCGACGGCACCACCACCGCCACCGTGCTGGCGCAGGCGCTGGTCCGCGAGGGCCTGCGCAACGTTGCTGCCGGCTCCAACCCGATGGGCCTCAAGCGCGGCATCGAGAAGGCCGTCGAGGCCGTCTCCGCGTCGCTGCTCGACTCCGCCAAGGAGGTTGAGACCAAGGAGCAGATCGCGTCGACCGCAGGCATCTCCGCCGGCGACCAGAGCATCGGCGACCTGATCGCCGAGGCCATGGACAAGGTCGGCAACGAGGGTGTCATCACCGTCGAGGAGTCGAACACCTTCGGCCTGCAGCTCGAGCTCACCGAGGGCATGCGCTTCGACAAGGGCTACATCTCCGGTTACTTCGTCACCGACGTCGACCGCCAGGAGACCGTCCTCGAAGATCCGTACATCCTGACCTACTCGGGCAAGATCTCGACCGTCAAGGATCTCCTTCCCCTGCTGGAGAAGGTCATCCAGGCCGGTAAGACCCTGCTGATCATCGCCGAGGACGTCGAGGGCGAAGCCCTGTCGACCCTCGTGGTGAACAAGCTGCGTGGCACCTTCAAGTCCGTCGCCGTCAAGGCCCCGGGCTTCGGCGACCGCCGCAAGGCCATGCTGGCCGACATCGCCATCCTCACCGGTGGCGAGGTCATCAGCGAAGAGGTCGGCCTGAGCCTGGAGACCGCCGGTCTCGAGTCGCTCGGTACCGCTCGCAAGGTGGTCGTCACCAAGGACGAGACCACCATCGTCGACGGTGCCGGTGACAACGAGCAGATCGCCGGCCGCGTGGCCCAGATCCGCAACGAGATCGAGAACAGCGACAGCGACTACGACCGCGAGAAGCTGCAGGAACGTCTGGCCAAGCTGGCCGGCGGCGTCGCAGTGATCAAGGCCGGCGCTGCCACCGAGGTGGAGCTCAAGGAGCGCAAGCACCGCATCGAAGATGCCGTGCGCAACGCCAAGGCTGCCGTCGAAGAGGGCATCGTCGCCGGCGGTGGCGCTGCTCTGTTGCAGTCCGAGGGCGCCATCGAGGGTCTTGACCTCGAGGGTGACGAGGCCACCGGCGCCAGCATCGTTGCTGCCGCGCTGTCGGCACCGGCTCGACAGATCGCCATCAACGCGGGCCTGGAGCCCGGCGTCGTCGCCGACCGGATCCGCAACGCGGACAAGGGCACCGGCCTCAATGCTGCCACCGGCGTGTACGAGGATCTCCTCGCGGCCGGCATCAACGACCCGGTGAAGGTCACCCGCTCGGCGCTGCAGAACGCTGCGTCGATCGCGGCGCTGTTCCTCACCACCGAGGCCGTCGTCGCCGACAAGCCCGAGAAGAACCCCCCGGCCATGCCGGGTGGCGACGAGATGGGCGGCATGGGCTTCTGATCTGATCAGAACCCGCTGCACCACGCAGTCTGACGAAGGCCGGTCACCCGCACGGGTGGCCGGCCTTCGGCGTGCACCGAAGAACCACGCCGAACACGATGGCAACGCCGGCTGCGGCGAAAAGAAGAAAGCCTAGGGTGAACCGATGAGCATGGATGCGGTCGCGTGGGAGGTTCTGCACAAGTCGATGCGGACCCCGGGGAAGCGCTCGGGAAAACACGAACGACGGGCCACACTGCGCCGGATCGCCGGTTTCGCGCGCCCGCATCGGCGCCGCATCCTGCTGTTCCTCGGGCTGTCGATCGTCACCGCGGTGCTGACGGTGATCACCCCGCTGCTGGCCGGTCGCGTGGTGAACCTGATCAACTCGGTCAGCCCGGACGCCGGCCGCGAGATCGTGGTGCTGGCCGTCCTCATCGCGGTGATCGCGCTGGCCGAGGCGGTGGTGGGGATCGCGACCCGCTGGTTCTCGTCGAACCTCGGTGAGGGTCTGATCTACGACCTGCGCCGCGCCGTCTTCGACCACGTGCAGCGCATGCCGGTCGCGTTCTTCACCCGCACCCGGACCGGCGCTCTGGTGAGCCGACTCAACAACGACGTCATCGGCGCCCAGCGCGCCTTCAGCGACACCCTCTCCGGCGTGGTGTCGAACATCGTGACGCTGGCCCTGACCCTGGGCGTCATGTTCGTGCTCAGCTGGCAGATCACGCTCCTGGCCTTGATCCTGCTGCCGCTGTTCGTGCTGCCGGCCCGCCGTATCGGGCGCCGGGTGGCGATCCTCGCGCGGCAGGGTGCCGACTACAACGCGCGGATGTCGACGCAGATGACCGAGCGCTTCTCCGCACCCGGCGCCACTCTGGTGAAGCTGTTCGGCCGCCCGGACACGGAGTCGGCCGAGTTCGCCGAGCGGGCCGACGCGGTCCGCGACATCGGGGTGCGCCGCGCCATGCTGCAGACCTACTTCTTCACCGCGCTCATCCTGGTGTCGTCGTTGGCGTTGGCGCTGGTCTACGGACTCGGCGGCTGGCTGGCGGTGCACCAGCACCTGTCCGCCGGCGCGGTGGTCTCGCTGGCCTTGCTGCTGACGCGGATGTACGCGCCGCTCACCGCGCTCGCCAACGCCCGCGTGGAAGTGATGAGCGCACTCGTCAGTTTCGAGCGCGTCTTCGAGGTACTCGACCTGAAGCCGCTCATCGCCGACCGCCCCGGCGCCGGCGCGGTGCCGCACACCGAGTCCGGCGTCAGCGTGCGGTTCGACGACGTCACCTTCGCCTACCCGTCCGCCGACAAGGTCTCGCTGGCCTCGTTGGAGGAGGTGGCCCAGCTCGACAGCCGCGGCGGCGAGACCATCCTGCACGACGTCGACCTCGACGTGCCGGCCGGTTCCATGGTGGCGCTCGTCGGCAGTTCCGGCGCGGGCAAGTCGACGATCGCCTCACTGGCCACCCGCCTGTACGACGTCGACTCCGGTGCCGTCCTGCTCAACGACGTCGACGTGCGGGATCTGACCGCCGAATCGGTGCATCGCACGGTGGGCCTGGTGACCCAGGACGGGCACCTGTTCCACGACACGGTGCGGGCCAATCTGGTGCTCGCCGATCCGACGGCCACCGACGACGACCTGTGGGCCGCGCTGCGTCGTGCCCGCCTGGAGGATCTGGTGCGCGAGTTGCCCGCCCAGCTCGACACCGTGGTCGGGGAGCGCGGCTACCGCCTCTCCGGCGGCGAACGACAGCGTCTCACCATCGCGCGGATGCTGCTGGCCAAACCGGCCGTCGTGATCCTCGACGAGGCCACCGCGCACCTGGACTCCACCTCCGAGGCGGCGGTCGCCGAAGCACTGTCCGAGGCGCTGGTGGGCCGGACGTCGTTGGTGATCGCGCACCGGCTGTCCACTATCCGGGCGGCCGATCAGATCGTGGTGCTCGAGGGCGGGCGCGTCGTCGAACGCGGCGATCATGCGGCGCTGCTGGCCGCCGACGGACGGTACGCGGAGCTGTACCGGACGCAGTTCGCGACGGCGTCGGCGGCGGGACCGAACACGGCATAATGGACGCCATGACCCAGGTTTCCGCGCTGCCCGCGACCAGTCCCATTCCGGCTCTCCCGAATCTCCGCGACCTCGGCGGCTGGTCGGCGCACGACGGTCGCACCGTGGTGACGCAGCGGCTCTACCGCTCCACCGATCTGCGCAGCGTGATCACGACGGCCGCTGACGTGCTCGCGCCGCTGGCGTTGCGCACCATCTACGACCTGCGCTCGGCGGCCGAGCGGACCGCGCTGCCCGACCCGACGCTGCCCGGCGTCACCGATGTCCCGCTCGACGTGCTGGCCGACGCCGCCCAGGCCATCCCCGGCAATCTCGACAAGGTTCTCGAGGATCCGACGCTCCTCGGTGAGCTCACCTCCTCGATGGAGGGCAAGGCCGGCGACTACATCGCGCAGACCTACCGGGACTTCCTCACCATGGACAGCGCGAACGCCGCCTACCGTCGCTTCTACCTCGGGCTGCTCGGCGAGGACTCCGGCCCGGCGCTGTTCCACTGCACCACCGGCAAGGACCGCACCGGCTGGGCCGCAGCGAGCTTCCTGAGCCTGATGGGCGTCGACCGCGACGACGTCTACACCGACTACCTGGCCACCAACGATCGCCTGCTGCCGTCGCTGGCGCCGCTGTTCGACAAGTTTGCCGCGGCCGGCGGCGACCCGGAGGTGCTGCGCCCGGTGCTCGGGGTGCAGAAGTCGTATCTCGACGCGGCTTTCGCGTCGTTGGACAGCGAATACGGCGACGTCGCCACCTACTTCAGCAAGGGTCTCGGAATCGACGCGGCGGCGCAGGAGCAGTTGCGTCAGCGATACCTGGTCGGCTGATCCAGAGCGCGGGGTAGGTTCTTTCCATGGCTGTCTCTGTTTCCAATGAATTCGATATCAAGGCACCCGCTTCGGTGGTGCTCGACGTCCTCAAGGACATTCCCGCGCTCCCGGACTGGTCCAGTGCGCACAAGTCGGCCGAGGTGCTCAGCACCCACGAGGACGGCACCCCGGATCGGGTCAAGGTCTCGGTCGGCATGATCGGCATCAACGACACCCAGGAACTGGCCTACACCTGGGCCGACGACCTGTGCGCGTGGGAGCTGATCGACAGCTCGCAGCTGGCCATGCAGAGCGGCAGCTACAAGATCACCGCCACCGGGCCGGACTCCTGCCACGTGCGTTTCGATCTGTCGATCGACCTCAAGATCAAGCTTCCCGGACTGCTGGTGAAGAAGGGGCAGAAGGCTGCCGCCGACACCGCGAAGAAGGGCCTCACCGCCGAATCCGAGCGTCGCGCCAAGGCCTGACCTCTCCACAGATCTCTCGAGTTGAAAGGGCGACGCCGGTGCGGCGTCGCCCTTTCTGCGTCTCTGCGCGTCGATCGCGCATTGTGATGCGTGACGGCTATCCGCCCTGTCTGCGAACGGGCGGGCGTCCGCGCGATACGCTGGTCTCGTGGATGATTACCTCTCGCTCGAAAACTTCGAAATCGGTGAAGACCTGAGCAAGGTCTCCGGTCGCAAGGCGCTGCAGAGCGTCGTCGATCTGCACGACACCAGTGGTTTCATCGTGGTCGACGATGACGACGACGACCCGATTCTGCTGACGCTGCCGCAGCGCAACGTGGTGGACACGTGGCGCGAGGACTATCCGTACGACGATCGGATGGACCGCGGACACTACGAGTCGGAGAAGCGCCGCCTCCAGGTGGAGCTGCTGAAGCTGCAGAAGTGGTCCAAGCAGAACGGCATCCGCCACCTGATGGTCTTCGAGGGCCGGGACGCCGCGGGCAAGGGCGGCACCATCAAGCGCTTCAACGAACACCTCAATCCCCGCGGTGCGCGCACCGTCGCGCTGGAGAAGCCGACCGAGCGCGAGGCCACCGAATGGTACTTCCAGCGCTACGTGCAGCACCTGCCCGCCGCCGGTGAGATGGTCTTCTTCGACCGCTCCTGGTACAACCGCGCAGGCGTGGAGCGGGTGATGAGTTTCTGCACGCCCGACCAGTACACCCAGTTCCTGGAGCAGGCGCCGGCCTTCGAGAAGATGCTGGTCGACGACGGCATCAACCTGGTGAAGTTCTGGTTCTCGGTGACCCCGCTGGAGCAGCGCACCCGGTTCGCGATCCGCCAGATCGACCCGGTCCGCCAGTGGAAGCTGTCGCCGATGGACCTGGCGTCGCTGGACCGCTGGGCGTCGTACACCGACGCCAAGGAGAACATGTTCGCCCAGACCGACACCGACTGGGCGCCGTGGACCGTGGTCAAGAGCAACGACAAGAAGCGCGCACGCCTCAACGCGATGCGCCATGTGCTGAGCCTGCACGAGTACGACGGCAAGGACCACGAGCTGGTCGGCGAGCCCGACCCGGCGATCGTGGCCCGTGCTCGCGACACCATCGGTGAGTGATCGGCGCACGTGCGTTCTCTCCTGACCGGGCTGTTCCTCGTCCTCGCCGCGGCGGGCATGATCGTCGCGGTGCCCAGCACGTGGGTGGCCTCGCACGTCGTCTCGGCCGACGGCTTCGCTGACGCGGCCGCGGAGGCCGCGAGTAAACCGGTGGTGCAGGAGTTCTTCGCCGCCAAGATCGCCGAGGAGGTGGCGCAGTCCACCGACATCCCGCTCGCGGGTGCGGCGGTGGCGCCGCTGGCGACGTCGTACACGCAGAGTCCGGCGTTCGTCGCGGACTTCACCGAGGTGGCGCGGCAGCAGCACCGGTGGCTGTTCACGCAGCCCGGGCCGGAGACCAGTCGTCACCAGATGGAACTGGACGTGACGCCGATGGTCAATCGGGTGCTCGAGCAGGCGCCCGTGCCGATCGAGATCGACCGGAAGATCACCGTCCCTGTCGACCAGACGCGGCTGACCGCCGGTTCGATGGAAGGCGTCGGGTCGGCGCTCACGGTGACGGCGTGGATCTCGGTGATCGCCGGGGTGATCGCCGCACTGGCCGCCCTGATCTTCGGCCGCAACCGGGCGGCTGTGCTGTCCTGGCTGGGTGTCGGCGCGGTCTTGGCCGGCGGTGCCGGAGCGGCGCTCGCCGCCTACCTGCGCACCAAGGCGGCCGAGAGCGCCACCGGTGACCTCAGCACCCAGCAGACGGTGGAGGCGGTGGCCGACGACGTGCTCGCCGGCCTGACCAGCACCTCGTGGATCGTTGCCGGGGTCGGTCTCGCGGTGGCCGTCGTCGGCGCCGGCGCCGCACTTTTCCTGAACCGCCGCTAGCTCCCCCGCACCGGCGGCCCGCGAACGGGTGGGACCGCCGCCTGTGCGACGCGGGCGGTCGGGGTCGACGGTCAGTCGCCGGCGCGACCCACGGTGCGCCACAGGAATTCGTAGGCGAGGGCCGACTTGAACGCCGCCTGTGCGTTGTCCGACGCGCCGCCGTGTCCGCCTTCGATGTTCTCGTAGTACTGCACCGGGTGGCCGTACTCCTCCATCCGCGCCACGAACTTCCGCGCGTGCCCGGGGTGCACGCGGTCGTCGCGGGTCGAGGTGGTCATCAGCAGCTGCGGGTACTGCGCGTCGGCGGTCAGCCGCTGGTACGGCGAGTACTTGCTGATGTACGCCCACTCGTCGGGGTCGTCCGGGTCGCCGTACTCGGCCATCCACGACGCGCCGGCCAGCAGCAGGTGGTAGCGCTGCATGTCGAGCAGCGGCACCTGGCAGACCAGGGCGCCGAACAGTTCCGGGTAGGTCGTCGCCATCACGCCCATCAGCAGGCCGCCGTTGGAACCGCCCTGTGCCGCAAGCTGATCCGTGGTGGTGAGGCCGCGGCTCACCAGGTCGCGGGCCACCGCGGCGAAGTCCTCGTACACCAAATGGCGACCGGACTTCTGTGCCTGCGTGTGCCAGGTGGGGCCGTACTCGCCGCCGCCGCGGATGTTGGCGATCACGTAGATCCCGCCGCGGGCGATCCAGCTGCGTCCGGCGATCGCCGAGTAGCCCGGCGTCATCGAGTTCTCGAAGCCGCCGTAGCCGTACAGCAGGGTGGGGCCGGTGGCGACGTCGTCCCGCTTCACCACGAAGTACGGGACGGCGGTGCCGTCGTCCGACGTCGCGAAGAACTGGTGGGTGGTGACGCCGTCGGCGTCGAAGAACTCCGGCGTCGACTTCAGGACGCTCACGCCGCTCGTCGCGTCACCGAGGAGCAGGCTCGGGCTCTGCGTGAAAGAGCTTGCGCTGAACCAGATCTCGTCGCTGTGGTCGGCGTCGGTGCCGATCACCGAGAGCGTCGCCAGCTCCGGCAGGCCGGTGCTGGGCGCGGGCTGCCAGTCGCCGAGGGTGCGCACGTCCACGCGGGTGGCGACGTCGTGCAGCGTCACCAGCACCAGGCGCGACTGCGTGTACGAGTAGTCCTGCAGGCTGGTGTGCGCGTCGGGCAGGAACAGTGCGGTGTGGGCGCGCTCGCCGGCGAGGTAGGCCGGGTAGTCGAAGACCAGCAGCGAACCGGCCGGGCGGAGCACACCGTTCACCTCCCAGTCCGACCGCGGCATCACCATCAGGTAGTCGTGCCGCACCGAGAAGTGGGCGTCGGTGGGCACGTCGATGAGGACCGGCTCGCCGTCGACCAGCTGGTAGCTGAGCGAGTTGAAGAAGTCGGTGGAGCGGGACACGTAGTGCCGCTCGTAGCCGGGGGTGTGGTCGTACGACGCTCCGGCCGCCACATCGGTCACCTCGCCGGCGAACACCGTCGGGGCGTCGGCCAGCGCGGTGCCCCGCACCCAGCGGCGGGCGGTGCGCGGGTAGCCCGACGTGGTGAGAGCGGGCTCGCCGTCCTCGGTCTCGGCGAAGTCGGTGCCGACGTACACGGTGTCGGCGTCGATCCAGCCGATGTCCGACTTGGCCTCCGGGAGGGTGAAGCCGCCGTCCTCCGGTGCGACCCAATCCCGTTGCGCCACATCGAATTCGCGGACCACGGAGGCGTCGGCGCCGCCGCGGGACAGCGACACCAGGCCGCGGTCGTACTCGGGGTAGCGCAGGGCCACGCCGGCCCACACCCAGTTCTCGTCCTCGGCCGCGGTGAGCGCGTCGACGTCGATCAACACGTCCCACTCGGGGCTGTCGGTGCGGTACGACTCCAGGGTGGTCCGCCGCCACACGCCCTTGGGGTTGCCGGCATCGCGCCAGAAGTTGTAGAGGAACTCGCCGCGACGTCGGACGTACGGGATCTTGTCATCGGTGTCGAGCACCTCGAGGGCGCCGGAGCGCAGGTCCTCGAACCGGGCCGACGACGTCAGGTCCGCGACGGTCGGTTCGTTGTGCGCGCGCACCCATTCGAGGGCCTCGTCGCCGGTGACGTCTTCCAGCCAGAGATACGGATCGGTAGCCATGGAGCCAGGCTATCGGTCACCGGCGACGGCGGTCCTCAGGCCAGCGGGTCGGGGACCTCGCCGGTGCGGATCGGGCAGCGGGTGCTCGAGTAGATGGTCGGCATGCACAGGTTGCAGTGCACGCAGCGCGACTGCGTGGCCGGATCGGCCTCGATGCGGGTCGGCAGGTCGGGCTCGCGCAGCAGTGCGCGGCCCATCGCGACGAAGTCGAAGCCCTCGCGCATCGCCAGGTCCATGCTCTCGCGGTCGGTGATGCCGCCCAGCAGGATCACCGGCAGCTTGACCGCCTTGCGCAGCTCCTTGGCCAGCGGCAGGAGGTAGGCGTCGTGGTACGGGTACGCCTTGAGGAACACCGGGCCGCCGATCTTGAGGCCGGTGCGCATCACGCCCTGGAAGGCGTCGGCGAACTCGGCGCGCGGCGCATCGCCGTGGAAGAGGTACATCGGGTTCAGCAGCGAGCTGCCCGCGGTCGGCTCGATGGCGTCGAGGAAGCCGTCGGACTCGAACAGGCGGGCCGTCTCGCAGGCCTCGTCGACGTTGAAACCGCGCCACGGCTTGGGGCCGCGCCCAGGGCCGGGCTTGCCGACACCGTCGTACATGTTGAGCTTGGCCCAGACGGCCACGTCGGAACCGACGGCGTTGCGCACGGTCTCCAGCACCTCGCGGGCCAGGCGGGCGCGGTTCACCAGGGAGCCGCCGTACTGGTCGCGGCGGTGGTTCAGCAGCGGTGACAGGAACGAGCTGATCAGGTAGTTGTGGCCGCAGTGGATCTCGAGGGCGTCGAAGCCGGAGTCGACGGCGATCTTGGCGGCGGTGGCGAACTTCTCCAGCAGCGCGGGCATCTCGTCGACGGTGACCTTCTTCGTCAGCGACATGCCCATCGGTGCGGGAATCGCGGTGGGGCCCAACGCCTTCGCGCCGTTGGACACCGAGTTGGCCACCGCGCCGGCGTGCCCGAGCTGGGCCGCGGCGAGCGCGCCCTCACCGTGGATCGCGTCGGTGAGGCGACGCAGGCCGTGCACCGCTTCCGGGCGCATCCAGATCTGGTGACGGTCGGTGCGGCCCTCCGGGGAGATGGCGCAGTAGGCGACGGTGCTGATCGCGACGCCGCCGGCGGCGTGCTCGCGGTGGAACTCGATCAGTTCGTCGGTGACGACGGCGTCCGGCGTCATGCCCTCGAAGGTGGCGCACTTGATGAGGCGGTTGCGCAGCTGCAGCGGGCCGAGGGTGGCCGGCGCGAACGGATCGATCGGCGGGGTGGTGGTCATGAGGTGATGTGTCCTTGGGCTGTAGACGAAACGGTGGACGGGCTGTCGATGCGGAAGAACTAGGTGGCGGGCGTGCCGGCGAGACCGGCGACCAGGAAGGCCCGCAGTGCGGCGGCGGCCGCCGGGGGTAGCGGGTGACCGCCGCCGACCTGGGTCAGCAGGGCGGAGAATGCGAAGCGGCAGCGGTAGCGGGCCGTCGTCTCGTCGAGCTCCGGGCGGGCGCGCTGCAGGGCCCGCACCCACGCGGTGAGGTCGAACCAGGTGCTCTGCCACCGCACGTTCGGGTGGCTCAGCACGAAGCGCGCCAGCAACGACAGGCGCAGGGTGCCCACCGGGTCGGCGAGCAGCTCGTCCATCGGTGCCCAGAGGGCGTCGACCAGTGCGGTCACCGTCGCCGGCTGCTGGTCGATCCGGTCGAGGCCGGCGGCCCACACCGGCGCGAGCCGGGTCTCGAGGAGTGCGGCGACGAGCTGTTCTTTGGATCCGAAGTGATAGTGCACCGCGGCCGGATTGGCCTGCGAGTGCGCGCAGATGCTCCGGACGGACACCGCGTCGTAGTCGTACTGCAGCAGCAGTTCCTCCGCGGCGTCGAGGAGCCGTTCGCGCGTGCTCGCGCGGGAGATGCTCTCGGCCATGCCGGTAATTCAAACACGAAAACTCACAACGTTTCAATCACTGATTGAAATCGCCTGGCGCGAGGGTGCGACCGGCTCGGTCTGGTCCATCGCCTGCCCGGGGACCTCGGTGCCGCGCAGCGAGCAGCCGGCGGTCTCGCGCAGGAAGGCCAGCGCCACCATGCCGATCGCACAGGCGCCCATCAGGTAGACGGCGGGGAAGAGGTTCCACCCGGTGGCGCTCACCACGGCCTCGTTGACCAGCGGTGCGGTGCCGCCGAAGAGGGCGGTGGAGAGGTTGTACGAGATCGCGAACCCGGCGTAGCGCACGTGCGTGGGAAACATGGCCGGGAACGTCGCCGAGATGGTGGCGAGCTGCGGGAGGTACAGCACGCCGAGCACCACGAAGCCGATAATCGCCCAGCCGAAGCCCTGGCCCATCAGCCAGTACATCGGCAACGACAGCGCGAACAGGCCGATCAACGACACCCACCACATCGGCTTGCGGCCGGTGCGGTCGGACCAGCGGCCGAACAGCGGGATCAGGCACATCATGGCGACCTGGCCGACGAGGACCACGGTGGAGCCGTCGTCCTCGGACAGTCCGATGGTGTTCTTCAAGTACTCGGGCTGGAAGGCCAGCAGCGTGTAGTTGGCCACGTTCAGCGCCACCACCATGCCGAACATGATCAAGATCGGCTGCCAGTAGTCGACGACCGTCTGGCGGAGCTTGGTCCACATCGGGACGTCGACCGCCTCGGACCCGTGTTCCTCGAGCTCGGTGAAGACCGGGGAGTCCTCCAGCTGCGAGCGCAGGTACAGGCCCACCAGGCCGAGCGGCAGGGCGAGCAGGAACGGCAGGCGCCAGCCCCAGGTGGCCATCTGGTCGTCGGACAGACCGAGGTTCAGCAGCAGCACCAGCGCGGTGCCCGACGCGAAGCCGGCGAGCGTGCCGAACTCCAGGAAGCTGCCGTACCGTCCGCGCTTGTCGTCCGGCGAGTACTCGGCCATGAACGTCGCGGCGCCGCCGTACTCGCCGCCGGTGGAGAAGCCCTGCACCACGCGCAGCGCGATCAGCAGGATCGGCGCCCACACGCCGGCCACCGCGTGCGTCGGCAGCGCGCCGATGAGGGCGGTGGACACCGAGATCAACAGGATGGTGAGGGCCAGGACGTGTTTGCGGCCCACGCGGTCGCCGATCGGGCCCCAGACGAATCCGCCGAGGGGGCGCAACACGAACGACACGGCGAAGCCCAGCATCACGCCGAGCGTGCCCATGGCGCCGGGGAAGAAGGCCTGCGTCAGATAGGTGATCGTGGCGGCGTAGACGCCGTAGTCGTACCACTCGGTGGCGTTGCCGATGGCCGACGCCGTGATCGCTTTGCGGATCACTTTCGGGGAGGGCGCAGCTAAGTCCTTCGGCAGACTCGGCAGGTCGCGGGTCGTCTCCGGCGTCATCTCAGGCTCCGTTCCTTCAGCCGTCGCGGGCAGGCGGACTGCTCGGGGTGACGGCGTCCTTCCCCCCGAACGGACTACACATAGAGCTGTACCCCGGACCGGCGCGGAGCAAACACTTTCGCCTCGTGGGCTCCTCTGGACACGCCCGGGAACTGCCGCGATGACCTGGCAGGACCGGCGATATCCGCGAATCGGACATGGGGTCGTCGAACGGACGTTCTTTGATCGAATGTGGCCGCATAGCGACCTGCGCGGCGACCGCCCCGGAGGCTAGGGTTGAAGCCGTGACTGAACACTTCGACACCGTCGTCCTTGGAGCAGGTCCTGGTGGGTACGTGGCCGCGATCCGGTCCGCCCAGCTCGGCATGAAGACCGCCGTCATCGAGGAGAAGTGGTGGGGAGGTGTCTGTCTCAACGTCGGCTGTATCCCGTCCAAAGCGCTGCTGCGCAATGCGGAACTGGCGCACGTCTTCAACCACGAAGCGAAGACCTTCGGCATGTCCGGTGAGGTGAGCTTCGACTTCGGCGTCGCCTTCGACCGGAGCCGCAAGGTGTCCGACGGCATCGTCAAGGGCGTCCACTTCCTGATGAAGAAGAACGCGATCACCGAGATCGACGGTTACGGCGTCTTCACCGATGCGAAGACCATCCGGGTCGGGGACCGCGTGATCACCTTCGACAACGTCATCATCGACACCGGCTCGCAGGTCCGCCTGCTGCCCGGTGTGGAGCTGTCGGAGAACGTCGTGACCTATGAGGAGCAGATCCTCACCCGCGACCTGCCCGGCTCCATCGTCATCGTCGGCGCCGGCGCCATCGGCATGGAGTTCGGCTACGTCCTGGCCAACTACGGCGTCGACGTCACCATCATCGAGTACCTGCCGCGCGTGCTGCCGAACGAGGACGCGGACGTCTCCAAGGAGATCGCGAAGGCCTACAAGAAGCTGGGCGTCAAGATCCTCACCGGCACCGCCGTGCAGTCGGTCGACGACCAGGGCTCGCAGGTCGTGGTCAGCTACACCGACGCCAAGGGCGCCGTGGCCAGCGTGACCGTCGACAAGGTCCTCATGTCGGTCGGCTTCGCCCCGCGCACCGAGGGCTTCGGCCTGGAGACCACCGGCGTGGAACTCACCGATCGCGGCGCCATCGCGATCGACGACCACATGCGCACCAACGTGTCCGGTATCTACGCCATCGGCGACGTCACCGCGAAGCTGATGCTGGCCCACGTCGCCGAGGCGCAGGGCATCGTGGCCGCCGAGACCATGGCCGGAGCGGAGACCATGACCCTGGGCGACTACCGGATGATGCCGCGCGCCACCTTCTGCCAGCCGCAGGTGGCCTCCTTCGGGCTCACCGAGGCACAGGCCAAGGACGAGGGCTACAACGTCACGGTCACCAAGTTCCCGTTCTCGGCCAACGGCAAGGCCCAGGGCCTGGCCGCCTCCGCGGGCTTCGCGAAGCTGGTCACCAACGCCGACACGGACGAACTGCTCGGCGGCCACCTCGTCGGCGACAACGTCTCGGAGATGCTGCCGGAGATGACCCTCGCGCAGAAGTGGGACCTGACCGCCAAGGAACTGGCGCGCAACGTCCACACCCACCCGACCATGAGCGAGGCGCTGCAGGAGACCTTCCACGGCGCCGTCGGGCACATGATCAACCTGTAGATCGCGCACACGAGTCCGCGAACGGCCCGGTCCTTCCCTGTGGAGGCCGGGCCGTTCGCTGATCAGGGGTGCGGACGACTCAGTCGCGGTCCCGGTGTCGAAGGTGCGTCCGTGCGGCGGTGAGCAGGACGGATCTGTCGAGTGCGTGCGGCCGTCGGGTGACCAACGGGGCGAGCACCGCGGCGATCATCATGCAGATCGCCATGCTGAGCAACGACAGTGCGGCATTGGTGCCGAGATCGCCGAGCGCCCGGTCCGAGGTGATGGCGCCGCTGACGGCGACGAAGCCCATAGAGCCGGGCACCATCAGCCAGAACGTCGGCATGAACATCACCAATGAACTGGGCCGGGATCGGGTGTGCGCATTGATGGCCCACGCGGTCAACAGTGCGACCCCGAGTGCGAGTCCGCCGGCGAAGGCGGGCAGCATCCACAATTCGAGCAGGCGGTTCAGCCAGAACGTGGCGATGATGAAGGCGATGGCCCACCCCCACAGGCGTTTGGGGGTGGAGAAGTACAGAAAGCTGCCGATTCCGAAGGTCGGGGCGGCCAGCAACAGTACCCAGGCCGGGGCCTTGTCGGTGGGCAGGTCCTGCAACTGGCTGGAACTGATACCCACGATGTCGATGGCCAATGCCAGCCCGAACGCCATCGACGCCAGCACCACCAGCGCTGAGATCAACCGGGTGGCTCCGGCGATCATGTCGCCGGAGGTCAACTCGATGAGCGACGTCGCCAGTGCGGCGCCGGGGATCAGCGTCACCACGGGAATCACGGCGAGCCGTGCGGAGTCCTCCAGTCCGCCGTGTACCGCCCACAGAGTGATGGCCAGCGCGGCGAGGAAGGTCAGCAGCACCGGCATCAGCGCCGCAAGGGTTCCTTTGATGCTGCTCCACATGGAGATGGCCGCGATCGGCAGCGAGACGGTGACGGCGGCGAGTGAGGCCGCGAAGCTCATTTGAAAGCAGAACGCGAAACCCAGCGCCATCATCAGGTAGCCCAGGAGTCGCAGCCAGAAGTTCACCGGCGCGGGGGAATCGGCGATGGCCGCGAGCCCGGCCAGCGCCTCGGGGATGGGAACATCGCCGACCCGCAGTCGGTCGACGAGGGCCTCGGTGTCGGCGATCTGGTCGAATCGATACATGGCGCCGGTGTTGGCCGCAGTCACCTGGCCGGTTTTCTTGTCGATCGCGATGATGTACGTCGCGAAGACTTCGGTTTCGATCGCGCCGTGGTAGGCGCGGCAGATGTCGTGAATCACCGCGTTGGTCAACGGGACCGGGTACGACGACCGATTCAAGGCCTCGCTGACGTGAGCGACGAGTGTCAGCAGTTCGTCGGGTTCGACAGTCGTCCGCCCGGCGGAATCGCCAGCCATGTGCGGGTGTCCTCCGTGGTGGTTGGGTGCACGGGAAGCGGTCGACCCGCTCCCCGCTGCCTCCACACTTACCCGGCGCGGCCACCGTTCGTGCGATTCGGAGTGCGCTTGGCAACGATTGGTGTACCGGTGACACGTTTGAGCCCTGACGGCCGCCGCGCCTCCGTGGCGCGACAGGAGACCTCCCGCGGCGCCACGGAGCCGTGAGATACCTCCGGTCGGGGCATTCGCCGTCGTTCGCGCCGACTATTCGGCGTCGACGAAGTGGGCGAGTTCCTTCTGCACCAGCGCCTGCACCTTCTGGACCTCGGCTTCGGCGCTCTTGGCCTTGTCGACCTGCCCGAGGGCCTTGGCGACCACCTCGCCGATCAGTTTGGCCTGCTCGATCGAGACGATGTGGAACCGGTGGTGCTTGCGGAAATGCTTGTGCACCTCGCCGGCGATGCCGCCTTCGAGTGCGAGGTCGCTGAGCAGGTCGAGCTTGGTCTCGCCGGAGCCCTCGGCGAAGTCCAGATCCTTGAGATCCACCCACACCAGGTTCGGCTGGGTGGTCGATTCGAAAGCGTACCGGAGGTTGGTCAGGTCGATGACCACCTGCCACAGCGTCTGCGAGGCGTCCGGCTTGCCCGGCTCCGGGTTGCGGAAGGGCTGTGCGGCGTTGGCGAGGATGCTGCGCATCGCGGCCATCGCCTGTACCTGCGAGGTGGGCGTCGGCTGATCGTTGATGTAGTACAGCGCGCGGGCGAACCGGTCGGCGGCCAGGCAGGTGCCGGGCAGCGGGTCGCTGCCGCCCAGGCCCTCGTACTTCTTCACCAGCTCGAGCTGCTGGTCGTAGGTGGGCGAATTGGTCATCACCAGGTAGTCGCGGCTGTGGTAGATCTTCAGCTCGCCGTCGACGTACTCGAAGACGGCCGAGTCGCCGCTGGCATCGTCGAGCGCCAGGTGCAGCGCCGGGCTGCTCTTGCCGGTCGGGTCGGCCATCGGCACCACCTGCGGCTGATGCTTCTCCGACCAGGCCACGGCCTCGCCGACGGTCGCGAAATTGTCCAGGTAGTACTGCAGCCACACCGACATGGCGAGCGCGGGACGCGACTCGTCGACGGTGCCGTACTCCGATTCGGCCAGCCACAGGATGTGCCCGGCGAGGCCCTTCTCGTTGAGTCCGTCGGTGGAGAGGATGTCGTAGACGCCGGCGATCACGCTGCCGTACTTCGCGGTCCAGGTGAGTTTGCCGTCGACGCGGTCATCGCGCTTGATCCCGCGCGGGAGCTTCCAGAGGTTGGTGTGCAGGTCTTGATGGAAATCCATATTGCGGCCGACGATGACCGATCCGTTGGCGTCGGGCCAAAGCACACGGGTGCACATGGAGAACTCGCTTTCACGCGGGATAGGTGCTGCGGGAGAGATCGAACGGTGTGATTTTCTCATAGAATCGCCCATATGGAACGACGTTGGCGGCCGCCCGAACCGCTCGACGTCGACGCGACCCTGCGGGTGCACCGGCACGGCGGTCGCGACCCCGCCTACCGTCGTGCGCCGGACGGTTCGGTGTGGCGCGCGAGCTACACGCCGGACGGGCCGGGCACCGTCACCGTGGTGATGCGGGCGGGCGAGGTGGCGGCACGGGCATGGGGTCCGGGTGCGGGGTGGCTGCTCGACCGGTTTCCCGATTCCCTCGGGGCACAGGATGATCCGGACTCGTTGCCGATCGACACCCCGGTGTTGGCGCAGCTCGCGGCCCGCGCCCGCGGACTGCGCATCGGCCGCAGCGACCGCGTGTGGGAAGCCCTAGCCTCGATCTTTCATCGGGGTGATGTCCTGGCCTGTGCGGTTTCGGATTGAGGGCTGCGCGGCAGAGTATGCCTGTCGGGTACGACAAGGCGGCCGAGCGTCGGATACGTCCGGGTTTCACATCACCGGAAGGGCAGGTTCTTTCATCTCGTGAGGTGCGGTCTCGGCTGCCGGGTCAGCCGGGTGCCGGGTAGGCGGTCAGGTGCTCGAGACCGGCGGCGAGCAGGCCACTCCACGGGTGTTGTTGGTCGTAGCGAAGCCGGAGTTGTCGGGCGTGACGGGCGAGGCGGGCTGCGGTGGAGAAGAGTCGCGTGCGCAGCTTCTTGGGTTCCCAGACACGGGCGGAGGTACCGGCCAATGCCAGCATCTGCGTCCAGGCGAGCAGATCGCACGCCAACTCGACCAGGGCGAGCCAGATCTGATTCTGAGCGAACCCTTTGAGCGGAAAGTTGGTCAGGCCAGTATCTTTCGCGATCCGAATACGGTCCTCGCAGCGGGCTCGCCGTCGGTGCCGGGCTTCGAGGTCGGCGAGTTGACCGCCGGTGGTGTTGGTGGCGAAGGCGATCAAGCGCCATCCATTGCGGTCGGTGATCCGCAGTTGGGCGCCCGGGTGCGGTTTCTCGCGGCGGACGATGACGCGCATCCCGGCCGGCCACCCTGTCAGGTCCAGGACGCCGGTCAGTTCGGCGACGTCAGCGTTCTGGCGGGGTTCACCGTCGGGGTCGTAGGCCGGGGTCCATGCCTTCTTCGGCAGGGTGTCGATGAGGTGACCCATGGCCTCGTTCAACGGAAAGCCGACCGAATAGGACAGGCGTCGACGGGCAAGGAAGTCGACGAAGTCGTGGGTGCCGCCGGCCGAGTCGGTGCGGATCAGGATCGAGCGGCCCGGCCGAGACCCGACGTCGGGGACCTGGTCGAGGATCTTCTTCGTCACTTCGATGTGGTCGGCGGCAGTGTTGGAGCCGGCGTTGCCGGGCCGCAGGATCGCCGCGGCGGCCTCACCGGTCCCTTCTGGCCCATGGTCGATGAACGCCATCAACGGGTGAAATCCGAAGCCCCGCTTATAGGTTGGCTTAGCCTGCTCCTTCTCCGAATGGGCGGTCACCAACGTCGCATCGATGTCGATGATCAACGGCTTCTTCGCCGACCGACCGTGCCCGGGTGCATCGTCGGCGGCCAGGGACCACACTCGATCCCGGGCAGTGGCGCGAGCGGCCCGGATCGCCTGCACGGCCCGCTCAGGACCGGTGGCCAGGGTGGCAATCAGTCGCGAGACTGTCGGATCGGAAGCCACCGGGCCGAACACCTCGGAACGGCCGCGGACCATGCTGATGTCGGCCAGGCAATCACCGCCGACGATCAGGCTCGTGGCCAGGTCGAGCAGGATCTTCGCCGGATCGTGTGTGGCCAGGGGTTTACGCCACGGCGTCAGTTCCGTCCGTAGTGCGTCGGCGAGGCCGGACACCTCGGCGGTCCGGGTGGCCAGGACGGTGCCGCCGTGGCTGATGATCCCGCCACCATCGGCAGTGGCCTGAATCTGCGGGTAGAAAACGGTAGAGTTCTTCACCAGAAAGGTGCTCCTCGCTCTGCTTGTAATTGATGTGTCGCAACAACAATTATTGCAGGTCAGAGCACCTTTCTTCAGAGAATCGGCAGGTCAAGCGAATTCAGCGATGAAAGCCCGAGGTTAACACCGGTCGATACCATTCCCCTGTACCGTTCCGCTTCCCATTGTCCTGATGAGATCACCCTCCGGCTGACTGGCCAAGTTCCCAACGGATTGCGCGGCACCTTGTTTAGAAACGGTCCCGCAGATTTTGACGCCGGCGGCTTTTACGCCGCGCACCCGTTCGATGGCGACGGCCTAATGGCTAAGTTCACTATTGCCGATGGTCAGGTCCGTTTTCAGTCCCGATATGTCGATACTCCAAAGCGACGCCAGGAGCTACGCGGAAATGGCTCCAGAGTTCGAGGAGTCTACACACAGGCGGCTAAACTCTGGAACAATATCGGCCGACTTCCAGCCGACACTGCCAACACTCACGCCGTCATGCACGCAGATCGCCTCCTTGCCCTCAGCGACGCAGGACGGCCATGGGAGATCGACCCAAGAGACCTCACCACGATAGGTCCCTGCGACTTCAATGGCGCTCTTCCGCGCTTTTCGCGATTCTCGCCCCATCCGCGCATTGATCCCGAGACCGGGGAACTCTTCAACTTCGGCCTGGATATCTCAACCACGGGCAACAAAGTACTACCCGGCGCTGTCTTGCGTTGCTTCCGCGTATCTCCCGACGGAAGGATGGATCAGATCGCTAAGGTCGCACTGAATCACCTATACATTCAGCACGACTTCGCCATTACCCCCAACTATCTTGTTTTTGCCTTGGCACCCATTACCGCCGACCCACTGGAAAGCGTTCTTGCCGGATTGGGGCTACGCCCGATCGGTGACGCAGCCGATTACCGCCCCGAACAAGGAATGACGATCGTGCTAGTGCCGCGCCATGGAGGGCCTCATCGAATTGTGGAATGCGATCCACTCGTGTATGTGCATGTTGACAACGCGCACGAAGACCGCGGCGACATAGTCCTGGATATTATCCGACATGATTCCTTCGAATTTATCACAACGAATCTGAAGGGATTCCGCACGGAAGTCCCCACTCTCGGCTGGCCAACCCGATTGCGTATCACTGCTGCAGGTGGGCGGTGTCAAATCGGCTCTTCGGATCTAAGAGTGCGTAGGTGAGGTTCGGGACGAGCGCGGGCGACCACAAGATGTAGGCGGGCCCTGGGTGTGATCATGGAAGTTCCTCAACAACCCCGACGCACACCACAGGACCCATGGCTGAGCTT
This sequence comes from Gordonia alkaliphila, assembly GCF_039542465.1. Lineage (NCBI taxonomy): Bacteria > Bacillati > Actinomycetota > Actinomycetes > Mycobacteriales > Gordoniaceae > Gordonia > Gordonia alkaliphila. The sequence continues at coordinate 57 of NZ_BAABIE010000015.1, read as the reverse complement.
ACTTCCGATGTTGCCGACACGATCTGCCGAACCGTCGAGTTGGGCGTGACGATCACC